>CAYRCD010000069.1:0-12334 GCA_964422735.1 uncultured Dehalococcoidia bacterium | reverse complement strand
ACCTCGACGACGCCATCGACCTGGACAAGAACCGGCGCCACACCATCGAGGTCGTCGTCGACCGCCTGATCACGGAGGAACCGGGGGGCGGAGGGTCGGCCGGCTCGACCAGCCGCCTGGCCGACTCGGTCGAGACCGCTCTCAAGCTGGGTAGCGGCATCATCCACGTCACCATCGACCCCCCGGTGACGGACGGCGTGAAGTCGGGGCCAGAGGAACGCATCTTCTCGGAGCACCTCGCCTGCCGTTTCGACGGCCTCTCGTTCCCGGAGAGCGCGCCCCGAAACTTCAGCTTCAACAGCCCCCACGGCGCCTGTCCCGACTGCACGGGACTGGGGGTCAAGATGGAGATTGACCCCGAGCTGGTGATCCCTAACAAGAACCTGACGCTCGAGGAGGGGGCGATCATCCCCTGGGCGCGCGCCGCCTCGACCAGCACCTGGTACTTCCGCATCCTGGAAGCCGCGGCGAGGAAGCACGGCTTCCAGACCGGCGTGCCCGTGCGCGAGCTCACGCCGCAGCATCTGAAGCTCATTCTTTACGGCGACCCGGCTCCTGTGACGGTCGTCTATCAGAGCGGCAGCGGCCACACCAACAGCTGGGAGACCAAGTACGAGGGCGTGATCACAAACATGACGCGCCGTTACAAAGAGACGGAGTCGGAGTACATCCGCCAGGAGTTCGAGCGTTACATGGCGGCAGTGCCCTGTCCGAGCTGTGGCGGGGCCCGCCTGAAAGCGGAATCGAGGTCGGTGAAAGTCGGCGGCCTGAACATCACCGAGACGACGGCGATGAGCATCAGCGAGGCTCAGCGCTGGTTCGCGAGCCTCGCCGACCCCAGCACGCCCCTGAGCGAGCGCGAGCAGGCGATCGCGTACCAGATACTGAAGGAGATTCGGGCGAGGCTGGACTTCCTCGTCGAGGTCGGCCTCGACTATCTGAACCTGGACCGAGGCACGGCCACTCTCTCCGGGGGCGAGGCCCAGCGCATCCGTCTGGCGACCCAGATCGGCTCCGGACTGATGGGCGTCCTCTACGTGTGCGACGAGCCGACAATCGGCCTCCACCCGGCGGATGACGCTCGTCTGATCCGCACCCTCGAACGCCTGCGCGACCTTGGCAACACGGTGCTGATCGTGGAGCATGACGAGTCGATGATGCGCGCGGCCGACCACATCGTCGACATGGGTCCGGGCGCCGGAGACCACGGCGGCCGGGTCGTCGCTGTCGGCACCCTAGAGGAGGTCATGTCCAACCCCGGGTCGCTAACGGGGGCATACCTCAGCGGCGCGCGCCGGATTCCCATGCCCTCGCATCGCCGGCCGGGGACCGGCCACCAGGTGGAGATAAAGGGCGCCCGTGAGAACAACCTCAAAAACCTCGACATCGCGGTCCCCCTGGGCAAATTCGTCTGCGTAACCGGAGTGTCCGGCTCGGGGAAGAGCACCCTGATAACCGAGATCCTGCACAAGAAGGCGGCCCAGGTGCTCTACAGCGCGCGCGACCGTCCCGGTGCGCACGACGCCCTGACCGGCCTGCAGCATCTCGATAAGGTCATCAACGTCGACCAGTCGCCGATCGGGCGCACTCCGCGCTCTAATCCGGCGACCTACACGGGCATGTTCACCCCGATCCGGGAACTATACGCGTCCGTCCCGGAAGCGAGGCTCCGCGGCTACGGTCCCGGCCGCTTCTCGTTCAACGTCAAAGGCGGCCGCTGCGAAGCCTGCCAGGGCGACGGGTACATCGAGATCGAGATGCAGTTCCTACCCGACGTGACCGTCCCCTGCGAGGTCTGCAAGGGCAAGCGCTACAACCGCGAGGCCCTGGAGATCCTGTTCCGCGGCAAGAACATCGCCGAGGTCCTGAAAATGACCGTGGACCAGGCGCTGGAGTTCTTCGCCGCCTTCCCCAAGGTTCGGACGAAGCTCCAGACGCTCAAGGACGTGGGTCTCGGTTACATCACGCTGGGGCAGCCGGCGACGACGATCTCCGGCGGCGAAGCCCAGCGGGTGAAGCTCTCGACCGAGCTATCGCGGCGCTCCACGGGCCGGACGCTGTACATCCTCGACGAGCCGACAACGGGTCTTTCGTTCGAAGACGTACGCAACCTGCTGGCGGTCCTGCAGCGTCTCGCGGACGGGGGCAATACGGTCGTGGTTATCGAGCACCACATGGACGTCGTGCTCAACGCCGACCACATAATCGACCTGGGGCCGCTCGGCGGAGACGGGGGCGGCGAGCTAATCGCCGAGGGCACGCCCGAGGAGATTGCCCGCCACCCGACGAGCGCGACAGGCCGCTACGTGCGGGAGGCGCTGGTCAAGCGCGGCGCGTTGGTGGCCGTGGGGTAGACCCTCGGCGGAAATCAATGCGCCTCTTGTCCTATGACTACACGCAGAATGGGGCGTACTTCGTTACGTGCGTATGCGATCAGAGACAACTGCTTTTCGACGACCTGAGGTTCAAGGCCATAGTCGAAGAGTCTTGGCAGTGGCTCACTGAGCACTATTCGTACGTATTTCTCGACGAGTTCGTCGTGATGCCAAACCACATTCACGCCATCTTAGTGTTAGACGATCCCCGTAGTGCCGCTTCGGGAAGCGGCCCGTCAAGCGAGGCGCGGAAGACGGTAGGAAGGTTGGTGGGTACGTTCAAGACCGTTAGCGCGAGGCAGATCAGCATCGTGCGGAACTCGCCGGGAGCGCCAGTGTGGCAACGGAACTTTTACGAGCGCGTTATTCGGCATAACAGCGAACTAAACCGCGTCCGGCAGTACATCCGCGACAATCCGAGAGCCTGGATGGACGATCCCGAGAATCCAGCGAAAGCCGGGGTAAGCCCCGGTTGAGTAGCGCCCACGATACGCCGCGCCGCTTCCCGAAGCGGCACTACGGGGCGGGCACGACGCTTAGCGGCAACGACGACCTGCCTCCTGGATCGCCGCGCGCAGCGTGCAGGTCGCGACGGCCGTGGCGCAGACACCATTGCCCACCACCGCGTCCGGCTCATCGCCGAGAGAGTTAACGGTGAAGCCGGCGCCGCTGACGTTGGCGCCACCGGCCAGGCTGAGGAAGCAAGCCAGGACAACCGCGGCTACAGAGAGGGCGAACGTTTTCATCGCCAACCCCGAGGAAGGTGACGGGCCTTGCTCCCCCTGAGAATCGGAGGGAAAGATGAAAATCTTTAACGCGGATTGAGAGTCAGATGCCGCATGCACTATTCCGCGAGCCGCGGGCGTGTAGGCCGCGGTTCGCGATACAAGGAATGGAGCGCGGCTTGGGGTCTTTCGGCGTAGCTAAGTCCTTGCTCAGGTTGACGTTGAGAGGCGTGACGAATACGATGCGATCCGCCTCACCCCGCCGAGCTTTTACTGGAGCCCTCTTCTGGGTATCTTTGCGCGTCTCTTTCGCGGGGGGAGTCGCCGGCAGGCTCGGATACAGGCCGGCAGCCTGGTCCTGGTCGCGACGGGACTCGGACTAATCGCCGTTTTCTGGGTCTTCCAGCCCTTCGCCGGGCTTCAGGCGCGCTTGTCCGATACCGTCTTGTTCCGGGAGCACGGCAGCGTGCCCGACGTCGTCCTGGCCGAGATCGACGACAAGAGCCTGGAGACGTACGGACCCTTCGGCAACTGGTCCCATACGCTGCATGCCCAGGCCGTCACAAGCCTGGCAGCCGCCGGCGCGAGAGTGATCGTCCTTGACCTGCTGTTCGTCGACCCGGCGCCCGAGGACGCGGCGCTGGGCGAGGCGATCAAGAAGGCCGGCAACGTGATCCTGGCGGTGTCGGGCGCGGAAGCGATCGGCACGGGCCCGGGCGAGCGTTATGAGTTTAAGGCGGTCCTGGCGCCGCAGGAGCCGCTGAAGAGCGCCGCGTTCCAGCTCGCGCACGTGAACTTCCCGCCGGACCCGGACGGCGTCCTCCGCCGGCTGCCACTCCTGATCCACGACACGGCGGGTAAGACCTATCCCTCCGTGGTGGTCGCCGCCGTCTATGCCGAGAGCCAGCGGCCGGCCCCGACCGAGCTGCCGCGTGAAGGGAACCACACCCGTTTCCTCAATCAGCGAGTGCCTGTAGACGAGGCCGGGGCGATGCGCCCGGACTTCACGGCCAAGAGCGGCAAGTTCGCGCGCTTCTCGTACGGTGACGCGATCGCCGGCCGCCTGGACGCGGACAAGGTGCGCGGGAAGATCGTGATCATCGGGCTCACGGCGACCGGTAGCGGTGACACGCACCTCGTCCCGCTCGCGGGCGAGGACCAGCCCGGCATTGCCGTGCTGGGGAACGCGATTGAGAGCATCAAGAACGGCGTGTTTGTCCGCGAGGTAAACCGCGACTATACGGCGCTGGCGCTTCTGCCACTGGTGGCCGTAACGATGTATGCCGTGCCGCGTTTCAATCTGCGAATAGCGGCGCTGCTCATCATACTCGTGGGCGTTGGGCATTATGCCTTCTCGTTCGCGCTCTTTAGCCGTCCCAGTGACGAGAAGCTGGTAATGAACCTTGTCTATCCTGCCCTTCTGCTCGTGTTCATGTACCTCGTAGGTCTGGCGTACCGGAACACGGCGCAGCGCGCCGACCAGCGCGAGCTGACCGACCTGTTCGGCCGCTACGCGTCGCCCGAGATCGTGGCCGAGCTGGCATCTTCCGCTGACAGGGGAGAGCTGGAGCTGGGTGGGACGCTACGGGAAGTGACCGTTCTCTTCGCCGACCTGCGCGGCTTCACCGGGGTGTCCGAGCGCATGCCGCCCGCGCAGGTCGTCGCCTTCCTGAACGAGGCCTTCGGGATCATGATCAGCAGCATCGTCCGCAACGAAGGCATCGTGAACAAATTCGGCGGCGACTGTGTGATGGCGATCTGGAACGCGCCGCGAGACGTCACCGACCACGCGATCAAGGCCTGCCGCGCCGCCCTCGAAGCTCTGGCCGAGATGAAATCGCACAACCTCGAGATCCCGGACGACCCGGATGCGAAGTTCGGCTTTGGTATCAACACCGGCGAAGTCGTGGCCGGAAACGTCGGGTCGGCGGGACGGCTCGAATACAGCGTCATTGGCGACGCGGTCAACGTGGCGTCGCGCCTCTGCGGCATCGCGCCGGGAGGCGAGGTCTACATCGGCGAGCGCACACGCGAGTTGGCCGATTACATGCTCGAAATCGAAAGGTTAGGGCCACAGACGGTGAAGGGACGCAGCCGCCCGGTCGAGGCCTATCAAGTCCTCAGGGTAGCAGGCACCAGACCTGTCGCGGCCGCCGCACGGGCTTGAACAGGAGCAGGAAGCGCTGGTATTCGCCCGGGTCCCTCGTAGGGCCCCTGTTCTTTGTTGCCTCGATCCTGATTCCGGTCGCGGTGGCGGTGAAGCTAGTCCTGTTCGCGCCGGCGCCGCAACCGACGACGAGCGCGGTGCTCTCGACCATCATCACGCTGGTCGAGGTCCAGCCCGTGGATACCGTGGGCTTCCGGCCGGCCCAGGAGGAGCAGGTGCTCGTGGCCGGCGACGACGTCCGGACGTCGGACATCGGCCGGGGCCTGGTTACCTTTTCCGACAACAGCACGCTGGTCCTCGAGCCGGGCAGCCAACTCCAGATCTTGCCCCCTGCCCGGAGCGGCGGCAGCCTCGTGAATCGCTTTAACCAGTCTTTCGGGACCTCGTGGGCGCAGTTCTCGACCCTGGCCAAGGGTGGCGACCGATATGAGATCTCAACGCCCGCGGGCATCGTTTCCGTGCGCGACGGCGCCGTCTTGCGCGTCGGCGTCGGCCGCGGAGAGAAGGGCGAGGCGGTCATCCAGGTGGTCGTCCTCCAGGGCAGCGCCAGTGTATCCGTACCGGGCAAGCCCGAGGAGCAGGTGACGGTCTCCGCCGGCCAGTCGCTGACAGCGACCGAGAACCAGCCCCTGCCCGCGCCGGAGCCCTTTGTGCTCGCCAACCTGGTATCGGTGCAGCTGGGCTCGCCGTTCTGGATGCTGATCACGGAGCCCGGCACGCGCCTGGCGACGGGGATCGTGCCGCCGGGCGAGGTAGTAAGCCTGATCACGCTGTCTTCGACCACGGGCAGCGGAGTCAGCCCCCAGGTCGTGGACCTGGGCCAGCCCGTGGACGGTAACTACGTGATCTACCTCATCCCCCAGGGCGACGGCGGCCACTTCAGGGTCTCGGCGCTGGGGGAGCGCAAGAAGGCCTCCGTTTTCGGCCAGACGATTGAAGGCGACGTCGGCAAGTGCGAATGGCTCTATCTGCTCCTGGAGGTCAACCTCGACAGGCAAGGCGAGATCGTGGCCGGACGCCTGAGCGGTCCCTTCTTCCTCGAGTCGTCACCATCCTTCCTGGGGCGCGTCGTGTCGGGGCCCTGCCCGCCGCCGAGCCCGCGCAGGGCCGAGGTCGCTGGCGTCCAGGAGACACCCGTTCCCGAGCCGCCGCCTCCGCCTCCGCCTCCGCCACCGCCCGAGCCGCCGGAGTTGCCGCCTCTTCCGCCACCGCCACCACCACCTCCGCCTCCTCCTCCGCCACCGCCACCGCCGCCTCCGCCGCCACCACCGGGACCACCCGAACCGCCGGAGATTGTCCTGCCACTGCCGCCACCACCACCGCCGCCGCCGCCGCCACCTCCACCGCCGGCGCCCAAGATCGACATTGTGCCCGTGGAGGGAAGCATCGGCGGCACGCCGGCGGACGTCTCGCCATGGTTCTTCATCGCCGGCGCGGCGGTGCCCGGCCTGCTCATGGGCCTGCGGACGCTGCTCCGGCGCGGCGGACGGCCGTAATGAACGAAAAGAAGGACCGGCGGCGGCGCGTGCTCAGCCTGCTGAGCCTGCTCGTGCTCTTCACGCTGCTCGGCGCCTGGGTGCTCCTGAAGCTAACGACGAAGCAAGAAGGTGAGCTGGACTCGATCTCGACCGCTCAAGTCAAGATAACAATTAACGAAAGCGCCCCCCCGCCTTCCGACCAGGACGCGGCGTCCCAGGCAACCGCTACGCCGGCGCCAAGGCCCGCGGGCGGCGGGCCGTCGATCGTGGCCGAGGTGCTCGGTGCGGATGACGGGGCGGCGCAGGCCAAAGCGAACACGGGCGGGACGCGCCCGGGCGGCGCTCCGCTGGCCGCCGCGACCGCCATCCTCCCCACCAGCACCGCGGCGCGCCCGAGCATTGGGCTGGCGCCACCGGGTAGCTCCGGGCCGACGCAGGCAGCCCCCCGGGCCAGCGCCACCCAGGGCTCCGGCTCCGCCTTTGTCCCGGGTGCGAGCGCGACGGCGCCCTCATCCCAGCCCACGGCCGGTGCAAGCGCGACGGCGCCATCATCGCAACCCACCGCCGGCCCGACATCGGCGCCCACCACCGCGCCGACGAGCGCGCCGAGCGCGCCGACGGCGACGCCGGTGGTGGAAGAGGTGTCGTCGCCCGGCCACCACAGCCACCTCAGCATCGTCGGGTTCGTCGGGCCGGGCGCCTATGACAACGGCGGCATCCAGGTGGTGAACTCGGGCCCGGTCGCGTTCAACTACTCAGTGCACATGACGGTCACGGGCAGCAGCACCTTCGCGGCCGTGATCAAGCTCCGCATCTACCTGCGAGTCGGCACGTCCTGCAACTACCCGGGCCAACCGCCGAGCGGCGACGACCTGCTCCCCCTCACGGGTGACCAGGTCGGCACGGAGCTCTATGTCGGTACGTTCACCGCGGGGAACAAGATCGGCGACCCGCTGGTCCTCAACGCGGGTCGGGACCTCGCTGTCGCGACCAACGAGATCCTGTGCATGGAAGTCTTCTTCCCCTGGGGCGCCGGCAACGCGTACCAGGGTTTATCCGTCAACGGGACGTTTTTCTTCACGGCGAAGTCGCCGGATTGATGTAGAGGACAGCGCGCAAGGATGCGAAGACTTCTGTTTCCGGTGCTCATCCTCGGCCTGGCCTCAGGCCTGTTCACGCTCGGCAGCGGCGCCTTTGTGCAGGACAACGAGTCCGATACCGGCAATACGATCAGCGCCGGCTCACTGGACCTGGCGTTGGGCAGCACCGTGGGCGCCTGTGACTTCGCGAGCGTCATCCCGGGACAAACCCTGGCCACGTGCGCGAAGACGCTGAACATGGCCGGAAGCCTGGACAACCTCCACCTGGATGTCGAGCTGCACGCGACCAACCTGGCCTGCGACCCGAACGGGGCCAACAACGGCATTGCTAATAAGTGCGACACGTCGGCGGACCTCTCACCGGCGGACTTCCTCATCCACGCCTGCACCTTCAACGGAGGGGGCTGCTGGTTGCCCTTCGTGGCCGACTCGACAACATTGGCCGCCTTCATCGGGGTTTGTGGAGTGCTGGACGCCGGCTCAGACGCGTCGGAGGACGGCCGCGTCCTGTCTCTGACCCTGAAGGTCAAGGACATCATCGCGGACAACACCCAGGGCGACGCCATCGATATCATCTTCCACTTCGGACTGAGTCAGGCGGCTCCAGCGCCGGCTAACCGGTGCCATCCGTAACAGCTGGGCCCAAATGCCGCTTAGGAAATCGGGATAGACGCAAAGGAGGTGATAGGAAGGGAACAAGAAAGTCAGACGAGCGAAAGCAAGGACGAGCCGGCGCCAAGCGCGACGGCAAAGTGCTGACAGCCGACAGACTGACGGCTGACAGCTAATAGGAGACAGCAAGGATGCGCAGGATACTCTTTCCACTGCTCGTAATCGGCCTCGCGGCCGGCCTCTTCTCCCTCGGGAGCGGGGCGTTCTTCAGCGACACCGAAACCGACACCGGCAACACGATCACGGCTGGTTCACTAGACCTCGTAAAGACGGTCACGTTCGTCAGCACATGCAGTTTCCCCGTTGCCCCCCAGTTCGCACAACCTGGCGACATTGACGCGACCTGTTCAGCAACGGTTACGAACTCGGGGACCATCACCGGCGCGCTCTACCTCAAGATTACAATCGCGGAGACCGACCCGAGCACCAATGAACCCGAATGTGTCGCAGAGGGTGGCGTTTGGGGCGGCCCGTGCGCCGGTGGCACCTTCCCCGGGACTCAGGTAAATGACCTTGGTGCGGTGCTGACAATCGCGGCCGGCAGCACCGGCGGAACGGGGTTCGCGGAGGCTGGAGCTGCGACGCTGGCCGGCCTTGCGACATGGAATGCCGCCGGGGCCTTCGGCTGCACCCTCGTTGCCACCCTGGATACGACAGAGACCTTCATATTCACTCTACCGACCACGTTCAGCACGGCCGCCGGTAACCAGTACCAGACCGACACGGCCGCTCTCACCTTCAACTACTTCTTGGTTCAGGTGGGTCAGGTGAGCACCTGCCCGTAGTGACTCGCAGAGCAGGGCACCCAACCTCTCATCTCAGGGGCCTGACGAAGGCGCCCGGAGAATGAGCGTAGGAGTGTGATATGGGTAAGCGCGCCTTGCCAAAGGTCGGCATCGCACTGAACTGGGGCACGAACGCGGCCCTGGTGGCGCTGCTCGTGGCTGTCATCGGCGTGCTCATCGCACCCCACGTGATGGGGTGGCGATACGGGATCCTGCGCAGTGGAAGCATGAGTCCGGCCATGCCCGCCGGTGCCGCAATAGTCGTGGCGCCGGCGGACGTGGCGGACCTGCATCCCGGCGACGTGATCACGTTCCGCTCCAGCTTGAAGAAGGGCTTGCTGACCACGCACCGCATTTACGACCTCGCTTCGGACACGTCCGGAAATACCGCCTTCGTGACCAAGGGTGACGCAAACGAGGAGCCGGACGGTGGGATGGTCACGAGAGAACGAGTGATGGGGAAGGTCGTTTTCTCCCTCCCCGAGGTCGGGCGCATCGCGAACCGGCTTCACACCAGGACCGGGTTCTTCATCCTGATCGCGCTGCCGACGGCCTTGATCATCGCGATCGAGCTGCGCGAGCTTGCCGAGGGGATCAAGGACCTGGCGAAGAACCGCAAGAAAGCAGAAGCATAGGTATCGGGTTTGGGAAGGTTTCGTAGTCTCGTCTTCGTCCTGCTCCTGATCGGAGTGGCGGCGTCCTGGACGACGTCGTTCGCGACCGGGCGCGTGTTCGACACGTTCGCCGCGTTCAAGGACGACGAGGCCGATGCCGGAAACAAGCTCGTGATGGACACGCTGGACAAGCCGACTTCGCCGGCACTGACGGTGGTCTCTAGCTCATCACTCAAGTTCACCTGGACGGCCAGCACCGACGCCTACGCCACTCACTACGACGTGGAGGTGAGGCCCAATCCCGGTTCGTACCCTCCTGGTCCCACTACCCTCGATGAGACAACCGCCACCTGTCCCAACCCGCCCGGCTCGGACATTTTCTGTGAGAACACGTTCACCGGCTTGACGGGGAGCACCAACTACTGCGCCCATGTGCGCACCGTTCTCAAGAGCGGTGCGACGGTTGTATGGACCAGCGGCGATACGACTGAGGTGTGCGCGACGACATTGGCGGCGGGCATAACCCTGCTCCTGCACAACGACAGCACCACGACTCAAGACACGATGAGTACCATCAGTAGCCTGACAGCAAGCTCACTCGAAATCGCCAAGAACGCGAGCAACACGTGGACCTATTCGCCGGCGACCGCGGGTCAGGTACTAGGTACGACTAATTACACGCTGATCATCGTTCAGACCAGCCGGCCAGAGACCGATGATGGAGCCGCCGGCAACGTCAAAGTCTGGATAGCTAGCAGCTGCTCGACTACACCGTCCTCAGGTTTCCTGGTGAACGCAAACGTTCAAGTGCCGAAGGCGACCGACGATAAGGGCGTCAGCTTCACATTCACACCCTCCGCGGGCGCGACACTCATCGCGGGACAGAAGCTCTGCCTGCAGGTTTCAAACGTCGATGCGCAGGGCGGAGACTCGAGGAAGATCGGCATCAAGACCGACGATCCATCTTCGCTCGGAGTAGCAGGCAAGTCGTCCCTGATTGTGCCGATTACTGGCCCCTGAGTGTCGCCGGCAAAACGACCTGAGCCATAGTCACAGGGCTTCAGGATCGAACCGCGGGCGCCGTTAAGAATATATGCGCCTCTCAGCTTCGATCGCGATCTGCGTCCTCGCCCTCGTTTTCTCCCTGCACTGCGGTGGCGACGGCTACGGCGGCGGCAGCGCCGGCAAGCCGCAATCCCCTTCGCCCAGGGCCCCCGCCACCGGCGTCAACGTCTGTCGGCCGAACCCGGCGCCGGCATCGAACAGCACGAACGCCGCCGAGTTCTTCTTCCGTCAGCTCGATTCTCCAAAAGCGGGCGACTCTGTCCGTAGTCCGCTGCGCGTCAGCGGGCGGGCGAACCCTTTCGAGGGCGCTTTTAGCGTCACGCTGTTCGACGCGGCCGGGATCCAGGTCGCCACGCGGAACTTCATGAAGGACAACGGGGTCGCGGCCTTCTCGGCCGAGGTGCCATTCTCCGTGACCACGGCCACGCCCGCCTGCGTCTGGGTTTACGAGAGCAGCGGGCGCGACGGCAGCCCCACGAATGTCACGCAGGTCGCGGTGACGTTGTCGCCTTAGGGAAGGCACCCCTCACCCTCACCCTCTCCCGCGGGGAGAGGGGACCGTGAGTCCTCAACCCTAACGCTCTCCCAGACGTGCGTGTTCATAGCTGGGAGCCAGGTCAAGGTGATCGTCGCCGTGCGCGATAGTCGGTGTGGTCGCATACGGCGTCGTAGGCCGCGCGTTCGAGCCTGTGATTCCACGTCCATACACCAGGAACGGAAAGGCGATTAACGCTACGGTCGCTCCACCGGCATGCCGTTTCCGCGCGAGCCGCTGTCTTGTTCACCACGAACTCAATTGCCGGCCGAAGGTCGGTGTCCGACGAGAAGATGATGCCTACGTCGAACGCCCTATTCTAAGGCGAGAGTGGCGAAGTCGAGGGCAAGCGCTACATCGACGCCCTTCTGCTGCGCGGGCTCAAAGGGCTTCCAGGCGCGGGGGGTACCTAAGAGGCCGTGCAATGACAATAGCCGCGGTGCTCTCCCAATGCTGAAGCCTCTTCATACTTGCCGAGTATGCTTTTGGCTCCTTTGACGAGTCGGGTATTGCGGTATAGACGCCCACTTGCTCAAAGGCACGGGGCTCGCGACTGTTCGGTGGCAGGAGCGAAGAGAGGTACTTACCGAGCTTGATAGGGTCGGCGTTACCCTTGGTAAAGGGCTCTTCTCATCAAAGAAAGCGCGTCTGGCGCCTCGGTACACATTCTATTCGTCGAGGAAGACACTGACTCGTAGCACAGTCGTTCGAGTATAACAAAAAGCCCCACTAGTTCGCCCTTTCGGGCGGACAGTGGGGAAGAACCTAGCAGGGTGCTGAAGAATGAGGTTGCTGAGACGTTGTCGGTGTCCTCATCC
>CAYRCD010000068.1:0-12725 GCA_964422735.1 uncultured Dehalococcoidia bacterium | reverse complement strand
CACGAGATCAGCCGTCGATCCCTCCAACCAGTCCTTTTTTCAGCACCCTGCTAGGACTCATACCGGCCGGCCGAGAAGGCCGGAGGCCCAGGCCCCCGGCCTTCGTCTTTCGCCCGAAACCTCGCGACTGGTCTCAACCCAGAGCGCCGCGACGGCCATTCCGCATGTCATTTGCACGCGTACAATTGATGCGTGAGGCTTCCCGGCTGGACTCTCGATCCGCGAAGCGGAGTGGCGGTGACTCTGGCGGGCACCGCCCTGCTCACCGCGCTGCTCGCACCCTTCCGGAGCGACGTAGGCCTGCTCAATGAAGGGCTGCTCTTCCTCCTTTTCACTCTGCTCGTTTCGTCGACCTGGGGACGCCGGGTCGGCCTTCTGGCCGCGGTCCTGACCAATGTCGCCCTGAACTTCTTTTTCATCGAGCCTCTGTTTAGGTTCGCGGTCGAGGACGAGCGCAACATCGTTGGCCTGGCCATCTTTCTCCTGGTTTCGGTGATTGGCAGCTCGCTGCTTGCCACCGCGCGCGAGGCGGCGGGCCAGGCGCAAAGGCGTCAGGCCCAGACGGAAGTCCTGCTCGGGCTGAGCCGGGCGATGATCGGCCAGACAGACCCGCAGGCGGCCCTGGGGGCGCTGTGTAGAGAAGTGGTTGCTGCGTTCGACGCCGGCGGTGCCGCGGTCTTGAGTCGCCGCGATTCGGAGTGGAGGGTGCTCGCCCACGCGGGCTCGGAATCATCGGGGCGGCCGGCCGAGGGCGACGAGCGTTTTCTGGCCGACCGGGCGGTGGCTGAAGGTTCTTTTCAGGGCATCGGCCCAACGGGGCTGAGCGGCCGCCGGCCGCCCAGAGTCATCCGGCCCAGAAGCTCACCCCCCGGCCGCGGAGGCGAAACCAGCGTAGCCCTGGCGCCGCTGAAGCTGGCGCAGGAGACCCTGGGCCTGTTGAGGCTGGATGGGCCGGTCGGGCCGACGCCGTTCCGCGACCGGCCCCAGGAGCTGCTGGTCGCGTTCGCCGGCGAAGCCGCCCTCGCCGTCCAGCGCGTTGAGCTTGCCGGCGCGGCCGCCCGCGCGGAGGCCCTCAAAGGGGCCGACGAGATGAAGACGGCCCTCATGACCTCCATTTCCCATGACCTGAAGACTCCCCTTGCCGCGATCAAGACATCGGTATCGAGCCTCCTGGATGGCGCCGTCTCCTGGTCGGAAGAGGACAAGCAGGCGTTCCTGGACACGATCGACACCCAGGCCGACCGGCTCAACCGGCTGATCAGCGATGTCCTGGACCTGAACCGCATTGAGTCCGGGACCGTCATGCCCGCGCTGACGCCGGTCGCGGTCAGAGACCTCTTCGGCGAGGCGGTCGAGCGCGCCGGTATGGCCGCGGCGGGGCGAGACATCGAGGTCGATGCGCCTTCGGATGTAATCGTCAGCTGTGACGCGTCACTCCTGGTCCAGGCCCTGGTCAACCTGATCGAGAACGCCGCGAAGTACTCGAAGGCGGGCGGGGCGATCCGGCTCGAGGTCCGCAAGGAGGGTGGCTCAGCGGCGTTGGCCGTCGAGGACCAGGGGCCCGGCATCCCGCCTGACGAGCTTCCCTACGTCTTCGAGCGCTTCTATCGCGGTAGCGGCCGGCCGGCGGGCGTCAAGGGCAGCGGGCTCGGGTTGGCCATCGTGAAAGCGTTTGTCGGTCTCAGCGGCGGCACGGTCGAAGTGGACAGCGACGAAAACGGCTCATGCTTCATCATTCGCCTTCCTCTCGCGACCGGGATTCCAGTCTCGGCATGACCGGCGCGCGCATCCTCGTAGTGGACGACGAGCCTCAGCTGCGGCGGGCGGTCCGACGGGCGCTCGAAGGCCATGGTTACGAGGTCCGTGAGGCCGAGGATGGCGGTTCGGCGCTCACGACTTTCACCGCCTTCAAGCCCGATGTCGTTCTCCTCGATCTGATGCTCCCGGACATGAGTGGCGTCGACGTTTGCCGTGAGCTGCGCAAGGACCACGCGACACCGATCATCGTGCTCTCGGTTATCGGAGACCAGAAGACCAAGGTCGGAGCGCTCGATGAGGGCGCCGACGACTACCTGACGAAGCCGTTCGGTAGCGACGAGCTGCTCGCGCGGATTCGCGTCGCCCTGCGGCGCAGCAGTCCGCCTTCGGGTTCGACATCCGCCATGGAAGCGGGCGACCTTCGCATAGACTTCGACCGCCGCGGCGTCACCCTCGGCGGCGAGGAAGTTCATCTGACTCCCACCGAGTACTCCTTGCTCAAGTACCTGGCGAGCAACGCCGGTAAGGTCGTGACTCACCCGATGATCTTGCGTGCGGTCTGGGGCCCGGAATACGCAGACGACACACACGTCTTGAGGACGTTTATCAACCAGCTTCGGGTCAAGCTCAAGGAAGACCCCGCCGATCCTCGCTTTATCCGCACCGAACCCGGCGTCGGCTACCGCTTCGCCTGTGACGACGGCGTCTCCTGACAGATTCCGAATCGATTCAGGCTTACGGTTCCGCGGACTTGTCTCGCGAGCTCTCGAGCAGTCGCTGAGCGACCGGCTCGCCGGCGCGATACCGAGCCTGACAATCCACCTGATCGCGGCTCCACGCTCGTCAGCCGTTTAGGCACTCACAACCTCTGGCGGAGTAGGGCTGCCTCCCCCAGGGCGTGGTCGTCTGCCAAAACCCTGACACTATCCGGACGCCTCCATCGAGGGCCGGGGCCGAATCCTGACACGATGCGATCTAGCCTGAACGCATGCGGCAGCCGGTCGTAGTCGTAGGCAGCGACCTTCGCCAGCTCTCACAGCTCGGCGTCGCCTTTCGCGGCCCAGCGTTCGCGGTCACGCTCGCCCACAGCGCCGAAGCCGTCGAGCACGCGTCGGCGCGCGCTCCTCCAGAGTGCGGCCTCGTCGTCTGTTTGGACGGAGGGGAGCGACAGGGGGACCTCGAAAGCCTGCTCGCGGCGCCCGTAGCCGCCGTCTTCATCGTTCCGCAGCGATCGAGAGTCAGCGTCGAGGTGATCGAGGCCGCCGGCGGCGCGGCGCTGCCCGTTGGCAGCGATGGCACGCTCGTCGTCGCCAGTCTCGTCGCGAGGATGCGAGCGGTCGAGCTTCAGCGTGAGCAAGAGGGCGCCTTCGGCGCTCTCGCATCCCTCCCGACCGACATCACGGATGTCGGCAAGAGAAGGTAGAGATTGGCGGAGGACCGAAGCGAAGCGCATTCCCAGGAGCCGGAGGAACGCCCGCGCACCTCCCCCGAACCCACGGTAATCCGGCTGCCGCGACGTAAGCCTCCAGCGCCCCAGGTCGAGAGGCCTGAGGTGATGCATACCGGGAAGCCCGGGCAGCGAGCGATGCGCGTGCTGCGACCGAGCGAACGGCGCTTTCAAAATGAGGAAGAGGGCACGATCCGCGCCACCGACCGGGCGATCGCGCCGCGGACCCGAGGGCAACGGATCTGGCGCCAAGTGCGGCGCGTGGCCGTGGGGTCGCCGCTTTCCACCGCGGATATCGAGGAGCAGCGCCTCGCCAAGACCAAGGCGCTGGCCGTCTTCTCCTCCGACGCCCTCTCTTCGAGTGCCTACGCGACCGACGAGATCTTGATCGTCCTGGTCAGCGCCGGCACGGGCGCACTGACCCACTCGATTGAGCTCGCGGGAGCCATCGCGGTCCTTCTTGCGATCGTCGCCTTCTCCTACCGTCAGACGATAAAGGCATATCCGAACGGGGGCGGCGCCTACATCGTGGCGCGCGAGAACCTGGGCGACCGGGCGGGCCTGATCGCCGCCGCTTCACTCGCCGTCGACTACGTCCTCACGGTGGCCGTGTCCGTGGCGGCCGGAGTGCTGGCGATCACATCGGCCTTCCAGGGTCTCTCACCCTATCGGATCGAGCTGGCTATCGCCTGCATCGGTCTGATTACCCTCGCCAACCTGCGCGGCATCCGCGAGTCGGGCACTATCTTCTCGATCCCGACCTACGGATTTATCGTTTCCTTCGGAGTGCTCATCGTAGCCGGCTTCGTCCGCGTGGCGCTCCATCCCGGCCTGCGCGCCGAGGTGCCCGAGTCGGTGTATCCCGCGGGCACATCCCTGGTGAGCGCCTTCCTTCTCCTCCGCGCGTTCGCGTCCGGCTGCACCGCCCTGACCGGGATCGAAGCCATCTCCAACGGGATACCGGCTTTCAAGAGGCCGGCGTCGCGTAACGCCGCCTTAACCCTGGTCTGGATGGCGGCCATCCTCACCACCCTCTTCGTTAGCCTCACTGTCCTTGCGCACCGGCTCGGCATCCAGCCCGCCGCGGACGTTTCCGTGCCGGCGCAGATCGGCAAGACGGTGTTCGGCGAGAGCCCGGTCTTTTTCACGATCCAGGCCTTCACGGCCCTGATTCTCATCCTGGCGGCGAACACGTCCTATGCCGACTTTCCCAGGCTCGCGTCGATCCTGGCCCGCGACCGCTTCCTGCCCCACCAATTCACCTTTCGGGGCGACCGCCTGGCGTTTTCGAACGGCATAGTCGTCCTCGGCGTCGCGGCCTCCGCCCTGATCGTCGCGTTCAACGCCAATGTAACGAAGCTGATTCCCCTCTACGCCTTTGGAGTCTTCGTATCCTTCACCTTGTCCCAGAGCGGGATGGTCATCCATTGGCTTCGTCTAAAGGAGCGCGGGTGGAGGGCGAGCATGGGCGTCAATGCCTTCGGCGCGGTGACGACAGCCGTAGTCGCCGTCATCGTCGGGACCACCAAGTTCAGCCACGGCGCCTGGATCTCGATGCTCGCGATGGCTATGCTGGCCGTCTTCTTCGCCTCCATCAGCCGCCATTACCGCGGCGTCGAACGCCGGCTCAGCGTTCCCGCAGGTCCCGTTCTCGGCTCGGTTTATCCCCGGCGCCAGTCCGTGGTCGTGCCTGTCGACGAAATCAACCTCGCCGTCCTGCAGACTCTGGACTACGCACGCACGATCGCGTCCACCGCCACGGCCGTTCACGTCACCGACGACATGGAGGCGGGCCAGAAGTTCCGCGCGCAGTGGGATGCCACCGTAGTGGACGTGCCCCTGGTGATCATCAATTCGCCCTACCGGTCGTTCATCTCCCCATTCCTCTCCTACCTCGACGCTTTGCGCCAGTCCGACCCGCACCACGTCGTGACCGTGGTCCTGCCGGAGTACCGGACGGTGTTCCCCTGGCAGCGCTGGCTGCACAACCAGTCCGCCCGGCGCCTGCGGAACCAGCTCCTGGAGAGGCCGAACACCGTCGTAGTCGAGGTGCCCTACCGCCTGGCCGGCGAACCCGCCTGACCTCCCGGCCCGACGCTGCTACAATCGCACCCATCCTCGGACCAGGGCGGAGCTTTGTCAGGACCCCTCAGCGACCTCCGCGTCATCGACCTCACCTCCGGCCCGGCCGGCGGCCTGGCGACGATGGTGCTCGCCGACTTCGGCGCCGACGTCATCAAAGTCGAGCAACCCGGCGGCGACCCCTATCGGACGCTCCCTAACGCCCCGCTGTGGCTGCGCGGCAAGCGCAGCGTGGTCCTGGACCTGCCCGCCGACGGGCCGCGCCTTCACGACCTCGTCCGGGGTGCGGACGTGGCCGTGGCATCATTCCCGCCCGGCAGGGCGAAGGCCGTGCGTGCTGATCCGGAGACGCTCCGCGCCATCAACCCCCGCCTGGTCTTTTGCTCGATCACCGGCTGGGGACCTCGCGGACCATACTCCGGCTATCCGGTGAACGAGGGCCTGGTCGCGGCGAAGTCGGGCCGCATGAGCTCCTTCCGCGGCCTCGTGCCACGCGAAGGGCCCGCTTACTCTGCCGTCCAGGTCGCGACCCACGCCTGCGCCCAGGCGGCGTTGCAGGGGATCATCGCCGCCCTTCTCGTCCGCACCAGCACCGGCCGCGGCGAACTGGTCCAGACCAGCCTTCTTCAAGGCCTGCTGCCCTATGACACCGGCGGTTTGATCCGCATGCAGCTCGCGGAGAGGTACCCCGAGGAGGGCGGCCGCCCTGCCGTCGATGACAGCGCCGGACGCATGCCGACGCTTAATTACCATCCGGTGATGGCCGGCGACGGCCGTTGGATCCAGCTCGGCAACCTCCTCGAGCACCTGTTCGTTTCTTTCCTCGCGGCCGCCGGCCTCACGGAGTTTCTTACCGACGAGCGCTACCGCGGCCAACCCGCCACCTGGCCCCCGGAGGTGCGCGAGGCGGCGCGCGACCGCATCCTCCAGCGCATGCGCGAGAAGACCGCCGCGCAGTGGATGGCCGTGTTCCGCGAAAACGGCAACGTCGCCGCGGAGCCCTTCGCGACCACCGAGCAGGCACTGACCAACCCGGAGCTGGTCCTCAACGGGGACGTCGTCGAGACCGGGCACCCGCGTCTCGGCCATGTGCGCTGGCCGGGGCCCCTTGCCAGGCTGACCGCCACACCCGGCGCGATCTCCCGTCCCGACCCTCTCCTGGGCCAGCACACGGCCGAAGTGCTCGCCGAGCCCCGACGCCACCTTCAAGAGCCCAGCGCCGTCAGGCCGGCGCCGCAACACCCCCTCGAAGGCGTGATGGTCCTGGAGTTCGCGACGATCATTGCCGCGCCTCTCGCGGCGTCGCTGCTCGGCGACCTCGGGGCCAGGGTGATCAAGGTCGAGCCCATCGGCGGCGACTCGATCCGCGGCAGCGGATCGGTCACCGGCCCCGGCGCCGTGAAATACAACGCCAGCAAGGAGAGCATCTGCGTCGACCTCAAGACGGCGGCGGGCCAGGAGATCGCCCGCCGCCTCCTCGCCAAAGCGGATGTCATAATCCTTAACTACCGCCCCGGAGTGCCCGAGCGGCTTGGGATTGGCTATGAGGTCGCCCGGTCCCTCAACTCCCGCGTCGTCTACCTGTCCGCCAACGGCTATGGGCCGGACGCGCCTGGCGCCTCGCGGCCGTGCGCCCACCCGGTGCCGGGCGCGGCTATCGGCGGGGCGCTGCACCAGGCCGGCGCCGGCATGCCCCCGACCCGCTGCGACTCGGTGTCCGAGATGCGCGAGGCCGCGCGCCGCCTCATGCGCGCCAACGAGGTTAATCCCGACCCCAGCACCTCGATGGTGATCGCCAGCGCGGCGCTTCTGGGCCTCTATGCCGCTCGGCGCGGCGGGATTGGCCAGCAGGTCTTTGTGAACATGCTGGCCGCCAACCTGTACGCCAACCACGATGACGCCATTGCCTACCAGGGCAAGCAGGCGCGTCCGGCCGTCGATTCCCAGGTCTTCGGTCTCAATGCCCTCTATAGGCTCTATCCCGCGCGCGAGGGCTGGGTCTTCCTCGGTCTCGAGACCAGCGCCGACTGGCAGCGCTTTTGCCTGAGGGCTGGCCTGACCGGCCTCGGCGCGGACCCGCGCTTCGCCTCTCTCGAGGCCCGCGCGGCCAACGACGAACGCCTCGTAGCGGCGCTCGGCGACACCTTCCGCGAGCGCACCGCAGACGAATGGGAAGCACTGCTCGCCCCCGCCGGCGTCGGCTGCGTCCGCGCCGATGCCGTCACGCCGGGGTCATTCTGGCAGGATGACCCGCACGTCGCCGCCAACGGGTTCGCCGTCGCCGCCGAGCACGTCAGCTACGGCGATTACAAGCGCCATGGCCCCGTCGTCACCTTCGCGGAAACGGCCGTTCGCTGCGGGCCGGGCTGCGTCGCCGGTCAGCACACCGACTCGATTCTCACCGAGCTCGGCTACCAACCCGACGCCATCGCTTCCCTGCGCGAGAGGCGGATCGTTAGCACCGAGAGTGTTTGACAGCCGGTTACCGCCCCACTCTCTTTGCACTTTGCCCTTTGCACTTTGCCCTCTCGACGGATGCACGTAGCCGAGACCTTCCAGTCTCGGCGGCCTCTATCGGGCCATTCGGCCCTTGTCCGCTGGGTTGTGACCCCTCTAGTTTGACCGCGAGCGATGGCAGGGCGAGTCGACGGTTCGAAAGTCTCCACCACGCATCTACGAACAGGACGTTAGAAAGACGGCTTCATCCCCTCTCCCCCCTGGGGAGAGGGTTAGGGAGAGGGCTTGATCCCCTCTCCCCCGCCGGGGAGAGGGTTAGGGAGAGGGGCGTGCCAGCGCCTCCAAGATGACCGTGAGCACAGCGTCAGTCTCAAGCATCGTCTCTCCTTCCGGGGAAGGATTGAAGCGCAGCACCCTCAAACCGTTTCTCCCCAGGTAGCGAGTCCGCTCCCAATCCTGCGATGCGGTCTCGGTCTCGAGGTGCTGCCCGCCATCCACCTCGACAACCAACCGCGCCCTGGCGCAATAGAAGTCGAGAATGTACGGACCGAACGGATGCTGCCGACGCAATCCTTCCCCGGAAGGACCCATGTCGGCGCAGGTCGTACCAGAGCCGCGCTCTTGTCATTCTGAGGCCGCAGCCGAAGAATCTAGCGCCTCGGCAGCAACCCCGGTCGCTCCCCCGGTCTTTGCGAGGACGCGCTACAGGCACAGTGACGAAACGTAGGCCGGCCGCTTCAGCCGCCGGCCGGAGCCCAAGGGCGACAAAGCAACCCCGGTCGCGCACCCCGTCTTTGCGAGGAGCCCAGGGGCGGCGAAGCAACCCCGGGCCCCATCCCCGTCTTTGCCAGAAGCCCAGGGGCGACGAAGCAACCCCGGTCGCGCACCCTGTCTTTGCGAGGAGCCCATGGGCGACGAAGCAACCCCGGGCCGGCGTCCGGGTCCATGACGACGCTCGCGGCCGCGCATTAGCCCGCCGCCACTCGCCATCCTCGCGGACGACGACGGCGCCCCCAGTGCTAAACACCTTTCGGCATCAGAGGTGTCGGCATCGATGAGGTTCCGCGAGACCCGGCCCAGCTCCACTAGCGCAGTACTCACTCCCAGACCTGCCGCACTGTGGTAGGCTACGGGTTCGCCAATAGCGGCGTCAACGATAATTCTCGTCAGAATTTGAAAAAGCTTGGAGGCCGCAATGCCCACGATTCGCTTCGCCTGGTGGAACCTGGAAAACTTCTTCGACACCGACGACGACCCGATCTCGAGCGACTTCGAGTTCACGAGCGCGAACGGCTGGACGCCGGCGGTCTACGCCTCCAAGAAGGCGAACCTCGCCGCAGCCTTGAATGCGCTCCATGGCGGCTCCGGCCCCGAGCTGCTCGGCGTGGCAGAGATCGAGAAGGATGCCATCTTCAAAGAGCTGATCCAGCAGATGGGGAATCAGCATCTCAAGGTCGTCGAGGACCTAGCGGGCACTTCAGACCTCCGCGGTATCGACGTTTCCCTTGCTTACGACGACCGCAAGTTGGACCTCGTTTTTCAGAAGTCGCACGTAGTGCACCTGCGCTATGCGACGAGGGACATCTTTGAAGTCAAGTTCAAGGTTCACGACACGCAGGAGGAGTTCGTCGTGATCGCCAGTCACTGGCCGTCCCGCCGGCAGGGTCGGTACGAGAGCGAGCCCTTCCGCATAGCCGTCGCGGAGAACATCGCTTACCTGGTGCAGGCTCACGTCAAGCTTCCGTCCGACCTGTATGAAGCAACCGCGCCTAACCTCAGGCTCAACCCGGTCCTCGCCAAGTGGAACACGCCGGTGATGGTGGTCGGCGACTTCAATGACGAGCCCTGGGATCGAAGTGTTCTTAACCACCTGCACGCCTCGCGGGAGTTGGATCGGGTCACCGGGCCGACCAATGACTTCACCCAGGCAGCAGTTCAGAAGGACACGGCCTCCTACCGAGAACGAGACGTCTTTCTCTATAACCCTGGCTGGAAGTTCGCGAGCCTGGCCAACGCCGGGTCGTTCTTCATGGACAGCACCAAGGCGGGCGAGAGCTTCTCGAACCGTTATCAGGTGCTTGACCAACTCGTCGTTAGCCGAGGACTGTTGGGCTCGGCAGGATTGCGACTAAATGTCCACAGTGTCGACCTGTTCCGCGCCTCAATCGTGGCGACAGGCAGCGGTCGACCGCGGCCGTTCGACAAACAGTCGCTCCTGGGGACGTCGGACCACCTTCCCCTTACTGCCGTCCTCGAGTATTAGTGGGCGGCCGACCAGGGCACACGATCTGTACATAGCGAAGCGTTGGCCCTCTTTTTTGCAGGCAGATCGACGTTAACGGGGCAGCTAGGCTTGCGGACGGCGCCAGGTGAGCGCCTTGCGCATGAGCTGAGCCGCAATGGGACGCTGGCGACGGGCGTCACGGGTGCGCTCGGTGGCGGCGATGGCAAAGCGTGCTTGCAGGTCGCGCCGGTAGCTCTCGAAGCGGGTGACGGCTGATTCGGCGCTGGCATCGTTAGGGACATCTATGGGGCCGTAATGGCCGCACTCCGCGGCCGATGCCAGGAAACGGGCGCGGGCAGCGCTCCCGACATCAAGGACGGCACCGGTTGGCCCGCCAACCCTGAGTGTGCCAGCGCGGAGGTGCGAACCGGTCTCCGTCATCGCTAAGCCGACTTCGACGCCCCCGGAAGGCAGATCGACATGGGTGAGGGCGGCGGTGCGAGAAACGAAGTCCTGAGGGAATTCGAGGAGGTCTAGATCCGGTGAGACTTCTTGCCAAATGTCGTCCGCGATCTCGCCCGGACTGAAGCCGCGGCGGCCGCTCCTGGGCCGGTCATGCTGGGCGATGACTTCCCGGGCGCGGGTCGAAGCGTATTGTTCGCTCAACGCGGCATAGATGCGGCGCCGTAGCGCTGTGCGCCTGTCCGCGCCGGCGACCCCGAGGAGCTCCAGAACGGCGGCGTCGAGGTCGATCCGGTCGTCCATCTCGAACTCGTCGATGAGCGTGCGGGCCGCAAGGCGCTCTGCGACTCGATCTATGGCATCGAATATTCTCGCAGTGACGTGCGGGGCAGCGTTGCGAGGATCAGGGACGAGCATCATGTTCACATCGAGGACTTCGGTCTTCAGGCTTCCCTCAATCCCCGCCATGCGGCCGAATTGGTGTTTTGATAGGGCCACGACAGTTGAGTTCAAGATGGCCCAGAGGAGGCGGACATCTACGCCTCCAAGCGGCCTAACGTCGTAGAGGTTGTTGCTTCCCGGGAGACTATCCTGGTTCCACACGGCCAGATGCCGGTACTGTTGCGCCTTCGGCCAGAAAATCGGGGCTCTCTCGCTCTGGGGACGGAGTCTGAGGTCGTACCAGAGCCGCGCTCTTGTCATTCTGAGGCCGCAGCCGAAGAATCTAGCGCCTCGGCAGCAACCCCGGTCGCTCCCCCGGTCTTTGCGAGGCCGGCGCAAATGCGACACTTCATTGCCGCCTCCTCGTCGCCACCACCGATGGAAGCCCGAAGGCTTCCGCTACGTGTTCCTGTCTTTGTACTTCGCTTTTTGCCCTTTGCACTTGGTTTCTCAGAGCCTGCCCTGAGGAATCGAAGGGACGAGCGGGCTGTCGCCCGCTCTCAGCCCCTACGGAGGCGTAAAGGCCTACCCGACTTCTTCGTTCCGGCCGAGCGGGAGACGGAGTGGAGCACCGAGAGGCCCTTCAGGGAAGGACGACCTCGGCTGTCCGGCCGGTCGCCTCGTTTTCGACGACGAACTTGCCGGCCGCGCCTCCTAGCTGCTGGTTGGCGTTGAGCAGCTCGATGCCGTAGACCTTGCCGTCCGGCGTGAGGTCGACGTTGAGCTCGTCGCTGACGCGCACGGTCTCGACCTCGGCTACGGGCTCGGCCAGCCTGAGATAGGCGATGTTGTGACGGGGGTCGTAGGTGAGCTTCATGCGGCCCCTCCCTTAGAAGAACCTGGTCACGGCGGTGATAACCAGCCACGCGCCCGCTTCGCGCACGGCATAGGCCTCGACCTGGAAAGACGGCTTCATCCCCTCTCCCCCGCTGGGGAGAGGGTTAGGGAGAGGGGCGTGCCAGCACCTCCAAGATGACCGTGAGCACAGCGTCAGTCTCAAGCATCGTCTCCAGATTGTTGAAGCGCAGCACCCTCAAACCGTTTCTCTCCAGGTAGCGAGTCCGCTCCGCATCCCGCGATACCGTCTCGGTCTCGAGGTGCTGCCCGCCATCTACCTCGACAACCAACCGCGCCTTGGCGCAATAGAAGTCGAGAATGTACGGACCGAACGGATGCTGTCGACGCAATCCTTCCCCGGAAGGACCCATGCTTTGGTGGCATAATGGCGTCCGCGTCAGGTGGCGTCAAAGATGAAATTTCGCCGGAAGCCGGTGCGACCGAACCTGGCGGCAAAGCTCTCTCCGGCCAGGACGGTCAATCTCACTTCATCCTCGGTCGCGCCGCGTTCGCGCAGGCGGTCGACGGCGTGAGGGTGGAACCTTACCGGACCCTGCGGTCCTGGTTCGCCGGTCACTTGGGCTCGGCCACGCGGTCGAGCTCGTCGGCGCGGCTCAGGTGCTCGACCACGCGCGAGGCCTTGAGCACGCGGAAGTGCCCTGGCCAGAACGGCCCGGACAGGACGCTGTCCTGCTCTGCAAGTTCGAAGTCCTCGCCCGCCACTCCGACCTCGTAGCCGAATGTTCGTTCTATCTTAGGCGAACAAGCCCCCCGCCACAACACCGCGCCAATTCTCCCCGGCGTCATCCGCACTCGTCCTTGCGTGTCCTTATCTTTGCTCTTTGCCCCTTGCACTTCGTGTCTCAGAGCCTGCCCTGAGGAAACGAAGGGACGAGCGGGCTATCGCCCGCACGCCACCACCCATGGAAGCCTGAAGGCTTCCGCTGGGCTCCCCTCTCCCGTTGTGGGAGGGCCTGTCCTGAGCCGCGCCGAAGGGCCTGTCCTGAGCCGCGCCGA
>CAYRCD010000067.1:0-12820 GCA_964422735.1 uncultured Dehalococcoidia bacterium | reverse complement strand
ACGAAGTGCCGGCGCTCCTCGAAGACGCCGGCCTGGGCGATTACATCGTCGAGCGTCTCGAGCTAAAAGCCGGAGGCCGCGACCTCGATGACTGGCGGCGCCTCGTCGAGCGCCTCCGCAACCCAACCTCGATCGTCAAAGTGGCGGTTGTCGGCAAGTACGTCGAGTTGCGCGACGCCTATCTGTCGGTGAAGGAAGCCCTGATCCACGCCGGCATCGCCTACGGGACCGAGGTGGAGGTTCTCTGGGTCCATTCCGAAGATATCGACGCGGCCAACGTGGCGGCTGTCCTGCGTGGCGCCGACGCCATCGTCGTCCCGGGCGGGTTCGGTGAGCGGGGCATCGAGGGAATGATTGTCGCCGCCCGCTACGCTCGTGAAAACCGCGTACCCTACCTGGGCCTCTGTCTCGGCCTGCAGGTAATGGTAGTGGAAGCCGCGCGGACCGCGCTCGGCACGGACGCGGTCAACTCAGCGGAGTTCGACCCGGAGACACCGAACCCGGTCATCAGTCTCCTCTCGGAGCAGCGAGGCGTCGACGAGAAGGGCGGAACAATGCGGCTAGGCTCCTACCCTTGCCGCCTTGCCCCGGGCAGCCTGGCCCAGGCCGCGTACGCTGTGAACGAGGTGCGTGAGCGACACCGCCATCGCTACGAGTTCAACAACGCCTACCGAGCCCCGCTTGAGGAGTTCGGGCTCCTCGCGAGTGGTACCTCTCCCGACGGGAATCTGGTCGAGATCTGTGAGGTCCGCGATCACCCGTTCATGATCGGCACTCAGTTTCATCCGGAGTTCCGTTCCCGTCCCGACCGCCCTCACCCTCTGTTCCGGGAGCTGATTGCGGCCGCCCGCAACAAGGCGGTCGCCGCGGGCCGCGAGGACGCGGACGTGGGTTTGGCTATCGCGTCGTCCGGTTCGGCGATCGCTTGACCGCGATGCCGATTACGCCGCGCCCTGCCGATAATTAGGCGCGGAGTCCCGGGGAGAACCTGTCATGCGTTTGTTCTTGGACACCGCCAACATCGACGAGATCCGTGATGCCGCTCGCATGGGAGTGCTTGCCGGAGTCACGACCAACCCAACGCTTATGGCCAAAGAGAGCGGAGTGTCTTACAAAGACCGCGTAATCGAGATCTGTGAGACCGTGAATGGCCCGGTTTCCGCCGAGTGTACCTCCCGGGATGTGGCCGGATTGCTCGAAGAAGGCCGGACGCTCGCCGGCTGGCACCGCCACGTGGTGGTGAAGATCCCGATCGACGGCAACGGCCTGGAGGCGGCATCGATCTTGTCCCGCGAGGGAGTCAAGGTAAACATGACCCTCGTCTTCTCCGCGAATCAGGCGCTGCTCGCAGCTCTGGCCGGGGCGACCTACGTCAGCCCCTTCGTCGGCCGCCTCGACGACGCCGGCCAGGACGGCATGGAGGTCGTGCGCCAATCGGTCGAGATTTTCGACCGCTACCATCTACCCGCCCACGTCCTGGCCGCGAGCATCCGGACGGCACCGCACGTCATCCAGGCCGCGCTTGCCGGCGCACACGTCGCAACTCTGCCCTTCAACGTATTTCAAGCGATGATCAGGCACCCCCTTACGGATATCGGCATCGAGCGCTTTCTCGCCGACTCGCGCAAGTATGCCAGGGTCTGATCGTCACCAGGGACGCCGGAGATAGCTTGCTTTTCTTGATGGAGATGCTAGACTTAATCCGCAGCCCTTCGGCCGTTGCGCCATTTGCCCCTTCGCTCTCGCCCTCTGGGGCCTGGCTCGGAATCCAAGCCGCCGGCCGAAGAAGCGCTGAATCCTGCCCCAACTATCCAAGTTTAGAGAGAGCCCCATGACATCGGTGGAAAGCCGCCGCTACGCCATTGCGGAATTAGAGGAGTTAGCCCGCGATCGTTTGTCCGAGATCGCGAGCGAACTCGGTGTAGAACGCCTTGCGACTCTACGAAAGCAAGATCTCGTCTACCGCATACTCGAAGCGCAGTCGCAGCGAGAAGGCCATGTGTTCCGTGCCGGCGTCCTCGAGATCTTGGACGACGGCGGCTATGGCTTCCTCCGTCGCGAAAACCTCCTCGCCAGCCTGAGCGACGTGTACGTCTCCCAGTCCCAGGTCAGGCGCTTCGGCCTGCGCACGGGCGACTACGTGACGGGAACGGTGCGCGCCCCCAAGGACAGCGAGAAGTATTTCAGCCTGCTGCGCGTCGAGGCGGTGAATGGCCTCGACCCGGAAGTAGCAAAGCGCCGTCCTTTCTTCGAGCAGCTGACCGCCGTTTTTCCGGATAAGCTGATCAATCTCGAAACGTCCTCGGACAACCTGACGCAGCGGATTATCGACCTGGCCTCGCCTATCGGGCGCGGCCAGCGCGGACTGATCGTCTCGCCGCCCAAGGCCGGCAAGACTTTCGTCCTCAAGAACATCGCCAACGGCATCACGACTAATTACAACGATCTCCACCTCATGGTGCTCTTGATCGGTGAACGTCCCGAAGAAGTCACGGACATGCGGCGCTCGGTCGACGGCGAGGTCGTGGCCTCGACGTTTGATGAGCCGGTCGAAGACCACACGCACGTCGCCGAAATGGCCCTGGAGCGAGCGAAGCGCCTGGTCGAAGGCGGGCGCGATGTCGTCGTTCTTCTGGACAGCATCACGCGCATGACCCGTTCGTATAACGTGGCCATGCCGCCCTCGGGGCGCACGATGTCCGGAGGCATCGACCCCATCGCGCTCTATCCGCCCAAGCGCTTCTTCGGCGCCGCGCGCAACTGCGACGAAGGCGGCAGCCTGACGATCATCGCGACCTGCCTGATCGACACCGGCAGCCGCATGGACGAGGTGGTCTACGAAGAGTTCAAGGGCACGGGCAACTGGGAGCTGCACCTCGACCGCCGTCTGGCGGAGCGTCGCATCTTCCCGGCTATCGACATCGCGCGCTCCGGCACCCGGCGGGAGGAGTTGCTGCTCGACGCCACCACGCTGCGCGACGTCTGGACCATGCGAAGGATGGTGGCTATGCTGGGCGCCAATTCCCCGAACCCAACGGAGCCGACCGAGCGCCTGCTCAACCGCCTCGAGCGCACCCACGACAACGCCGAGTTCCTCGCTACACTGAAGAACGAAGAATAGCGTCCCGGTGAAAGTCGGGCCGGCAGCAGCCAACCCCCTTCGATCTTCAGACTGACCCTTCTGAGCCTGTCCAAGGTCAGGGGTCCGTTCCCCACGAGGCTGATAGTTGAGTTCGAGCTCGGGCCTCCGCCCGAGTCTCGCGGCCATGACCTATAGAAAAGTCCGAATCATAGTTAGAAGATTCTTCGCTAGCTTGTAGATTGACCTATTATTCCCCTGGACAATTGACCTGCCGGTGTAAAATACCGCGACACCCCCAGGGACGGGGACCGACGAAAGGGCCAGACCTTATCGCACGGAGGTAGACCTATTACTCCGACGCCCAGCGGGCACCCTTCGCCCAGAGCCATGACCCGCCGCGCGGGCCCGAAGGCAAGGCAAACCGCAAGCAGGGGAGTTCGAAGGCCACTTTTCCACGGTCTAGTTCTCGCAATCGCACTCATCACGGCCTTCTACGCAACATTCCTGCCCAGCCGCGCCTCCACCCGCGCCCACGGTTTCACGAACTCGGTCGACGGATTGACGTATCCGTCCGTCGCGGCGTCTCCGGCTCTCAGGCAGGAAGTCCTGCCCGTGTCCGTCTCCCGCCAAACGGGGCCCTCCCTGGCCGCAAACGGTGTTTACGCCAGCCCGGCATCGCTGACCCAGACGAACTCAGCCGGCCTGGCAGCGCCCGCTCCCGCTCTGGAGCCACGCCTGACCGCCACCGGAGCGCCCCCATCGCCCGCCGCTCAGGCGGCGGCCCCGCCCTGCGACACCTCGATCAGCATCCTCTACTGCGTCTACACCATACAAGCCGGCGACACCCTCTCCGAGATCGCCGGTAATTTCGGACTCAAGACCACGGCGGACGCCGCCAGCTGGGAGCTGCTCGTTCACAGCAACAAACCCGACATCGTCACCGAAGACGACGTTCTTCAGATCGGCCAGAAGATTCGCGTGCCCACCCGTCAAGCGGTACTTCATACAGTCCATAAAGGCGAGTCGCTCTCCTCCATCGCCGACACCTACGACGTAACGATGGCCGACATCGTCGCCGTCGACATCAACTCCGTCGCCGACATCAATGCGCTCAAAGTAGGCGACGAGATCCTCATCCCGAGTCCGAAGCGTTTCGCCAAGCCGATCGTGGTAGCCTCCTCGGGCAGCAGCGGCGCTCAAATCGTCCGCGGCGGCCAGGCCTCGCGCTCCGGCTTCATCTGGCCGGTCACGGGACCGATCTCCAGCTACTTCGGCCCGGCGCATCCGCTCGGTATCGACGTCGACCTCTATGCGACGCCAAACGCCCCCATCGCCGCGGCGGCGGCAGGCACGGTAATTTTCGCCGGCGGCAACGTCTGCTGCTCTTACGGCCTCTACGTCGTCGTCGACCATGGCAACGGCTTCGAGACCCTCTACGCGCATCTGTCCAGCATCAGCGTGAGGACGGGCCAGAGCGTGGCCCAGGGCCAGCTTGTCGGCTACGCCGGCCGCACCGGTTACGCGACCGGCAACCACCTCCACTTCGAAGTCCACGTCGGCGGTAGGGTGGATAACCCGCTGCTGTACCTGCCCTAGAAGAAGAAACGGGAACTGCAAAGAGAAACAAGGTCAGCCGCCTTGTTTCTTGCTTCGTGTTTCTTGTTCTTACTGCCTTAGAATTACCCCGTGAGCGACGTCACACGGCTCGACACCGAGGCGACCGCCAGCGCCGAGCGGATCGCACACTTCGTGCGAGCCTTGCTCGTCGAGCTCGGCCAGGACCCCGAGAGACCAGGCCTGGCGGAAACGCCGGAACGTGTCGCCGAGAGTCTGCGCTTCCTCACCCAGGGTTATTCGATCGACCCGCTCGAGGTCATCGGCGACGCCGTATTCGACGAGGACTACAACGAAATGGTGGTCGTCCGCGACATCGAGCTATACAGCCTCTGCGAGCACCACCTGCTGCCGTTCTTCGGCCGCTGCCACGTGGCCTATCTGCCCCGCGGCAAGATTGTCGGCCTGAGCAAGATCGCCCGCCTGGTCGACGTTTACGCCCGCCGTCTCCAGGTCCAGGAGCGGCTGACGACTGAGGTCGCCTCGGCGATTGAGACAGTGCTCAAACCGCGGGGCGTCGCCGTCGTCATCGAGGCCAGGCACCTGTGCATGATGATGCGGGGGGTTGGGAAGCAGAACAGCCTGGTGGAGACCAGCTGCCTGCTTGGCGCCTTCCGCAGAGATCCGCGGACGCGCGCCGAGTTCCTGGGGATGATTGGGAAGTAGCGCCTGCTTCCTCCGGGTGCCAAAAGGACCGGGCAAAGCGCGTCATTGCCGTCAAGGCGGCGCGGCGGGCGCCGGAGCGACGGTCGGCGTGGCTATGGGCTCGAAACGGAGCACGGGGTGCAGCTCGATGGCGTTCGGCGCCACGCCTCGCTGGCCGTGGTCAAAGTCAAAGAACCCCACGCCGGTAATCAAGGCCTCGCCCTCGAGTCCCTTGAAGCTCGATGCGCGAGGGGCGCCGTAGCGCGCGACAAGCGCAGCCCGGGCGGCGCGCATTGCCTCCGCCTCGGAGGATATGTCGGCGCCCGCACACTTTTCCGCGTCGGGAAACTCGATGATCATCGTTGTATTCGGGTCCGCCGGGTCGGCGACTACGACGTGAACGTCGTCGTCGTCTTCAAGCTTGAACTCGACCACCTGTACCCGAATCGAGTAGGTGCGCAGCTCCACGGGAGGCACTCGCGAAGCCCTCGGCCGGGACCGGGGCGTGGGCAACGCCGTTAGCTCTCGCACGGAGGCCGGCACGGGCGTCAGGTTGATCCGGCCGGCGTCGCTGTCGCTCAGAGTCTTGACGGGCCAGCGTTCCTGACCGCAGCTCGCGCCGGGATCGACGGGCGCCGGAGTTCGGGCGCCTCCGCCCGCGCAGGCGACCGCGAAGGCCGCGACCAAGGTAAGCGCCAGCGCGCCGGGAATGGCGCGAGCGCGCATGCTAGATCATCGGCCAGGGGTAGGGCCGCCACGGCGGCGGGCCCGGGAAAGCGCGCTCGCGGTCGATCAATGCCGCCCGCTGCTCGAGCTTCGACAGCTCGGCCGGGGTAATCACCTCCAGCAGGCTATCCCTCAGTCCCTTGTCGGCCACGAGCCGCTCGCCAAACTCGCAGACCTCCTCGACCAGGTGCGGAGGGATCGGCTGCCCCTGGAAGTCCCAGATCACGGTGCGTAGTTTGTCGTCGACGTGAAAGGTCAACCCCTGGTCGATGCACCACATCCGGCCGCCCGCGGCGAGAATGCAGTGGCCGCCTTTGCGGTCGGCGTTGTTCGTTAGCCAGTCGAATACGGCCACCCGCTTCATCTCGTCCGCGCGGCTGTCCTTGAGGCTAAAGTAATGCTGGGAGGGATCGTGCTCGATGAAGAGCTGGAGTGCTCCGATCCCCATCTCCATGCCCTCGGAGCGGATCACGGTCGGCGGCACCAGGTGCCAGCCGATGGCGTCGCTCACGACGTATGCCGCGTACTCCCGCAGATAGAGCGTGCCGTCCGGGAAGTCGCCGAGCGGCGCCTCACCTCGTTGCGGCTTATAGACCGCATAGCCGGACCCCTCCTTCGGGCGACGCAGCTTGAGGAGAAAGACGTAGTTGGAGCCGGAGGTAAGCAGTCCGGTTTCTTCAATCTCGGCCTCGCGGAGCAGATCGAGGACGCCGGGCTGGTCCGGCGACCAGGGTTGACTGGGCATGCCACGGACGTAGCGGGCGTTTATGGAGCACCTCCCCTCTGGCCTCGATTATATGGGCCGGAGCAGGCGAGCCAGAAATAGAATCTGAGAAGCGAAGAAGCTTGAGAGCTGAGAACTCCTGAATTGGCGGTCTGGCGACATGGACCGCTCCTCGCCCTGGCTTGCTCCCTCCGCCTCCTGTTTCTCGTTCGTCGCCAGATGAGATAACGTATCCCTACAATGAGGCTCCCGGCGAGGCACGAGACGCTGTCACCGCACCGCCATGACGGTGTGGCCGGCACGGCGATCTGCGTGGACGGCGTCTCGGTGCGCCTGGGCGACCGGCTTGCCCTGCGCGAGATCTCGCTCGATGTGCCGCGCGGAGCATTCGTCGGTCTCCTCGGCCCTAACGGCTCCGGCAAGAGCACGCTGCTGCGGGCCGTGCTCGGCATCCTGCCGCTCGCCGCCGGACGCGTAGAGATTGAGGGCAGGCCGCCGGACGAGGCGCGTGACCTTTTCTCTTACCTTCCCCAGCGTCAGCGCGTCGACCTCGAGGTTCCCCTGCGCGTTTCGGACGTAGTGATGATGGGACGCATCCGCCACACGGGTTGGCTGCGACCGCCTTCGCTCGCCGACCGCGACGCCGTCGGCCGGGCGCTGGAGCAGGTCGCGCTTACGGACCGTCGGTCGTCTGCCATCGGGGAGCTGTCATTCGGCCAGCAGCAGCGCGTTTTCTTCGCCCGCGCCCTGGCCCAGCAGGGTGAGATAATCCTTCTGGACGAGCCCATGAACGGCGTCGACAGCCAGACACAGGACCTTTTCGTGGACCTCCTGGGTTCGTTCCATGCCCAGGGCAAGACGATCGTTATGGCCACTCATGACCTGAACATGGCGGCCTGCATCTGCGACACGCTCTGCATCCTCAACGGCGGGCTCGTTGCCTTCGGGCCTGTTGCAGAGACCTTCCGGCCCGAGGTGTTGCGCGAAGCCTACGGCGCCCACCTCCATTTCCTCGAGGTTCAGGCTGAGGGCGTTCATCCCGAAGTCCTGGAGGACGTCCACCACCACGAGGGCGGCACGCCCACTGTGCCGGACGATGCTCGACTGGCTTAGCGAGCCGCTCCAGTTCCGCTTCATGCGCCTCGCCCTGGTCGAGGTGGTGGTGATGGGGACCGTCGCCGGCTTCCTGGGCACGTACGTGGTGACGCGGGGCCTCGCATTCGTCGGCGACGCTATCTCTCACTCGGTATTCCCGGGCGTGGTGATCGCTTTCCTGGCGAAGACGAGTCCCTTCGCCGGCGGCGCTGCCTTCGGCCTGTTCACCGCTTTCGCGATCAGCAGTCTGTCGCTGACCCGACGGATTCGCGAGGACACGGCGATCGGGGTCGTATTCGCCGGGGCCTTTGCTCTGGGCGTCGTCTTGATCAGCACCTCGCCCGGCTATACGCGGGACCTGACATCGTTTCTGTTCGGCGAAGTCCTCGCGGTCACCAGCACGGATATTTACCTGAGCCTCGTGGTCGGAGGAGCCGCCCTCGCCCTTGCCGTTAGCCTTCGGCGTGTCCTGATGCTGACGGCCTTCGACCGCGAGATGGCGCTCGCGGTCGGGCTGCCGGTGTTCTGGCTCGATACGCTGCTGCTCGTCCTGATCACGATGACCATCGTGATCTCGTTGCGAGCGGTCGGCAACGTTCTGGTCGTGGCCATGTTCGTGACGCCGGCGGCCACGGCCAGGTTGCTGGTCGACGAGGTCGGCCGAATGATGGTGGCAAGTGCTCTCATCGGCGCCTTTGCGGGCGTGCTGGGACTTTACATCTCATGGCACAGCGACCTGGCCGCCGGCGGGACGATCGTCCTGACCGCAACGGCCCTGTTTGCCCTTGCCCTGGTGCTATCGCCGCGGCACGGGCTCGTCGCCCGCTATTGGCGGCGAGCCGGTCCTTCCGGGGAAGGACGGCGCTCGGCGTAAGCGCACGGGCTGAAGCTACGCTGCCTCGGCCTTCGGGCGCCAGAGCCTCACCTGGTCTCGGCCGCCTTCTTTGGCGTCGTATAGAGCCTTATCCGCCCAGGTGACGAGAAGGCCCGCGTCATCCTTCCCCGGCGGGACGGCGTCCGCGACGCCGGCACTGACACGAATGTACTTTGCGTGATCGCTTCCCTCCGGCCTGAAGGGAGTCGCGGCCAGTTGGGTCCGGAAGCGATTAGCAAAGGTCTGACCGTCGTCTGCCTCGGTGTGGGGCAGGATAAAGAGGAACTCATCGCCGCCCCATCTGCCGAGGAAGTCGGATGCCCGCGCGCACTCTCTCGCGACCCGGGCGACAAGTCTCAGCGCCTCATCACCCACGGGATGCCCGAAGGAGTCGTTGATGTCCTTGAAGTGGTCGAGGTCCGCCATCACGACGCTCACAGGCTCGCGATAGCGAGCCGCTCGGGCGCACTCAGCCCTCAAGACCTCTTCGAGATACCTGCGGTTGGGGATGCCGGTGAGAGCGTCGGTTCGAGCGAGGAAATGCTCGGCCTGGCTCGCTTCCGCCAGCTTTTCGGCGTATTCGAGTATCTCTTGCTTCGAGCGCTCGAGGTCCCTGTATAAGCGCATTCCCTTGACGGCGGTTGCCGCCTGGGTGGCGAGGTCGGTCAGGAAGACGACCTCGGCGTCATCGAACGGACGCAAGGTCGAGGACGATAAGTTTATCGATCCCAGCATCGTGTCCTGGAACAGGAGAGGAAACCAGGCGATGGAGAGAATATGAGCGCGCTCGTAATAGGACAGCAGGTCCGGGGGAGTTTTGGCTTCCGCGGCAAAGACGTCCGGGACCAAGATCGGCGCGCCGCTCCTCATCCGCGATCGAAACGCCGCCACGTCCGTTGTGCCGGAGAGTTGCCGCACCCGGCCATCACGGGCCATGGCAGCCGTCTCGGTGTTGGCGTGTCGTGCGATATTGGCGCCGGAGTCGAGAATGTTCTGGAGGGTTTCATCGTAGGAGTAAACGGTCACCCAGTCGAACCCCGTTGCCTTTGCAATCGCGGTGGCGAGGTCGGTCAGCGGCGAGTCCAGATCGTGAGCGTTATTGAAGGCCCGGGCCACGTCCGCCAGTGAGGAGAGCTGGCGCTGCTGGCGGTCCTGTCGTTCGGCGTCGAGCACCTTGGCCAGGAGCTGGCAGAGAATGGGTCGCACCGCCTCCACCAGGGCGACCTCGTTGGGGTCGACGGGCGTGGACTTCCCTCGCTCGATAATGAGCATCTCGGAGTTGCTCTCGTCTCCGGGAATAATCGCGGCGATATAGTTCCCCGAGCTACCCTCGGCCAGGGGCACGCCCTCGAGCACCAGGCGTTCGCTCACCTGGGCCGAGGCGGCCGCGCTCTCCGGCTGGCGGGCAAGTCCCTGCCAGATGAGCCAGAGGCCCCTCTGCTTGATCCCATACTCGGTCGGACTCAGGTGACTCCCGATGCGAACGAAGTGCGGATCGCCGGCGCGAATCACATAGGCTTCTTTGGCGCCGAGGGCGCCGGCAATGAGGTCACAGGCCGCAACCACGTCGGCGTCGTGGGGACTCGCCGAAGTGGCGATAGCGGCGATTTTCTGTAATTGCTTGAGCACTAGCCGTGGGCTCCTTAGGGGCAAACCCGCAAAGGTCTCACAGTAGTGTCGGCTTTTCGCCCTGAACATTTACCGCGCCGCTTAGCTGTCGGGTAGAGTCCAATTGGGGAGCAGAGCCCCGAGCAGCTAAAGGACCGCTGGGATGCGCCCGGGCGCGGGCCTCACCTCGGTGAGGGATACCGGCAGCGGGAGGGTTTGGCCCGGCGTGGGGAGTGGGTAGGGTGCCGGCCTAATTGAGGCACCAACACCCGGCAATGGGTGCGACAGGCGCGGCGAGTTCGAAAACCAGGCTGCGATCCTGAGTTCGTTTGGTATTTTTATGTTTTGCGTCGGCCTCCGGTGTACCTTCGGTCTTCCCGAAGCAGGCTTCGGGCGCCTTTCGACCCCTCAGAGTAGGGCGTCGGGTGCTTGACCTCATAGAGGAACGTGACACCGGCGATATGACCTTCGACGGGTCCCTCAGGGGAAGCTGTGCGCCGGCGGAGAGGGTGGGATTCGAACCCACGGTACGCCCAAAGACGTACAACGGTTTTCGAGACCGCCGCATTCAACCGCTCTGCCACCTCTCCGCCAAAATTATATCAAGGGAGTTGAGGGCCCGGCGCGCAGCCTGATTCGGCCGGCGGCGTGCGGTCGCCGTGATGTGTCCTAGTACACGACCGCGATGGATTTGGTGGGCTCCTTTACCGCGTAGGCGAGGCTTTCCAGCCTCGGCGGTGGACTCGACGGCGAGGCTAGAAAGCCTCGCCTGCATTGTAAAATCACTGCGGTCGTGTACTAGTGGGCGGCGGCGCTGGGCCGAGACGACGGCACGCGTTCGGCGCGGACGACGACCCGTTTGTTGTACTGACGCGAGCGCGAATCGAATGTCCCCCCGCAGGTGATCATCGTCATGACTTCGCCGTCGGTCGGCCCGACGATGTCCTGAACGGGTTCCTCGCCGGCGGTGTAGACGCTGAGACTGACGACGGCGTACCTGAACATGCTGCCGTCCGCCAGGCGCACATCGACCTCGTCCCCGGCGTGCAGCTCTCGCAGCTTCCAGAAGACTGCCGGTCCGTAGTCGTGGTAGTCGACGTGTCCGGCGAAGACCGCGTTCCCGGTCCAGCCGGGATGGGCGGAGAAGTTGTACCAGGCCACCTCTCTGGGGCCTTTGGGGTCTTGCATGACGCCGTTCTTGTCCACGCCAAGGACGACGATCGCGGCGTCGACGCCGATCTTGGGGATCACCAGCCTGTCGACGGGCGCCGAACTGGGAACGGGCGTCGGCGCCGGCGGAGGCGTCTCGGTGGCGTCGGGACGCGCCGCGGCGGGTGCGGCTACGCTGGGGGCGGCGAAGCTCTCGGGCTCCGGCAAAATCGGCGATCGCGCGGTGCCGGCAGCCCCCGTAAGCGCGACCGCGATGATCGCGACGCCCACGGCGGTCATCAACACGGAGATGGCAAATGCGACGGTCGTGCGTTGGAACATGAGCCTTAGCTCTAGATTATCGGCAGCTTCGTGGTCCGGTTACAAGCAGGTCGACGCGCCGACAGAATACAGCAACGCCTCAGCGTTCGGTTCAGCTCAAAACGAGGCCGGATTGCCCTGACTTGTACTCTATTCCGTAAATGAGCGTTACGATTCTTGAGTCTGGAGTTACGCCAACACGGCGACACGTTCGACAACCTGTTGGCAACTATGCAGATCCCCTCTCCCCAGCGGGGAGAGGGGATCAAGCTGTCTTCGGGGTCTAACGTTTTGTTGATAGATGCGTGGTGAGACTTCCGAATCGGCAGGTGGCTTAGACCCTGACGGGAATTTCGCAGGTCGTACTAGAGTACGCGCACGGCGCGGACGACGCGCCTAAAATCGTAATTCCGGGCCACCGTATCGAAGGTGCCGTTGCAGGTAACGAGAGTTATGACCTCCGCGCCGCCGCCGAAACTGAACACGCTGTTCCAGTTCGTTCCATCTTCGAAGTCGCCGAACCACTCAACGGCGTAGGTGAAGTGGCCGCCTTCACCGGTAAAGTAGTCGATGACGTCGCCCTGTTGAATATTGCGCAGGGGAGCGAAGACCGCCAGGCAGCAGATGTAGTCGACGTGGCCGGCGAAGACCGCGTTTCCGCCTTGTCCCGGGTAGCCGCCGAAGCCGCGCACGCCATTGAAGTCATACCAGACGACGTCATTGGCGCCGAGGGGGACACCCATCACGCCATCAGGGCTTACGGGGCTGACGTTGATGGGGGCGTTGACGCCCAGGCGCGAGATCACCATCCGGTCGCTGGTGCCGTAGACTCGAGCGGACGCCGCCGCCGATGGCGGCGCCAGCCTGGTCTGAGTGCTGCCGGCGCTGAGACCCCCCGGGACCGGTGTCGGCGCGGGGCAATTCTCCATGAACCAGGCGCGTTCCTCTTGCGAGAGATAGGCCGTGCCGCGGATCGCGCCGC
>CAYRCD010000066.1:0-12844 GCA_964422735.1 uncultured Dehalococcoidia bacterium | reverse complement strand
TTTGTGTGAGGGCCGCAAGCCCTCATGAACGATTGCGAGGAGCGGAGGTCGCCCAAAGCGACCGCAGCGACGTGGCAATCTCGGTCGTACCCTTTCTCCGCAAAGCCGCCTTTACAAGCAGCCAGTCGGAACGGCACTACCCTGAACAGCAGAATGAGCGGCTTCAGGTTAGCTTCGATATGAGCAGCGTGGCCAGCCCGAGATAGATCAAGAACCCCATCAGGTCCGTGACCATCGTGTCGAAGACGCCGGCAATCGTCGCCGGGTCCATCCCCAACCGCCGAAGCGTCACCGGAACCACCACACCGGTTGTCGACGCGACCATCATGTTCAGGAACATCGCCGTGCCCGCGACGACGCCGAAAATCGCGTGGTCCTGCCAGACCCAGGCCACGACCCCGAGGACGAGGCCGAACAGCGATCCCTTGATCAGTCCCAGTACCCACTCCTTGCGCAAGACCCGAACGGCCTCACCGACCTCGAGCTCCCCTAGAGCCATCGAGCGCACGACGATTGTCGCCGTTTGAATCCCGGCGTTGCCGGCCTGACCCGCGACCATCGGCATGAAGATCGCCAGGGCCGAAACCTTGTCAATCGTCCCCTGGAATATGCTGATCACGGTCGCACCGGCAAAGGCCCAGACCATGTTGAAAGCAAGCCACGGGATCCGCCGCTGCGCCGACTCCAGCACCGGGCTGAAAGCCCACTCCTTCACGCCGACACCGGCCATCTTGTACATGTCTTCGGTCGCCTCTTCGACCTGGACATCAAGGACATCATCGGCTGTGATAACACCCAGTAGCGCGCCCTTGGCGTCGACAACCGGCAGCGCCAGCAGGTTGTAGTGCCGCATAAGGTCGGCCGCCTCCTCGCGGTCGGAGCCGGCCATGATACTGAACACCTTGGCCGACATGATCTCCTCGAGCCGGGTATCCGGATTCGAGACGATCAGGTCGCGGAAGCTCACAACTCCGAGGAGCAGCCCGTCGATGTCGACGACGTACAGGTAATAGGGCTGGCTCGGGTCCGGCTTCTGGCGGCGAAGGAAATCAATGGTCTGCTCGACCGTGGAGTCCCGTTGGAAGGCGAGGACGTCCGGCGTCATCATGCCGCCGGCGCTCTCTTCGGGGTGAGCGAGTAACTCCTCTATCTCCTCCCGGTCCTCGAGGAGGGGCAGGACCTCCTCGGCGTGTTCCTTCCTTAGGTCCTGGATAACGTCCACCGCGACGTCCTCGTCGGCCTGGTCGAGGATGGGTGCCAGGATGGTCGCGGACACCGCCGCCAGGAGGCGCTGACGCAGGTCGTCGTCGATGTACTCGAGGACGCTTGCCACCTGCTCCGACGTCATCGCCGCCAGTACACGCTGCCGCACTTCATCGTCGTCCAGGTGCTCGATCAGGTCGGCCTGGTCCGCGGGGTGTCGATTAGACAGGATCGCCACCGCCTCCGCCGCGTCGTTGGCGTCGACGAGGGAGCGAATGGCCTCGATCAGCTGGTCGCGGTGCTCTTCGAATACCATGGCAGCACATCCCGACAGGACGAGCCGGCCCCGATTAGCCGGGGCGGGCACTCGCCCGAGACTAGTAGGTCAGGCCTGGGCCAGACCGATAGTGCAGTGGCTGAAGCTTGTGCAGACGGCGAAGGGGCAGCCGTCTAGGCCGCCACGGGTCTAGGCGGGTGTCGTGGAGCCGTGATGTCTCGCGCATCCACGCTCCACGGCCGGCACGGGCGCGACCTGGTTCTTCCAGGAAGGACCACCGGCGCCGGCATCCTCCAGTCGTGGGGGACATTTCGGACAAGACTCATGTTCTTAGGCGCTCCCGGAGCGTATCCCGCCTGGATCGTCTAAGAGCAGGATAGCAGAGGCAACGCACGGAAGGAACCGCGCCCACTCGCGTCGCACCTGCCTTATCGCCGTGGCCGCTCGGTCCGGTCCGTTTCCTCAACCGTAGGTCCATTCGGCTCGCCGGAGAGGGGCGGGTTGGCCCTTATTCCGCGGGCACACAGGCCTTAGCGTGTCGTCCCAGGGAGGCCTAGCACTCGCATGCCTCCTACTCATCCGGCGCTGGTGCGCCGCTGAACAGGAGCGACAGAAAGCATGGCAACTACTGGTTATTGGGACCGCGTGGCATCCGCGCGTTTCAATCGACGAAGGGCGCTCGTAGCCGCGGCCGGTCTGGGCGCAGGCGTAACCGCCCTGAGTCTGGTCGGATGCGGCGGTGGAGGCGGCGGAGGCGCCGGGACTGGTGGCGAAGGCGGCCTGGTCTATGTTCCCAGAGACACCACTTCACAGGCGAAGGCCGGCGGCACCTTCAAGAGCTACCAGGCCGCCGACGTCACGACCTTTGATCTCCTTGCCACCACCTCGTTCAGCGCCTCGGCCCAGATAGGCGTCTATGCCTATCAGCGCCTGTTCAAGTACGTTCCCGGCAAATATCCGGAGCGTTCCAAAGGCGAGGTCGAGGGTGACGCCGTCGAGTCCTACGAGCTTTCCGGCGACAAACTCAGCGTGACCCTCAAGATCCGGCCGAACATGAAACTCGACCCGCGCGCGCCCACGAACGGCCGGCCGCTCGATGCCCAGGACGTTGTCTTCAGTTGGGACAAGTTCCTCAAGGTCAGCCCATTCAAGGGCGACCTGGCTTACGACGCTGTAGTCACTCCGGGCTCGGCGGTCGAATCCGTGACCGCCCCGGACACTCGCACCGTCGTCATGAAGCTGAAGCAGCCCGACCCGGAGCTCTTCAAGCTGTTCGCCTTCGAAAGACTGTTCTGGGTGATGCCGCGCGAGTCGGAAAGTGGCTTCGACCCAAGGGGTGACATCCGCGGTTCAGGCCCCTGGACCCTGCTCGAGAACCGCCCCTCGGCCTTCCGCACCTGGCAGAAGAACCCGGATTACTACCTCAAGGGCAGGCCGTTCCCGGACAAGCTCGAGCACCCGATCGTCACCGAATATGCTACGAGATTGGCCCAGTTCAAGGCCGGCAACATTTGGCCCAGCGTCGTGGTGCAGGAGGACGCCATACCGACCAAGAAGGACCATCCCGAATTGCTCCTCACCCAGGGCGACAGCTACCCGATCTACCCTTCCACCCTTGCCTTCGGCTACGGCGCCGGCGACACCCCTTGGAAGGACGAACGCATGCGCCAGGCCGTGTCGATGATCATCGACCGCGAGTTGATCATCGACGTCGACGGAAATCGCCCGACCTTCGCGGCCGATGGCATCGACATCAAGCCGCGCTACCATTCCGTCATCGGCGCGGGCGCCGAAGGCTATTGGATCGACCCCCAGGACACCAAGAAATTCGGCGAGTGGTCAAAGGTCTACACCTTCAACGTCTCCGAAGCCAGGAAGCTCATGTCCGCCGCCGGCTTCCCCAACGGCGTCGACACCCAGTTGCACTACAACGGCGAAACTCAGTACGGCGCCGTGTACACACGCCGCGCCGAGCTGATCAGCGGCATGCTCAGTGACAGCGGCATTCGTGCCAAGCTCGACCCTCGCCCCTACGCCAACGACTGGGTTCCAAACTACCACTACGGCTACACCGCCGCCTATGACGCAAAGCGTACGACCTTCAAGGGCTTCACCGGCATCATCTACCGTGCCGTCACGGGTTACCCGACCGTCCCAACCCAGATCTACTCGACCATGAATTCAGGCGGCATTCGCTTCGAGGGAAGCACCCCGAACGGACAGAGTCCTCAGAACGGCGACCCCGCGGTCAACGACCTCACAAACAAGATCCGGCGCGAGTTCGACGCGAAGAGACAGCAGGAGCTTTCCGCGGACCTCCAGAGGATGATGGCCCAGAAGTCTTACCATATCCCCTTTGCGCCCTTTTCGGCGTTGGGCGTTGGCTTGAACTGGCCGGTCATCGGCAACCTGGGAGCATACACCGGGGCGCCCGCGGGCAGCCCCGCGGCCGAGACGGTCATTCACTGGTGGATCGACGACAGCAAAGCGCCTATCGCCAAGACCTGAGTTCGAAGCCTGATGCCAGAGGAGGCCCGCGCGGGCGGCGCGGGCCTCCTTCTTCTACCCCGTCGCGGGCGCCGCGGTTACGACGGTATGATCATCGAGAGCAAGTAGCCCAGGCCAAAGCAGACCGGGAAGGTCAAGAACCAGGCCAGGATGATGTGATAGGCGATGCCCCAGCGCACCGCTGAAAGGCGTCGGGTCGCCCCGACTCCCATGATCGCCGAACCGATCGTATGCGTCGTGCTGACGGGAATGCCGAAGTGCGCCGTAATCGCCAGCACCGTGGCGGCGCCCGTCTCGGCCGAGAACCCCTGGTACGTCTCCAGGTGAGTGATGCCCATGCCCAGTGTGCGGATGATCCGCCAGCCACCGGCCAGAGTGCTGATGCCCATCGTCGTAGCGGCCAGGGCTATGATCCAGGTGTGGACCTCGAACTCCGAGGCCGGTACCTTGTGGTAGATCGCGAGCGCCATCGCCATCGCGCCCATCGCTTTCTGTCCGTCCGAAGTACCATGGCTCCAGGCCATGAACGCCGCCGAGAAGATCTGCAGGCGCCCAAATATACTGCGCACCGTCGATGGGCTCGACCGCTGAAAAATCCACAGGACAAGAATCGTCACAACAAGGGCCGCGGCAAAGCCGAGCACCACGGCGATGCCCAGACCCATGAACACCTTTCGCCACCCCGACCAGATCAGGGCATCAAACCCGGCCTGCTGGACCGCCGCGCCGGCGAGCCCGGAGACAAGCCCGTGACTTTTGCTGATCGGTATCTTTAGATAGACGGCCACCGCGCCCCACAAGACGACGCCGCCCGCGCCGGCCGCGACGGTCTTCAGACCAAGCCCCAGCCCCGGATCGATATTCACCACGCCCTTGCCGATTGTGGCGGCGACCGCCGTTCCCGATAGGGCGCCGATCAGGTTCAGGCCGGCCGCCATCGCGATCGCCACGAACGGAGGCATGACTCTCGTCGACACCACGGTTGCGATCGCGTTCGGCGCGTCCGTCCAGCCATTGAGGGCCTCGAAGGCGATCAGCACACCGATCGTGATTACGAGGAACGTGTAGCTGTCGCTCATGTCCCCGCGACGATCGTTGCTGCCGCTGTTGCCGCCCAGCGACCGGCCCCGAGGCGCAACCTGGCGCCGGAGACCTCGAGCCTTGGCCTGAGCGCGTAGGGGAGCGAGAGGTCGGTCATTCCCGGCCCGGCAACCGGTTAGGCATGCTTCAGGACGATTGCCTCGAGCGCGTGAGCCACCGCCTCGCAGGCGTCGGTCGATTCCTCGAGCAGGTCATACACTTCTTTCCATTTGATCACGTTAATGCTGCTCATTTCGCTGCGGAACAGGTCGGCCATCGCCGTGAGGTACAGACTATCGGCCTCGTTTTCGAGCCGGTTTATCTCCTTGCACTGGTCGAGTATGTCTCTGAGGCGGCCGTGATGGCGCAACGTCCGGATCGCCTTGTCCAACTGGATCGATTGGAGACGGGCGAGGTCGGCGATGCCGCGTGCGGCAACCGTCGGCGCTTCGACGTCATAGACGCGAATGGCAGTGGCTGCCGCTTCCAGCATGTCGACAACAGTGTCCATGCGGTCGGCCAGAGCGGCGATGTCTTCGCGGTCGAAGGGCGTCACGAAAGTCTGGTGCATCTGACGGTAGAGTTCGTGCGTGACGTTGTCCGCCTCGTGCTCGACCTCTTTGATCCGCGTGACCTTCATCTCGACGTTTTCGAAGTGATCGAGCAGGTCGGCGAGCAGTTCGCCGCTCATAACGATCTTCTTCGCCAGCTCTTCGAACAGGTCGTAGAACTGGTAGTTTCGCGGAATAAAGGAGAAGCGCATGGTGTCCTCAAACCCTGAGACTTGCCGGCTGATCTCGCCGTAGTCTAGCCGATCAGCCTCGACCAGGGTAAGCGAGGCCTATCTCGCGGCCGGAGGGTTAGTACTTGGAGACGTTCAGCTCCTCGATCTTTCCCGACACCAGGTATACGACGCGCTCGCAGATGTTCGTCACCCGGTCGGCTATGCGCTCCAGGTTGTGGGCGACCCAGGTGAGGTGCGTCGCGCGCTCGATCGTCAATGGATCACGCACCATGAAGGTTAGAAGCTCTCGGTAAACCTGGTCGTAGAGAGCGTCGACCTCGTCGTCCTGGTCGACGATGATGCGCGCCCGCTGCTCGTCGCGGTCCTTGAACGCCTCGAGGCTGCCACGCAGCATCGAGCGCGTGATCTCGGCCATACGTGGAATATCGATGTACGGCTTGAGCGGCGGGTCGTCCGCGAGCATAATCGCGACCTTGGCGATGCCCTCGGCGTGGTCGCCCATGCGCTCGAGGTCCACGATGATGTGCAAGACCGAGAATATGGTGCGCAGGTCGCCGGCCAGCGGCTGCTGAGTGGCGACCAACTCGAGGCACTTCCCCTCGACCTCGTAACGCTTCTCGTTGATTCGGATGTCGTCTGTAATAACGCCCCGGGCCAGGGCGCTGTCACGGTCCTTTAATGCTTGAACGCTCCGGTCGATCGCCTGATCGACCATCGTTGCCATGAGGAGCGTCTCTTGCTGGATCTCGGCCAGCTGCTTCTCGAAAATGACCCGCGTCATTTCCTAACTCCCTCGAATCTGCGCAGATCGACAGGTGCTGCTCACCGGCTCTAACTTGCAGCCAATCATCTACTGGCCACGTCAGGTTCGCAAGGGCGCTCGACTGACGGGGAGGCTCAACGTAAACAGGGACCCCTTGCCGGGCTCGCTGGCCGCCGAGACCGTTCCGCCGTGCGCTTCGGCCGTGTGCTTCACGATCGCCAGGCCGAGCCCGCTGCCGCCGCCTTTCCGCGACTGGTCGGCCTTGAAAAAGCGCTCGAACACTCGGGGAAGGTCGCGCGCGTCGATCCCGGCGCCGGAGTCGCGCACCCCCACGGTCAACCAGCCGTTCGTGCGTCGGACCGACACCGACACCGTCCCTCCCGCGGGAGTGAACTTTATGGCATTGTGGACCAGGTTCACGACCGCCCGTTCCAGTCGCTTGCCATCCCCGGAGATTGCCGGCAGTGACGCCTCTGCCTGAGCGGACAGGGTTACGCTCAGCTTCTCGGCCTGGGGCCGAAGGCGGGCTACCGCCTCCGCCACGATCTCGCCCAGCGCCACCTGTTCCTGCGCGATGGCGATCTCACCAGATTCGATGCGCGACAGCTCCAGCAGCTCTTCGACCAGCTGGACCAGCCGGTCGACTTCCGCATCGGCGCGGTCCAGGAAGTCACGCGCCGACCCGGGGTCTTCCAGGGCGCCCCGGGCAAGGGTCTCGATCACGGCTTTGATCGACGCCAGAGGCGTCCGCAGCTCATGGGAGACGTTCGCGACGAAATCGCGGCGCAGCTGCTCGACCCTCTTGACCTCGGTGATGTCGTGAAAGACGAGCATGGCCGACCACTCGCCACCGCCGCTGATCGGAGTCGCCATGACTTCCAGGTGCCGCCGTCCCGGACGCTCGACCAGACAGGTCGCGCGCCGTCCCTCGGCGCGGCTGGCGCGCAGGGCATCGAGCACTTCCTGGTTCGGCAAAACCCAGACCAGCGGCGTGCCGGCGAGGTCTCCCTGGCTGCGCTCGAACAAACGCTCGGCGGCCACGTTGCCGAAGCGTATGCGGTCGGCCGCGTCCACAGCCAGAACGGCATCTAAGCTGCTGTTCAGGGCCGGCATGAGACGGTTCTGGTCGCGGGCGACCGCGTTTACGAGGTCGCCCACGCCGCGAGCCATGCGCTCCAGGGCGTCGGCGGTGCGTCCCAGCTCTCCTCCCGGGCGCGGGTCAACGCGGGCGCCGAAGTCGCCCGCGGCGATCGCGCTCGCCGCCGCCGTGAGATGCCGCAGGCGCTGATTCAGAAAGCCCACAGCGGCCAGGCTCCACAGGCCGGACCCCAGGACGGCGACGGCGAGGGCGATGCCGGTCGAACCCGAGAGCGCAAAAGCAACTCCGGCGCCCGCCGCGGTTAACGCCAGGATGGCGCTCGCGGCCCGCAGGCTCAGGGTATCGGGCATCAGTCGAACCTGTAACCCGTCCCTCGGACCGTTATCAATCGGGTGGGTTTCGCCGGCTCGCGCTCGATTTTCTGACGCAGCCAGCTCACATGGACGTCGACGGTGCGGGTGTCGCCGGCAAAATCGTAACCCCACACCTGGTCCAGGAGTTCGTCCCGCGTGAAGGCGCGGCCCCGGTTGCGCAGGAGGAAGGCCAGCAGGTCGAACTCCTTGGGCTTGAGGGCGAGGACGGCTCCGTCGCGACGCGCCTGCCGGCTTTTCAGGTTTACCTCCAGGCCCTCTGATCCCAGGAGCTCGTTCGCCCTGGCGGCGGGCGCCATCTCGGACCGGCGCAAGAGCGCGCGCACCCGCGCCATCAGCTCCCGCATGCTGAACGGTTTGGTCACGTAGTCGTCGGCGCCGATCTCGAGGCCGACGACGCGGTCGGTTTCGTCCGCCTTGGCCGTTAGCATCAGGATCGGCACGTTCGTCTCACGGCGGAGTATGCGGCAGACTTCGAGCCCGTCCAGGCCCGGCAGCATGAGGTCGAGGACGACGACATCGGGCTTTTGAGACCGGGCCAGGGCAACGCCGCCGGGGCCGTCGCCGGCGCTGATCACCTTATGGCCGTCGCGCTCGAGGTTAAAGCGCAACGTCGCCACGAGGGTAGGTTCGTCTTCAACGATCAGGACCGTCTTCACCCCGTCGATCTTACGGGCCCCGGCCGCGCCTGTCAGCCTCGACAGGCTGGTTGTCTTGCCGCGCGCGCGACCGGCTTTGCTCCATCAGGAGGAAGAGCAAGAGGCCCGCGTCTCCCGACGCGGGCCTCTTCGCGCGGCGCTTGACGGCTACGTCTTCGCGATCGGCGGCTTCGAGGTGTCGATCCACCAGTGCATCACGGTCTCCGGGATGGTCCGGGCCGTGGTCCAGGTCCGATATGCGCCGAGGTTACCGATCACGGGCCAGTAAACACCGAAGCCCAGAGAGCTGAAGGAGTAGCCCTGGACAAAGTAGGCCTTGTCGGCCACGAACTGGCCGATGTCCAGCGCCATCGCCTGCGCCTTCTTGACGTCGAACTCGGCCTTGAGCTTCTCGATCTTCGAGTTCAGCTCCGCGTCGCCGTTGTTCGGGGCCAGTCCGTTGGGCGTGCACCCCTCGAAGCGGCTGCCGTCTTTGTGCTGGTTGGTGAACAGCGTCTGGGCCACAGTCGCGTAGAAGGTCGGCGCCCGCAGGGCCAGCCCGCTGAAGTTCTTGGTCTTGTCCGCCCCACCCTGGTAAGAGTTGGTGTAGCCGAAGTGGTAGTTCGGCAGCCAGTCGTTCTGGTACTCCGTGGGGCCCTGCTTGAGCTTGAGCAGACCATCGTTGAGCATGCCGACCAGGGCCTCAGCGAGGCGCGTGTACGTGGCGCCGTAGTTAGTCGAGCCGTTGTAGTAGAAGGTCGACTCGACGCCGTTGGCGAAGCCTGCCGCCGCCAGGAGCTTCTTGGCCTCGGGCAGGTTGTACTTGAAGTACTTCGCATTGGGGCCGAACTTCTTCTCGTCCGTCGGGTCGACCCAGTAACCCTCCCAGCCGGCACCGACGATGGAGTGCATGCGATAAGCGAGAGCGGCACCCTCCTTCTCGATACCCTTGCGGTTCCCGAAGACGTCGACCAGCGCCTCGCGGTCGAGGAGGTAATTGATCGCCTGGCGCATGCGCTGGTCTTTCCACGGCGAGTCGCCCTGGAAACCAAAGCCGATGCTGGTGGCGCCGGAGGAGTAGGCCTCGGCCTGGCGGATCTCGGTGGCGGGCAGGTCCCGCTTCGTCGAGAACACGTCCTCTTGCACCACGACGGTTGTCCAGATGTTGCCGGCCCGGAACTGGGCCAGCCGTTGCGCGTACTCGGTTACGATCGGCCGCTCGATCTTGTCCGCGAAAGGCCGGTCCTTGATGTAGTAGTCCGGGTTCTTGCGCCACGTGAACGATGCCGAGGGCTTGTAGTCTTCCAGCAGCCAGGGTCCGTAGCCCCTGACCTCACCCTTGGGGTCGAAGCCGGCCGAGCCGGACAACTCCGACTCGCGCGGCAGGACGTAGTGGGCCGCGTAATTCGCCATGTTCGGCAGCAGCGACGCGTCCGGCAGCTTCAGCTTGAACACGATCGTCCGCGAGTCCGGCGCCTCGACCTTCTCGATCGGCGAATAGGGCGCGCTCGTCGCGTTATAGAAGATGTCTCCGGCGAAGGGGTTGATCTGGCGGTAACGCTCCAGGCTCTTGGTCACGTCCTCCGCGTCGATCAGACGGCTGTTGGTGGGCGCCTTCGCTTCCCACTTCATCCCCTGGCGCAGCTTGAACGTAATCTGAAGCTTGTCCGGACTGATCTCGAGGGACTCCGCCGCGTCGCCCTCCACGCCGCCGTCCGCGAAATTCGGGTACTTGACCGTCGTGAACTTGACCAGCTGCGGATAGGTAAACGCGGCCACGTAGGCCTTGGCCGTGAACGAAGTGGACTGGATTGGGTCCATCGTCGTCGTGTCCGCGGTCAGGACGTCCTTGAACACACCGCCCGGCTTCGCCTGAGCGGTCGTATCTCTGGGAACAGCGATCAGCCCGCTCGCGCCCTGGTCGGAAGGCGTCTTGCCGCTATCGCCGCCACCGCCGCAGCCGACCAGGCTCAGGGCGGTGGCGCCGGCGCCGAGAGCGGCCGCGCCGCTCAGCGCCCTTCTTCTACTGAAGCGCGCATTCGCAACACGGTCCCAGTATCCAGGTGTTTGCATGAGCTTCCCCTTCTCGGTCGCTGCCGGCTTTCTATTGATGCAAATTTATACCCGTTATGCTCTACGAATACTAGCTCCGGAAAGATTTTCCGCGCCGCGGAATCTCGATTCGGGTGGCCGCGGCCATGACAGCCTGGTTGTCTTTGCGAGGCCGCCGCAGCGGCCGCGGCAACCTCGGGCACCACGCCTCGGTCCGCACCCGAGGCCCATCGAAGACAAGACGCCTCTGCCCGAGATTGCTTCGTCGCCTGCGGGCTCCTCGCAACGACAGGTGTGGGACGCGCGGACTCCTCGCAACGACAGGCTCGTTGTCTTTGCGAGGCCCTTCCGGGGAAGGGCCGCGGCAACCTCGGGCACCACGCCTCGGCTCATCCTGTCTTTGCGAGGCCGCCTCAGCGGCCGCGGCAACCTCGGGCACCACGCCTCGGCCGGCCGACAGAGCGCGAATCCTGAAAGCTGATGGCTGACAGCCGACACCCGACACCTGCTTCCCCACAGCCGCGCCCTCATCCGGCCGATAGTGAAAGGGAGCGCCCGTCCCCTCGTGGCGGCCGGCGGGCCTGGCGGGAGAGCCTTCCGTCCGCCCTGCTCCCTTCGGGCAAGCGAGGATTACGCGCTCGACCCCGCCCCCTTCGTCCGAAGGGGGCGGTCGTTTTCTCACGCCCCGCGCCCGCCAGTCTCGATCTCGACTCAAGCCCTGGCGCCGCGGCGGATTGAGAGTGGCGCCCGCACCCAGTGTGGATCGCGCTCGAAGAAGACCGTCGGCGGTCCCTCCGTCCTCAGCGCCGCGAGCCTCTCGCGCGCCAGGTCGTCGTCGGGCACGTATTCGTGCAGGTAGTAGTCGGGCGGGAGGACGATCCTGCGCTGGAAGACGCGGAACTGGGCGCCGTTTCCCCCCAGGGAGTAGGCGAAGTCCAGGGGCTCGGCCACGGGCGGCTCACCGCAGGCCAGCTCCAGCCACAGCTCGCGAAATCCCGGTTCCTGGCCCAGGAGCTTCACCAGCTCGGCATACTCCGGGCGATGGCTCAGCGCCGCCGTCGTGATCCAGAAGATGCGGACCCCCCAGCGCAGGACCTCCCGGCGTCCAGCCCCCTCGCCAAGGGCCTGCAGCCGGTCGCGAAACATGAGCACCATCGGGTGAGGAGTGTTCGCCAGCGCGCCCGACGTGCCCCTGCCCAGGGCATCGGTGTAGCTGTTCCAGGCCCGGCAGAACAACAGCCGGTCCATGAGCATCGCCGGGTACTCCCCGGACAGCACCGGGGTCATGTGCGCACGGAACTCCTCCTCCGGCGGCGCCGGCATCACGCGCGTGCGTGTGAAAGCCTCGGAAAGGAAAGCGGTCTGGAGGGGGCTGAGGCCCAAGGCCTCAGCGATCCGGCCGATCTCATCCTCGTCCGGCGCAAGCTGGTTCGCCTCCCGGCGACGCACGGTCGCGCCCGACCTGCCGATGCGGCGGCCCAGGTCCTCGGGCGAGATCGATTTGCCCGCCTCGTTCTGGACTCGATGGCGGAAGGCGCACAGCCAGCGCCCCGGGCTGTCCGGGAGCGGCGGCTCCGGTCCCGGACTAGCCACGACCCCGGCCGGCGAAGGAAAGCAACGTGCTCTGGCCCGCACAAATCATTCGCGACTCTCGGGAGAGTTAATAGACCATAAGAGCGTTTAGCGCAACAGAGGCCGAAGCGAAGAACGACCTCCGGAAGGATAATCTGTCTTTGCGCGGCCGCCGCAGGGCAACGACAGAGGGCCTGTCTTTGCGAGGCCGCCTCAGCGGCCGCGGCAATCTCGGGCGCGACGCCCCGGCCCGCACCCGCGGCCCCATCGCAGACAAGAGGCCCTCGCTCGGGGTTGCTTCGTCGCCTGAGGGCTCCTCGCAATGACGAGGGGCCGCCGGCTCCTGGCAACGACAGGCGCTCTGTCTTTGCGAGGCCGCCTCAGCGGCCGCGGAATCTCGGGCACGACGCCCCGGCCCGCACCCGCGGCCTCATCGAAGACCAGAGGCCCCGCCCGCCCGGGGTTGCTTCGTCGCCCGCCGGCTCCTCGCAATCGTTCATGAGGGCTTGCGGCCCTCACACAAACCAATGAAAGTA
>CAYRCD010000065.1:0-13023 GCA_964422735.1 uncultured Dehalococcoidia bacterium | reverse complement strand
GTGGCAACCTCTGCAACTCATCCCCCGCGGGCGACTCGATCCCGGCGATGATCGTGCTCGAAGGCGTAGCAAACATCGCCGGGCCGAAGGGCCGGCGGTCGGTGCCCGTCGAGGACTTCTGCACGGGTCCTGGGCGCAACGTTCTCGAAGCCGGCGAATTCGTGGTTTCGATCAATTTTCCGGCGCCGTCTCCGAATAGCGGCGCCGCCTGGGACCGCTTCATACCCCGCAACGAAATGGATATCGCCGTGGCGAACGCCGCGGTCCAACTGCGGTTTGATCGCAATCTCGTCAGCTGGGCCAGGGTCGCCGTCGGGGCCGTGGCCCCGACGGTCCTGGTGGTCTCGGGGGCGGCGGAGGCCCTGGTAGGCAAGCCTCTGAGCGACGCTACTACCGCCGCCGCCGGCGCCGCCGCCAAGACCGCGGCCGTGCCGATCGACGATATGCGCGGCTCGATCAAACAACGCAAGCACCTCGCCGATGTCTACGTCCAGCGCATGATACGCAAGGCCGCCGAGCGGGCGCGAGGGGGATAGGGTGAGCGACCACATCATTGTATCCGCCGTCATCAACGGGGAGCCCACCGACTTCATGGCCGACCAGCGGGATAGCCTGCTCGAGGCGCTGCGCGACCGCATCGGCCTCACGGGCGCCAAAGAGGGATGCAACAACGGCAACTGCGGCGCCTGCGCCGTCATCCTCGACGGGCGCCTCGTGAACTCGTGCGTCGTCATGGCGGCGGAGGTCGAGGGCTCTGAAATCATGACCATCGAGGGCCTCGCCGGGGCGAACGGCCTCCATCCGCTCCAGCGGTGCTTCCTGGAAGAGGCGGCGCTCCAGTGCGGCATCTGCACGCCGGGGTTCCTGGTTGCGTCAAAGGCCCTCCTGGACGCGAACCCCGAGCCGACCGAGCACGAAGCCCGCTTCTGGTTGGCCGGCAACCTCTGCCGCTGCACCGGTTACGACAAGATAATTCGCGCCGTCCTCAAGGCGGCCGAGGAGATGAAGAAGGCTCAGACGGCACAGACGTAGGCGGGCCGCTTGGGCCCCCCGCACGACGACCTGTAGGCGGGCCGCTTTAGCCGCCCGCAAACGAGAGGACAACGACGTGGTAGCGACCAAAGAACAGGCCTACAGAGTCATCGGCACTCGCCCGATCCGCCCCGACGGCGCCGACAAGGTGATCGGCCGCGCCGAGTATGGCGCCGACATTCGCCTGCCCGGCATGCTCTTTGGGCGCATCAAGCGTAGCCCCCACGCCCACGCGGTGATCAAGAAGATCGACGCTTCCAAAGCGCTGGCGCTCCCCGGTGTCAAAGCCATCGTCACTAACGCCGACTTCCCTCAGCCCGCCGAAGGCGCCGCCGTCGTCGGTGAGGCCGGCATGATCCCGGCCCGCTTTGCTCTCGACAACACGCTCGCCGGCAAAAAGGTGCTCTATTACGGCCACGCGGTTGCCGCGGTGGCCGCCACCGACCCCCACATCGCCGAGGACGCCCTGGACCTGATCGAGGTCGAGTACGAGCCCCTGCCGGTGGTCGGTGACGTCCGCGAAGCCATGTCCGACGCCGCGCCCGTCCTCCACGCTGACCTGCGCACGCGGGACATGGCGCCGCTGGCCGAGAAGCCGCCGGACAAGGCAACCAACATCGCCTCCCACCTGCGCTTCGCCCGCGGCGACGTCGAGGCCGGCTTCAAGGAAGCCGACGTGGTAATCGAGCGCGAGTTCACGACCTCGATGTTCCACCAGGGCTACATCGAACCCCACAACGGCACCGCGTTTTGGAACAAGGACGGCCGACTGACGATCTGGTGCAGCACCCAAGGCTCCTTCGGCGTCAGGGCCTCGGTGGCCGCCCTCCTGCGCCTCCCCGTGTCCCAGATAAACGTCGTCCCGATGGAGATCGGCGGCGGCTTTGGCGGCAAGATCGGCCAGTACCTCGAGCCCGTCGCCGCCGTCCTCTCGAGGAAGACCGGCAAGCCGGTGAAGATGACCATGAACCGGGAAGAGGTGTTCATGGCCACCGGCCCAACGTCCGGAACCTACATGCGCGTGAAGATGGGCGCCAAGAAGGACGGGACGATCACCGCCGCCCAGGTCTACCTGGCCTACGAGGCCGGCGCCTACCCGGGCTCGCCGGTCGGCGCCGGCGCCAGCTGCGCTCTCGGGCCCTATGACATCCCGAACTTTACAGTCGACGGCTACGATGTCGTCGTGAACAAGCCCAAGACGGCCGCTTACCGCGCCCCCGGCGCCCCAGCGGCAGCGTTCGCCGTTGAGGGAGTCGTCAACGAGCTGGTCAAGCAGCTCGACCTCGACCCGATCGAGATGCGCCTCAAGAACGCCGCCAAGGAAGGATCCCTGCGAACGACAGGGCAGCCGTTCCGGCGCATCGGGGCCATCGAGGTAATGCAGGCGGTCCAGGACCACCCACACTTTAAGTCCGAGTTGCAGGGCCCAAACCGTGGCCGCGGCGTTGCCCTCGGCTTCTGGGGCAACATCGGCGGCGAGCGCACGCTCGCCGCGGCGATAAACCCGGACGGCACGCTCGGTCTCGTCACCGGCAACGTCGACATCGGCGGCACGCGCGCCGCGATCGCGATGATGGTCGCCGAACCGCTTGGCATCCCGATGGAGGACATCAAGATCCACGTCGGCGCCACCGATGACATCGGCGCCACGGGGCTCACCGGCGGCAGCAGCTCGGCCTTCGCCAGCGGCTGGACGGCTTTCGAGCTGGGCCAGGAGCTAAGGCGGCAGCTTACCGCTCGCGCTGCCCACATCTGGGAGGCGCCGCCCGACCAGGTCACTTACGGCGATGACGGCGTTATCCGCGGGCCCGCCGACGCCGAGGGCAAGCCGCGTGAGATGACGTTCAGGGAGATCGCCGGACGCCTGGCGCGCTCCGGGGGCTCGATCTCGGCCAGCGTCACGACCAGCCGCCAGGGGGCCGGCCCGGCTTATGCCGGCCATATAGTCGACCTCGAAGTGGACAGAGACACCGGCAAGGTCACTATCCTGCGTTATACAGCCGTCCAGGACGTCGGCACGGCCATCCACCCGTCATACGTGGAAGGCCAGATCCAGGGCGGCGTCGCCCAGGGCATCGGCATGGCCCTGACCGAGGAGTACGTCTTCGGCAAGGACGGCCGCATGCAGAACGCCAGCTTCCTCGACTACCGCATGCCCACGGCGCTGGACCTGCCGATGATCGACACCGTCCTCGTCGAAGTGCCGACCCCCGGTCACCCCTACGGCATCCGCGGCGTGGGCGAAGTGCCGATCGTGCCGCCGATGCCCGCCATTCAGGCCGCGATCGAGGATGCGATCGGCGTCCGCCTGTACGAGGCGCCGATGTCGCCGCGCGTGGTCCTCGACGCGCTGCTGGAGAAAGAGTGAGTAACAAGTAACCGGTCGCGGGTAAGGGGAGCCAGTCCCGCCCTGTTACCTGTCACGCGTTACGTGTTACCTGTCGGGCCATGGCTCTCGTTTTCATACCGGCGCCAATGCGCTCGTTCTGCGACGGCCGCGACCGGGTTGAGGTCGACGGTAAGAACCTGCGCCAGGTCTTCGAGGCCCTCGACGCCGTCTGTCCGGGAATAAGGGCGCGCCTGCTCTCCGATGACGGCGATATCCACCCCGGGATCGCGGTCGCGGTCAACGACCTCTTCACCAGCTCCGGCCTCCTGGAGGAGGTCCCGGAGGGCGGCACCGTCCACATCCTGCCCGCCATGGGCGGTGGTTGAGGCACTCCGAAAGGTGCTGCGCGGGACGTCTTTCCCGCTGCCGGCGTTCTCTTGCGGAACATTCTCGCGGCCGCCAGCGTCCATAATGGATATATGGTACGGCTCGATCTCGGCCGGTCGCTGCTGGGCTTGGCCACGCTGTTGGCCGCGCTCGCCGTTGCCTGCGATGGCGGCGGCGAAGGAGCGGGCGCGCTCGTGACCGGCTCGCCCTCACCGGCATTGAGCGGCGGAGGCACCGGGGCCCCGTCGCGGCCGCCGCAGGCAACCGCGACCTCCGGCGGCACCGGCGTTGCTCTCGGGATCGGGAGCTATTGCTGGGGGTCCGTGTGCGTCGACTCCGTCGGCGTCGTCGTGCGCCCGCCGGCGCTGTCAGTCGCGCGCGGCGCTACGGTCCGGGTCGCGAACCCCGCCCCGGGCGTACAAATCAAAGATGCGAACGTGCAAGCCTGGCCACAGACCGGGCAGCCGCTGGTCTCAAGCGGCGGCGAGGAGGCCTGGCAGGTGCAGGCAAGCAAGACCGCCCTGCCCGCGACGGCTTCGCCGGCCGCCGTCGAGTTCGCCGCCGACCTCCCGCCCGGCCGCTACATCGTCGCAATCTTCCTCGCCTTCGACCGCGGCGACGTGACCTACGGGCTGGTGCTGGAGGTGAGGTAAGTCGGAGAAGCCGCCGGGCGTCGATTTCTGGGAAGGGCTCCCATGAGACATGCGCTGTCGCTAGCTGAACTGGGACAAGACGGTTTCTTCTCGTCTAGCCCCTCGATGACCGGCCGGACTGGTCCGGCCCCTCCCGGGGCCTCCCCTCGACCATAAAGCCCCAGTCGCCGACGTTACCAGGTTTACGACTCGGTCATTCTGGGTCCCACGCTCAGACTGGGCTCATCTCCTTAGCTGCCCTAACGCCGGCCGTCAGCTGGTCCGTCAGTTGGACGATGACCTCCGCTTCGCTGATTCCGCCGCGAGGTTGCCACCAGAGTGCGGCGGAGGACCCGGCCTTAATCAACGCGTAGGTCATGAGCCGGGTATCCCGGCTCGCGAATAGGCCCTGGCGCACGCCTTCGTCGAGAATGCCTCGGAACATGTCGTAATACTTCGACGCGGCCATCTGCAATCGGCGAGCGTTGGAGCGGCTGAGCCCCAGCGGTCCCGAGAGAAGAATGGCATGCCGGTGCAGCTCGTCGAAAGACCAGGCGACAATGGCAGCGACCGCCTGGCGAAGCACTTCGTCGGGCGATCCGCCGAGTTCGATAATCGCTTGCAGCTGATTCGTAACATGACTGAGAGTCAGGAGCCTCAGGTGGACGATCAGGTCCTCCTTGGTCTTGAAGTGATAATAGATGACGGTTTTGGTGGTACGCAGCCTGTCGGCGATGTCGTCCAGGGTCGCGGCCTCGTAGCCCTTCTCAGCAAAGACTCGAGCCGCCGCCAGCAGAATAGCCTGGCGCCGGGCGCCTGCTCGCGCGGCATTCGCCACGCGGTGGCCACGTGTTCCAACCAGCGAAGTCATTCAGGAAATAGTCTGCCAGAGTGTAGACACCATTGACAGCCGCCTCTCAAGGCTGTAGCTTCTCGCCGAGTATACCTCTCGGTTTAAACTCTGTCGTTCGCCAAGCTAAAGGGGGGGTCTGGAATGACTTCGGGGCGATTCTGGCGTCCTTTCATCGCACTGGCCGCGCTGGTTGTCGCTCTCGCAAGCCTCGCCTCGGCGGGCAGGCCGGCCATGACGACCCCAGCGTTTGCCGCGGGCAGCGAGGGCTTCGAGGCGGTTCCATGCCCAAACATTCAGTGGCGTTACTCTGATCCGAGCTTCTCTGCCCTGCGGGGCGCGAAGGCCTTCTTCGGGCGCTACGAAGGCGGGCTCTACCGCGTCGAGATCCCGGACAACTGGAACGGCGAGTTGGTTCTTATCGCCCATGGCTTCACGACGACGGCCGGGCCAACGGGTGACCTGCTGCAGGTCGGCTTCGATGGGCAAGGGGTTTCCCTTGTCGTCGCCCCTGGCCTCGAACAGGGCTTCCGCGATCACCTGATCGAGAAAGGCTATGCCTGGGCCGCATCGAGCTATCGCTGCAACGGGTACATCCCGGGCATCGGTCTGCAGGACACAATTCTCCTGAAGGACGTCTTTCGGTCGGTGAGCGGCGGCAGGGTACCGGCCCGAACATACCTCAGCGGCATCTCGATGGGCGGGCACATTACGATTCTTGGCGCACACCAGTTTCCGCAGGTCTTTGACGGTTACCTCGCGTTCTGCGCGGCGGGCCCCGAGCTGTTCGACTTCTTCATGGCGACCGGCGCGGCCGCGGAAGTCGTAACCGGGCTTCGATTTGAGTCGACAACAACCGTTGCCAGCACCACGGCTCGCATGCTCGAAATCACCGGCCCATACACAAACCTCACGGAAAAGGGCAGGCAGCTCGCAAGCATCCAGATCAACACCAGCGGCGGTCCCAGGCCCTTCGCCGTTGAGGGCCTGGCCTCGTACTTCGCATCAAACATCAGCGGCAGCGCGCTCGCGGGCGGCACCTCGTCCAGCAACCTCGCGGTCACGAACACGCATATTCAGTACGGTATCGACCCCGGGCTGGGCATAAGCGCGGACGATATCAATCGCACGGTACGCCGCAAGGTCGCCGATGCATCGTTCCGCGGCGAGACCGGCCCGTTCGACGAGCTAAAGCCCTTCGACGGGAATATCCAGAAGCCTTTGCTGACCTATCACACGACCGGCGACCTGTTCGTGCCGATCTTCCTGGAGCAGGTTCTGAAGCGCGCGGTCGATCGCTCGGGTAAGAGCGACCTGCTGGTCCAGCGTGCGGTGCGCAACGCGGGCCATTGCACGTTCAGTGTGCAGGAGATAAACCAGGCCTACGACGACCTCTTCCAATGGGTCCGATACGGTCAAAGGCCGGCGGGCGAGAACCTGCTCGGTGACCTTTCCAATGCCGGTCGGCAGTTCACGAACCCGATCCGGCCGGGCGACCCCGGCACCCTCCGCGTGACGGCATCCGCGCCGGCAGCGCCGCCGGCGGTCCGGCCACCATCGACAGGAGACGGCGGTCTGGTAGCGCAACAAGACGCGCGCACCCCTGCCCTCGCACTCGGGAAGTTCGTGCTGCCTGCCGTGATCTCACTATTGCTGCTTCGCATCTTTCGCCGGCAGCGCGTTGGGCTACGGCGCCAGGCGGGCCGTCCAAACCGACCGCGTCCGAGATAGCCTCTTTGAGCAATTGACAAGGCCGGGTCAAGTTAATCCGGCCCTTGTCCTGGATCGCAGCCCCCGGCGGGACATAAAGGCTTTCTGCCCATCGCGCTCGTAACACGATGGGTCGATAGCCCGAGGATCAGGCTAACGAGCGTCGTCAGCGGCTGCGGCCACCGGACTACGCCTGCTGGCCTCGTAGGATGATGAACGTTCCCATCATCACACCGGCGAGGCGGCCGTCCTCCGTGGTTGCCCGGGCCTCTACGACCGCCACACGGCCGCCCTTCTGGATAACCGTGGCCGTTGCGGTCAAGCGTCCGCCCGTCACCGGCGCCAGGTAGTTGATCTTCGCCTCAACGGTTGCGCAGGTCTCGCCGTCGCCGAGGAGCGAGGTAACGGCCCCGCCCATTGCCGTGTCCATGGCTGCGAAGAGGACCGCCCCGTGCAGCACGCCGTGCGGGTTCATCAGGTGCGGTGCTGGCGTCACCACCATCGTTGAGTGCCTCGCTCCCTTGTCCACAGTTCGGAGGCCAATCGTGGCCATCAGGCCTCGGCTGTCCGGCGCTGCGGCGCGGACTCCTTCGAGGTACGCCACGACCTCGTCCAGCAGGGCAGGGTCCAGCTCTTCGATAAGCCCTTTCGCCCGCTCCCGCTGGCCCTCGACTGGTTCGGGCATCCTCTTCTCCTCTCTGGCAGTGAGACTTTCCCGGCCAAATCCCCTCCGAGGCCGCTGCAGTTGAGTGTGTCAGATTGAGAGTCTGCACTGAAGCGAGCGAGCTGGGGGCCAATTCCGATTTGGCTCGGCGGACGCCTTCAGGCGGTCAGCAGCTCTACGTCGCTGTCGGGGCGCATCTCGCCGCGCGCGGCCGAGCCGAAGATCGCAAGTTCGGCGATCCGGTGCCGCCGGCAGACCGCGGCAATTCTTTCCTGGATACGTTCAGGTCCACCGGCATAACCATACCCAATCTCACGCCGTTCGCCTTGCCGCATTCACGGCGTGCCCACGTCAGCCCGCGACATCAAGCGGCGAGCGAGGTTTAGCCCGGACCACCCCTGCGCGCTGCCAGACCAGGGACCCTGTGCATCGAACCCCTACGCCAGGTAGCGCCACTCCCGCGCCGCGCGCGTGAGCTCCTCGCGGAAGTCCGGGTGGGCGATGGCGATCAGCTCACGCGCCCGTTGCGCGACCGTCTTCCCGTGCAGATAGGCGACGCCGTACTCCGTCACCACGTAGTGCACGTCGCCGCGCGTCGTCACCACGCCGGCGCCGGGCTTCAGCTCCGCGACGATGCGCGAGACCGTGCCCCCTCGTGCGGTCGAAGGCAGGGCGATTATCGGCTTGCCGCCGACCGACGCCGCGGCGCCGCGCACGAAGTCGAGCTGGCCGCCGATACCGCTGAAGAACTGGTGGCCGATGCTGTCGGCGCAGACCTGGCCCGTCAGGTCGACCTCTATCGCCGCGTTGATCGCCACCATGCGGTCGTTGCGGGCGATGATCGCCGGATCGTTCGTGAAGCTCACGGGGTGCATCTCGACCATCGGGTTCTCGTGCACGAAGTCGTACAGCCGCCGCGTGCCCATCACGAACGACGCCACGATCTTGTCCTTGTGGTAGTTCTTGGCCTCGCCGTCGACGACGCCGGAATGGACCAGGTCGAGGAGACCGTCCGAGAACATCTCCGTATGGACGCCCAGGTGGCGATGGCCGCTGAGCGCCGCCAGGACGCCGTTGGGGATGGCCCCGATCCCCATCTGCAGTGTGCTGCCGTCCTCGATCAGGGAGGCGACCTGCTCGCCGATGCGCGTGGCAACCTCGTCGGCGGGTGGCGGCGACACCTCGATCAAGGGCTCGTCGCATTCGACGAAGAAGTTCACGTGGTCGGCGTGGATGAAGCTGTCGCCGTGCGTCCGCGGCATATTGCGATTGATCTGGGCGATCACCGTTTTCGCCGCTTCGGCCGCCGGCTTGGCGCAGTCGACGGAGATACCGAGACTGCAGAAGCCGAAGCGGTCCGGAGGCGACACCTGGATCAGCGCGGCGTCGAGGGGCAGCCGGCCGTCGACGAACAGCCGGGGGATGTCGGACAGAAACACCGGCGTGAAATCGGCCCGGCCGGCGTTCACGGCGTCGCGGACGTTCCCGCCCATGAATAGCGCATTGTGGCGAAAGTGGCCCGCCATCTCCGGACGCACGTACTCCGCCGGTCCCTCCGTATGGAGGTGAACCATCTCGACATCGGTGAGGTCGCGCCACCGCGCCACCAGGGCATCCAGGACCTTCCCCGGTACGGCGCAGCCCCCCTGGACGTAAACGCGATGCCCTGACTGGATGGCGGCCGCCGCGGCGACGGCGTCCACGAGCCGGGAGCCCGCCTGGGCGCGCCAGTCGCTGTATACCGAAGCCACGACCCGCCAATCTTGTCAGCCCGCGCGCCCGGCGTACAGGGCCGTCCGGCTGCCGAGAAAAGGGCCGTCTGTCTCGTGGACCCCGCGCCCTGCCCGTGGGAACCTGTGAAGGTGACCGCGACTGTGGCATCCTTGCCTCCCGTGGCAAAGACTTCGCCGCCGGCTATCGAGCTTCGCGGGCTCACCAAGAGCTACGGTCCGACGCGAGCGCTCGACGGGCTCGACCTGCGCGTCGAGCGCGGCGAGATATTCGGCTTCCTCGGACCGAACGGCGCCGGGAAAACCACCACCCTTCGCCTCCTCCTCGACCTCATCCGTCCCAGCGCCGGTTCCGCCACCATCCTCGGCTTCGACTGTCAGGCGCAAGGGGTGGAGGCCCGCCGCCACGCCGGCTACCTTCCGGGCGAGCTGAGCCTCTACGGCGGCCTTAGCGGGCGCGAAACCCTCGAATTCTTCGCCTCGCTGCGGCCGGGGACCAACGCCCTCGCTTTCGGCACATCGCTGGCCCAGCGCCTGGGCCTCGACCTGGCGAGGACCACGGCCGCCTACTCTAAGGGCAACCGCCAGAAGCTCGGTCTGATCCTCGCGATGATGCACCGGCCGGAGGTCATGGTCCTGGACGAACCGACCAGCGGCCTCGACCCGCTGGTCCAGGACGAGGTCGCCGCCCTCCTGGCCGAGGCGGCCGAGGAAGGGCGGACCACGTTCTTCTCCTCCCACGTGCTCTCCGAGGTCGAGCGCATGTGCCACAGAGTGGCGATCATCCGGTCGGGACGGCTGGTCGCGGTCGAGGACGTCGCCAACCTCAAGGGCCGCTCGCTCCACATCATCGAGGTCACGTTCGCGGCGCCCGTACCGCACGGCGCCTTCGAAATGGCGGGCGTGCGCGAGGTAGAGCGCGAAGGCCGCACCCTCCACCTCGAGGTCCACAGCAACCTCGACGCCCTGCTCAAGGCCATCGCCCGGCACCAGGTGATCGACCTGCGCACGGAGCAACCGAGCCTGGAGCAAATCTTTCTGGCCTACTACCACGAGAACGCCGGGTCCAGCGCTCGCGTAGCCGAGACTTTCCAGTCTCGGCGCCCCGGCGATCCGAACGACAGGAAGAGCGCCGCGTCGTGAGGATCGCCGAGGCCAACGCTCGCGTAGCCGGGGCCAGCACTCGCGTAGCCGAGACTTTCCAGTCTCGGCGCAACGTCGGGGAGGCTCTCGGTTGACTCACAGCCCGGTGTTTTGGAAAGGCCTGCGCGAAATGCGCTGGCAGCTTTTCTGGTACGGCGCCGGCCTCGCCCTCATCGCCGCTCTCGTCGTCTACGTGTACCCCGCCTATGCGCACCAGCTCGAAGACATCAAGCTCCCGGAGGCGTTCAGGGCCCTGTTCGGGGACCTCAACTGGTCGACGCCCGAGGGTTTCGTCTCGGCCGAGTTCTTCAGCCAGTGGGTATCGGTGATCCTCGTGATCTTCGCGATTATGCAGGGCACCTCGGCGCTGGGGGGAGAGGAGGCCGGCGGCACGATGGACCTCTTGCTCGCCCAGCCGATCAGCCGCACGCGTCTTGTCGTCGAGAAGCTTCTCGCCTTCGTCACCGGGACGGTGATTATCGCGACGATAATTACCGTGGGTTGGTTCCTGAGCATCCCCTTCGTGGACATCGACCTGGCCCTGACCAAACCCGTGTGGGCGACGTTTCACCTCATCCCCCTCACGCTCGCATTCGGGACCTTCTCGGCCTGGGCGGCAGCGGCGCTTCCCAACCGCCGCGTCGCAACCGGCCTGGTCTCGGCGGTCGCGGTCGCGACCTATGTCCTCAACGCCCTTGCCGTCATCGTTAAAGTGCTCGCGCCCCTCCAGTGGCTGTCGCCGTTCCACTACTACAACGGCGCCGAGATCCTGACCAGGGGGCCGTATTGGGCCGGCGACGCGGCGCTCATGGGCCTCGCCGCGGCCTTCTTCCTCCTCACCGTCGTCGCCTTCAACCGGCGCGACATCGGCGTCGAGGGCTCGCTGGGAATGCGCGACGTCATTGCGCGCCTGCGCGGCGCTCAGACCTCGGTCACGGTCTCGACCAGCTCGTAACCCGGCAGCTCCAGGAGGATGAAGGACGGCAGCCCCAGGCGCCGCCATAGCTCGAATCCACCCGAGCCCGTCATCGCCTCGACGAAGAGGCTTATGACGGCGCCGTGGGCGACGACCGCCAGCGACTCTCGGGGAAATTCATCGAGCACGCTCTCGAGGGCCGTCCGGAAACGCCTGAGGGCGGACTCCGCGGTTTCGGAGCCAAAGACCACCTCCCCCGGGCGGGTGAAGAAGGCCCGCATCGCTTCCTCGAATCCTTCCCGGGAAGGAAGAAAGGGCTGGCCTTCGCGCTCGTGCTCGTGCAGGCCCGGCGCGGACGAGACCGGCAGTCGCAGAGCTTCCGCGACGAGTGTCCCGGTCTCGACGGCCTTGGGCTCTATGCTCGTGACGATTCGCGCCATGCCCAGGCTCCCCAGCCTCCGGGCAAGCTCGGCGCAGCGCTCACGTCCCTCCGCGGAGAGGGTCCACAGCCTCGCAGGCAGTGCCGGGTCGACTCGCGGCTGAGCGTGCCTTACCAGGACCAGTCGCGGCATAGCTCGGGCAGCGTCGACACGTCATCCAGGAGCGCGATGCTCTGGTGGCCGTCGAACTCGTGGCGGCGGGTCACGCCCGTGAGGACGCCGACAAAGGGCAAGCCGGCGTTCTGCGCCGCCTGGGCGTCGATCACGGTGTCGCCGACGTAGAGACATGATCTCGCTCCCAGCGCGGCCACCGCCGCGAGCAGCCCCTCCGGGTCGGGCTTCAGGCGAGTGAGGTCCTCGCCGCCCACGATCAGGTCGAAGGCGTCGAGCAGGCCGTCGCGCTCCAGGATCTCGGCGATCCGCCGCCGCAGCTTCTGGCTCACGATCGCCAGGGCCAGCTCCTGCTCCTTGAGCGCAACCACCGTCGCGGCGACACCGTCGTACAGGTGTGTGAGGCCCGCCATCACCTCGTCGGCGCGGCCCTGCCACAGCCGCACGTACTCGGCCGCCTCGCTCTCACCCTGCTCGCCGTACATGAACGCGAACGCCGCCGGTAACGCCATGCCCACGCTGCGCAGCGCCTGCTCCACCGGGACCGCGGGCAGTCCGACCGCGCGCGCCGCCCATTCATGACAGGCCAGAAACCCGCGCGAGGAGTCAGCGAGCGTGAAGTCGAAGTCGAAGATGACGGCCCGGGTCACTGCCCCCCTCGCATCCTTCAGAAAGGCCAGGCTTCTAGCCTGGCCGCCCGCGCCCTTTCCCCGACGCCATCTCCGGAGGCGACGCCCCAAAGCCCAGGACCTGCTCCACCCGCGCGGCGACGCTCAGCAGGCGCGCCTCCGCGAACGGCGCGCCGACCAGCTGCACGGCCAGCGGCAGCCCGCCGATGCCGAGGCCGCTGGGCAGCGCGATCGACGGCAGCCCGCTCACGCTGGCGGGCGCGCAGAACACGGGGTCGCCGGTCGATTCCAGGCCGGCGGGCGCGCTCGAAGGCGCCACCGGCAGGAGAATGGCAGCCAGGCGCTCGAACAGGGTCGGGATGTCGCGCCGCAGCTTGCCCTGGTTCTCGATAGCCAGGCGGTAATCGTCCTCGCTGGTCTCGAGTCCGGCCGCGATCAGGCGGCGGATGC
>CAYRCD010000064.1:0-13099 GCA_964422735.1 uncultured Dehalococcoidia bacterium | reverse complement strand
CGCGATCCTGATGTCGCGCGAGGGCCTGTTTACGGCCGACCCTCGCCTCGACCCGGGCGCGGCTTTCGTGCCTCACGTCGAGCGGATCGACGACGCCGTCGAAGCTTACGCCGGAGGCAGCGAGCGGGCCGGCACCGGCGGCATGGTCACCAAGCTCAAGGCCGCGCGTCTGGCCACCTCAGGCGGCGCGGACGTCGTCCTCGCCAGCGGCACAGAGCCCGACATCATCGTCCGACTGGTTCACGGCGAGCGCGTCGGCACCTTCTTTCCGGCCGGCGGCGACCGCCTCGAGAGCCGTAAGCGCTGGATCCTCTCCAGCCTTTCCCCAAGGGGCAGCGTGGTCGTCGACGAGGGCGCCGCGCGCGCCCTGCGCGAGCGCAACACCAGCCTCTTACCGGCGGGCGTGAAGGACGTCTGCGGGGCTTTCCAGCGCGGCGACACCGTCCAGGTCACCACCACGGACGGTGAGCGCATCGCCTGTGGCATCACCAACTACGCTTCAGACGAGGTCACCGCCATCCGAGGGGTGAGATCCTCCCGTATCGCCGAGCTCCTCGGTCACGACTACGGGACCGAGGTCATCCACCGCGATAACCTGGTGCTGGTGTAAGCTAGAATTTCCGGAGGCTGGCCTTGCCGAACGGTCGACGAGGCCGGGGTGTGCTGTCGAGCCGAGCGATCCGTGCGCTCGCAAGGCTCGGATTCGAACGCGACCACGTCACGGGGAGTCATTACACCTTGCGTCACGCGGACGGCCGCAGAGTCACGGTCCCGAGGCATGGTGTCGTCAAGACGGGGCTCTTGCTCGACCAACTGAAAAGAGTCGGAATCTCCTGGGACGAGTTCCAAGCGCAGTTGTAGGACGATGAACTACATCATCATTCTTCATCCTGACGAGGATGGCGGCTACTGGACGGAAGTTCCCGCTTTGCCGGGATGCGGGTCCCAGGGTGACACGCTGGAACAAGCCATCACCATGACGCGAGACGCAATCGAGGGATTCATCGCGTCTCTGAAGAAGCACGGCGATCCCGTGCCGGCCGAGCAAAATATCGTGATGACCGTGACGGTCGCCGCTTAGCATGGACGCCACGGTGAGCCAATCAGTTCTGGCCCAGGCCCAGGCCGCGAAGCAGGCTGCGCGCAAGCTCGCCGCTGTTTCGACCGAGGTCAAGGACCGCGCCCTCCTGGCGATCGCCGATTGCCTCGTCGCCCGCCGGGACGAAGTGCTTGCCGCGAACTCGAAGGATGTCGCGCTGGCGCGTGATGGTGGTCTCGCCGACGCTCCCCTGAACCGCCTGCGTCTCTCGCCGGAGAAAATCGCCGCCATCGCCAACGACGTCCGCGCCGTTGCCGCCCTGCCCGACCCCGTGGGCGAGGTCATCGACGGCCGGCGCCTGCCGAATGGCCTCCAGGTCAGCCGCCGGCGCGTTCCCCTCGGCGTCATCGCCGTCGTCTTCGAAAGCCGGCCGAACGTCACTATCGACATCGCCTGCCTGTGCCTGAAGTCCGGCAATGCCTGCGTGCTGCGCGGCGGCAGCGAGGCGCTGTACTCGAACACCGTCCTGGCCCGCATCGCGGCCGAGGCCGAGCGCGAGGCCGGCGTGCCCGAGGGCGCCCTCCAGTTCATCGAGAGCACCGACCGCGCCCTGGTCGCCGAGCTGCTCACTCTGCGGCAGTACATCGACCTCGTGGTGCCGCGGGGCGGCGCCGAGCTTATCCAGTACGTTGTGGAGCACGCGACCATGCCCGTCCTCATCGGCGGCGTCGGCGTCTGTCACGTGTACGTCGACCGCGCGGCCGACCTGCAGAAAGCCGCCGATATCGCCTTTAACGCCAAGACCAGGAACTGGTCGATCTGCAACGCGCTCGATACGCTCCTCGTCCACCGCGACGTTGCCGCGGCCTTCCTGCCACGGATCGGCGCGCGCTGGTCCGAGGCCGGCTTCGAGATGCGCTGCGACGAGCGTGCTCTTGCCGCACTCGGTTCCAACGGCCTCCTTCTCAAGGCCGTGGCGGCGAAGGACGACGATTTCGGGAAGGAGTTTCTCGCGCCGGTAGCGGCCGTGCGCGTCGTCGATTCACTCGACGAAGCCCTCGACCACATCGCCCGTTTCGGGAGCGGCCACTCCGACGCCATCGTCACGGAGGACTTCAGCGCCGGTCGGCGCTTTCTGGACGAGGTCGACACCGCCGTCGTCTACTGGAACGCTTCGACCCAGTTCACCGACGGCGCCCAGTTCGGCCTCGGCGCCGAGATCATCGACTCCACCCAGAAGACCGTCGCCCGCGGCCCCGTCGGTCTGCGCGAAATCACAACCTACAAATGGGTCGTGATCGGCGAGGGCCAGGTCCGCCCCTGACATCTCATCATGGGCCGGCGCCCGCCGCCAACGTAGGCCGGGGCCTTCAGCCCGGGCCGGCGCCCAGCAACTTAGGCCGGGCATTCAGCCCGGCTCGCGCCCGCCGCCAACATAGGCCGGGCCTTCAGCCCGGCGAGAAAGAGGACACATGGCTGATTACCACTTCGAGCGCGAGACCCGTACGCCGCACTCCGAGACGTTCGTGATCGAGTCCAACGGCGATGAGATCGGCCGCGTCGACCTCCACTACTCTAGCGCCACCGCTTACGCCACGCTCTGCGTACCCGCCGACTTCGGCGACGACGCGATCGAGGAGCTGATCGGCGAAATCGACGAGCGCCTGGTCATGAGTTGGGACCCTCTGCGCGACGACTTCATCGTCACGGTCTGGGCCGGCCGCGAGGTCGGCATCTTCTCCGAGAGCGGTGACGACGATGATGATGACGACGACGAGGACGATTTCGACCCGACCGACGGCAAGCGCTAAGCGCTTGAAAGCAGTTTTGGCGAACCAGAGCACGGAGGACACCATGGCTATTCGTCTTGTCGTCACGTTCAAGGCCCAGCCGGGCAAAGGGCCAGACTTCGGCCAGGCCTTCGCGCCCGTGATCCAGGAGGTCCTCAAGGAGAAGGGCTGCGAGCAATACGAGCTGTTCAGCAGCCGCGACGACCCCGACAAGCTGGTCCTGCTGGAGCTCTGGTCGGACCAGGAGTGCCTCGACGCCCACTCCGCGGCCAATCGCGCCCGCGGGCCGTCTCCCACCGCGCCCTTCCGCGACGGCCCCCCGACCCTGGAGCGCTATCCGGGATAACGTCCCAGGGGCAGAGGGTCCGTGTTCGCATCGGCCTCCACACCGGCGAGGCGATAAGGGACAGGGACGACTTCTATGGCCGCAACGTGACCGCTTGCGCACCGGATCACGGACAAGGGCCGGGGCGGGCAGGTCCTGGTCTCGGAGCGCCTGCGTGGCCTGCTGCGGCGCTCGCGCGGAGTGCGCTTCGACGAGGGTGGCGAAGTCGAGCTCAAGGGCCTGGCCGGCAAGCACCGCGTGTTCGAAGTCTTGTGGCAGTAGCGCGGCGGTATTCGCGCGAGGGGAGGGTCTTAGACCGTTCTTCGCCTTAACCCCCGCTGGGCGTCGGCGGCACCGGCCGCGGTGTCTGCACCTGGTACTGCATGCGCACGATCGTGCTGCCCGACTCGGCGACCAGGTCGAGGCGGCCGACGCTGAGCACACCACCGCTGGGAGTCCTCTCCAGCAGGAAGCGTGCGCCGAAGCTGCCGCCCGACGTCGCTGTGACCGTCGCGTAAGGCTTGCCCGGCGCTGCCGCCGGGACGTCGGCGGTTATGACGACGCTCGCGCCCGACGGCCAGCCGCTTCCGCTAACCGTGACCTGAGTACCGGGCGGGCCCGTGCGCGGCTCGACGCTCGCCGTCGGGCCCGACGCCGTGGGTGAGGCGCGTCCGGTGGCCGTCGCCAGTGGCGCCGAGGTTTGCGGAGCACCCGCGCTCTTGCCGCCGCAGGAGGCGATCAGGAGCGGTATGAAGCACCATGGCGTGAGCTGCCACGCTCGCCGGCCAGCACTTTGCACTCTGCACTTTGAACTTGCCGCCCTCACCACGACTGCACCCCCGCCATCAGGGTCTCACTCAGCCGGGAGCGCTGCTCCTCACTCAAGACTACGCCGAGAAAGTCGACGCGCGACTCGAGGTACGCCTCGGCCGAGGCGCGGTCGTTGACGTCATCGCACACAGCGGCCTCTCCCAGAAGGCCCTCGACAAGGTTCCAGAACTTCGAATCGACCGCCGCCCTCAGGGCGGCGTCGTCGGCCGAGCGCAGCTCCTCGTCGTTGAGTAGCCGCGCGAGCTGCGCGAGGACTTCCGGCCGCGGGACCATAGGTCCAATAGTGCAAAGTCCAAAGCGCCTGGCGCAACTATGCACTTTGCACTATGAACTCTTGCACCGGGGAGGTCATCGTTGAGGAAACGCGCAAGCTGACGAGGACTTCCGGCCGGGGCACGGCGCCTCGTGCACACTTTGCACTTTGCACTTTGCCCTTTGCACTGGGGAGGGAGGCTGCTGGTGGGGCGCTTACGCCCGGGTCACACCGCGGATCTTGTTATAGCAGGAGCTGCAATACACCGGCCGGTCGCCCCTGGGGATGAAGGGGACCTCGGTCATCACGCCGCAGTCAGCGCAGGATGCGGGGTGCATCTGTCTCGGCGTCTTGCCGCCGAAGCTCGCGAAAACGCCGTAGCGCACATAGCCATCCTCGGGCTCCATCGCCTTGGCCGTGCGGCGCGCGGTGCGGCAGCGCGGACAGCGCGCCGGTTCGTTCTGCAGGCCTTTGCCGGCGTAGAACTCCTGCTCGCCGCCCGTGAAGACGAACGCCGTGCCGCAGTCCTTGCAGGTAATCTCTTTGTCTACGTAAGCCAACTGGTGTGGACCCTCCTTGGAACAGCCCGGGACAAACCTTGCGAATCTTAAGGATTACGCAGGCTCAGGCACAAGACCACTACTTCACAAATGACTGTCGGCCAATCGGGGACGCTAGAATAGCCCCGTTATGCCCGAGGTACCAGACCTCGAAGCCATCCGCGGCTTCCTTAACCAGCGCATCGTTGGGGAATCTGTAGTCAAGGCGGAAGTGTTTATTCCCGTTGTCCTAAGGATACCACGGGATGATTTCCTGCGTCTCATCACCGGTGACACTTTCGCCGACATCCACCGCCACGGCAAGTTCCTCATCTTCCCTCTGGCCAGCGGACGCAACCTCGTCGTCAATCCCATGCTCACCGGACGCTTTGCCTACGTCGACCCCGCGACTCGGCGCCGTGCCAAGACCTGCGCTCTTCTCCACCTCTCGACCGGGATGGACCTTCGTTATGCCGACGACCGCCTCATGGGCCGCATCTACCTCGTAGCGGCCGAAGACCTCAGCTCGGTGCCCCAGTTCGCCGAGATGGGTCCCGATGTGCTGTCCCCGGCGCTCACCGAAGAGGTCTTCGCCGACCGCCTGCGCAAGTTTAACGGCATGATCAAGAGCGTGCTCGTCAACCACCGCTTCCTCGCCGGTATCGGCAACGCCTACTCCGACGAGATCCTCTGGGAGGCGCGCATCCATCCCTACCGCAAACGCACCCAGCTCAAACCCGAGGACGTGACCGCCCTCTACCACGCCGTCCGCGCCGTCTTCGACTGGGCGATTCCGGTCGTGGCGGAGAAGATGTCGGAATCTCTCGATTACCGCGAGTGGCGCGACCACCTCCGCGTTCACCGGCGCGGGGGCCAGCCCTGCCCGCGCTGCGGCTCGCGCATCAGCGAGATCACAGCCGGGCAGCGCATCACCAGCTTCTGCCGTGCCTGCCAGCCCGACCCGCGGTTCTAGCACATCGCCACGATGGTTTTGCAACGTAGCCGAGGCTTTCTAGCCTCGGCGGTGGGTTCGTACGCGAGGCTGGAAAGCCTCGCCTACACGGTAGGGGAAAGCTCCTCGTCCCAGCAAATCTATCGTGGTCGAGTACTAGCAGTCGTCCCCGGATCAATGACGACGCGCGGCCTCAGAAGGCGTCGATCGCGTTCTTGAACTCGGCCGGCAGGATATGGCGCAGCACCGGCAGGGCGTTGAGGAAGAACGGGGACAGGGTCGAATTGTTGATCGCTCGCTCCAGGCCGATCGAGGGGAACGTTATCGCGTACATGAGCGCGATCTCGACCAGGACGAAGCCCTTCGCGATGCCGAATATCGCGCCGCCCAGGGAGTCGAAAATGCCCAGCATCAGCAGCGACGCCGCCTGTTTCAGGAACAGCGCGATTAGCTGTGTTGCCAGGAGCACGGCGCCGAAGATAACCGCGAACCCGATGATCTTCGACGTCTCGACGTTCTGGACGGCGACGTCGATATCCTTGGCCAGGTCGGTGTAGAAGAGGCCCGCCAGCGCCACGGCGAAGATGGCGCCGATGATCGTTACCACCTCGCGGATTAGCCCCGCGTTGAAGGCCGAAAAGGTAAACCAGGCCAGGGTGGCGAGGATGACCGCATCGACCCAATTCAAGGAGTCACCTCCTCAGTGGATGCGCGCATATCTCTATATCGGTCGCCGGCACTTGATTGAGAAGCCACGCTCGCCAGGCGCCGAATTGCCACCCGCCCCAAGAAAACCCGCCTCTCGGCAGGCAGGCCGAGTGTAGCACAGGGCGCCGTCGCTATCGCCGCCGGGCGCGGCAGACGGCTATTGCCGGGCCGAGGTACAGGGCCGCGAACAGGTACGCGCCCAGGCAGTCGGTCGGCCAGTGGGCGCCCACCCACATGCGGGCGATTGGCATCCAGACCACCATGTAGGCCGCATAGGCCCGGACGGCGAGCGTGGCCGGGCGGCGTCGCCCGAACATCAGCGGCGCGAACGCGAACAGCAGCCCGAACAGCGCCACGCTCCCGACCACGTGTCCCGACGGGTAGCCGGGGTTGTTCTGGATCTCGGTCACGCGCACGAGCATGGCTGCGGGCCGCGGCTCGTCGAAAACGTACTTCAGCTCGTGCTGTAGCGCACGCGGCGCGAGCGTGCCCAGGACAAGCAGCGCTTCGACCGGAGAGCGTCGCAACATCAAGATCACCGCGGCAGCGGCGATGATCAGCGCCACCGACCAGGAGGCGTTCGTCGCGTTGGCGGCGTCGCTGAGCCAGCCCACAAGCCGCGGGCCTCCCTGGACCCAGCGCACGACGTCGACGTTTACGGACCAGACCTCGCCCTGCGCCGCCCAGGCCCCGAGCGCGACGAACCCGCCCAGACAGGCAAGCCACACGGCCGCCCACGCGTACCGCCATCTCAACATGCCCGCATTGTCACCTGCCCGTATGCCCGTATGCCCGTATGCCCCGTAACGTCCGGCCGACCATACCCCCGATGCTATAATTCGTCCACTACGCAGCGAGGTCCCCGGCCGTTAACGACAAGCTCCGGTCCCTTCTCGGCGCTGTAGCGTCCGGCTCGCTGAGCGTCGACGCCGCCTTCGACGACCTGCGCCGCCTCCCTTACGAAGACCTCGGCTTCGCCAAGATCGATCACCATCGCGGCCTGCGCGACGCCCTCCCCGAGGTCGTGTTGGGTCAGGGCAAAACCCCTGCGCAGATCGCCGCCATCGGGGCCCGCCTCGCCGACGACCATGGCCGGCTCCTGGTCACGCGTCTCGACGCCGCCGGATTCGCCGCCCTCGAGGCGGCCGTTCCCGACGCCGAATACCACGACGTCGCCCGCTGCGCCACCGTCGACCGCGATCCGCGGCCCCTCATCCCCGGCGTGATGGTCCTCTGCGCCGGCACCTCCGACCTCCCGGTGGCTGAGGAAGCCGCCGTCACCGCGCGCCTCATGGGTAACGCCGTCGCCATCACCAGCGACGTAGGCATCGCCGGCATCCACCGTCTCTTCGACCACCTGCCCCAGCTCCTCGACGCCAACGTCCTCGTCGTCGCCGCCGGCATGGAGGGAGCCCTGCCCAGCGTCGTCGCCGGCCTAGTCTCAGTGCCCGTGATCGCCGTACCCACCTCGGTCGGCTACGGCGCCAGCTTCGGCGGCCTCGCTCCCCTCCTAGCCATGCTCAACAGCTGCGCCGCCGGCGTCTCCGTCGTGAACATCGACAACGGCTTCGGCGCCGGCTACCTGGCCGGGACCATCAACGCGCTCGCCCACAAGGGCCGCCCGGATTGAACCGCGCCCCATGCTGTCATTGCGAGGCCCTTCCGCAGAAGGGCCGAAGCAACCTCCGCGCGCGGTGCTACGACGAGGCTATTCTCGGCCGATGGGTGAGAGGTTGCTTCGCCCCGGGCTCGCAATGACAGCTTTCAAGCTTCCCTTAGCCAACGAGTGAGAAGCCGAGGCTCTCGTGGAGGACTCCGAGCGCACCCCCTCTCCCTCTCTCTGCGTGACAGGGAGAAATCCCCCCCTTGGGAGAGGGCTAGGGTGAGGGCGGGCGGCGGGGTGCGGGCGTCCTGGGGCGCGTCCCCCCATCTCTTTAGCCTGCCTCATCCCGAATAACCGATGACGCGCGCCGCCTACTTCGACTGCTTCTCCGGCGCCAGCGGCGACATGGTCCTCGGCGCCCTCCTCGACGCCGGCCTCGCCCTCGACGGCCTCCGGGCCGAGGTCGCGAAGCTCGCTTTGCCCGCCGGCGCCTTCGAGCTGACGGCGTCGAAGGTCACGCGCGCCGGCTTCGCCGCGACCAAGGTCGACGTCGCCGTGCACGAGGCGCCACGCCACCGCTCCCTGGCCGAGGTCCTCGACCTCGTCGCGCGCTCCGCGCTCGCCGAGGCGGACCGCGAGCGCGTAACCGCCGTCTTCCGCGCCCTGGGCGCCGCCGAGGCGAAAGTCCACGGCCGGCCGCTGGACGCCGTCGAGCTGCACGAGGTCGGCGCCGTCGACGCCATGGTCGACGTGACCGGCGCCGTCGCCGGCCTCCGCCTGCTCGGCGTCGAGGAGGTCTTCGTCTCGCCCCTGCCCCTCGGCCACGGCGAGGCCGGGGGCAGTCACGGCGCTATCCCCGTGCCCGTGCCCGCCACCCTGGAGCTGATCGCCGCCGCGAAGGCGCGGGTCGCCGCGGGCGAAGGCGCGCGCGGCGAGCTGGTCACGCCCACGGGCGCCGCCATCCTCACGGCACTCGGCCGCTTCGAGCGGCCGGCGATGACCCTCGACCGCATCGGCTACGGCGCCGGCGGCGGCGACCCCGCCGATCGCCCCAACGTCCTCCGCCTCTGGCTGGGCGAGATCGCCCCCGAGGCCCGGCCGATGCGCCTGGTCGAGACCAACATCGACGACATGACCCCGGAGCTGCTGGCCTACGCCCAGGAGGCCCTCCTCGCCGCCGGCGCCAACGACGTCTGGTTCACGCCCATCCAGATGAAGAAAGGCCGCCCCGGCGTCAAGCTCTCCGTCCTCTGTCGCGACGCCGCCGAGGCCGGCGTCGTCCGCCTCCTCCTGCGTGAGACCTCCACCCTCGGCGTGCGCACCACCGACGTCCGCCGCCACGAGGCCGACCGCGACGTCTTCGAGTTCGAGTCCTCCCTCGGCCCGGCGGCGGTGAAGGTCAAGCGCCTCCCCGGCGAGCCCCCGCGCGTCGCCCCCGAGTACGAGGTCTGCCGCCGCCTCGCCCAAGACCGCGGCCTCCCCCTCGCCGAGGTCTTCCGCATCGTCGCGGCGGAAGCGGAGGCCGCATTGCGCGCCTGATCTGCGCGAGCACCGCCTTCAGTCGAGCGTGAGCACCTGGTTCGACTGATCGAATGTCATCAAGAAGTTGGCCAGCATATCCCGCTCGAGCACGGATTCCAGGTCGCGGTTCAGAGCGTGCGGTGTCGCGATGAACACCGGCGACTCGATCCGCTCCAGGCGGCCGTCCTCGTGGGTGAAGTGGAAGATCGGAGCGCCTTCCTCCTCTGAGAGGAAGACCCTGGGTCGTCGCGTGCGGTCATGGCGTCCGTGCGCGATTATAGCCCCCCGGTCTCGGCGGCTTGCTTGATGGCCACAGGAGCGTGCAACCAGTATCCAACGCGGGCCTTGACAGGCTACTGGGCGCCCGTATATTTTTTTCGTGACTCCCGAACGTTCCCTTAATAGGGAGTGCGAGGTCTCGGTCCTCGGCAGCTTCCGCTTTTCGGTTGCGGGCAAGCCGCGCCGCGGTCTGCCCCTCGGCTCGCAGCACTTGCTGGCGTTCCTTGCGCTGCGCGATCGGGCCGTGACCCGCACGGCTATAGCGGGGACCTTGTGGCCTGAAGCGTCCGAAGACCATGCTCATGCCAGCCTGCGCTCAGCCCTTTCGCGCTTGAATGAGCTTGAGCGCACCGTAGTCCGCGTGACGTCTCAGGAGCTCTCCCTGGCTGATGGCGTCGCCCTCGACATCAGAGACGCGCGGTTGCTCGCTCATCGACTTCTCAACCCGGGCGCGGGGCCAGACATCGACTTGAATGACCAGGCGATCTCAACGCTCTCGGTCGACCTGCTCCCCGACTGGTACGACGATTGGGCCGTCGCGGAGGCGGAGGCCTGGAGGCAGCTGCGTCTCCACGCGCTGGACGCCCTCGCCGAGAGGCTGACGGCGGCGGGACGCTACGCTGACGCCACCAGCGCCGCCCTGGCCGCTGCGAAGGCAGAGCCACTGCGGGAGACCGCTCATGCCGCCCTCATCCGAGTCTACCTGGCGGAAGGAAACAGAGCGGAGGCTCTGTCAGCCTACCAGCACTATCGCGCGTTGCTTCACACCGAGCTCGGCCTGGAACCCACTCCTCTGATTCAGGGGCTGATCAAAGAGCTGCAACAGCCGTAACGGCCTCGTGATGCTACCCTCCTAAAGTGAGGGTATGCCTCCAGATCACACCGGCCTCTTGATCATCCGCGCCTGGGTCGAACAAGGGTCGCCGAAACCTCTTCGAGCCCAGATTCGCCTCACCACCGACGTCGCCGCCGGCTTCGCGAGCGAGATGACGCTGGCCGACGTCCGCGCGGTTTCCTCGGCGGTGGAGGCGTGGCTAGACGCCGTGCTGACGGACGCGAAGGCCGACCAGAGTGGCGTCGCCGTCCAGCCTCGGTAGGATCTCAGGTTTTCGTGGAGACCGTTCCGAGGACCAACAAGGGAATTGCCAATCGTATCCTGCGCTCCCTGCCGCAGGGTGAATATGAGCTCCTGACTCCCCATCTCGAACTCGTCCGGCTTCGAATAGGTCAAGTCCTTCACGAACCCGCCGATGAGATGGGCTACGTCTATTTCCCTAATTATGGTGTGCTGTCCATGCTCACCGTTCTTGATAGCGGCGAGGCGGTCGAGATCGCCACGGTCGGCAACGAAGGCATGGCCGACTTGTCGGTCTTCTTGGGATTGAAGATCGCCACGTCGCGTTTGTTAAATCAGGTACCCGGAGATGTGATGCGATTGAGGACGTCCTCATTTCTCCGGCTAGTATCGCAATGCCCGGGGCTCAGGGCGGGGCTGGGTTTCTACATGGTCGCGATGTTCACCCTCGTCTCCCAGTCGGCTGCCTGCAATCGCCTTCACCCTCTGGAGGAACGCTGTGCCCGCTGGATCCTGATGACGCACGATCGGGTGGACGCAGATACCTTTCCGCTCACCCAGGAGTTCCTTTCGACAATGCTCGGCGTCAGAAGACCCAGCGTTACGGTCGCCGCCGGCATTTTGCAGAAAGCCGGATTCATTAGCTACAGTCGCGGCAAGATGACAGTGGTCGACCGCGCTGGCCTGGAAGCCTCGGCTTGCGAGTGCTACGAACTTATTACGGCACGGTTCCAAAACCTTCCGGGCGGTGGCCCCACGCTGGAGAACGGAGAGCGCCTGCTTTCGTCCGGGCTCGAGTCCTCCGGATCGAGCCCGGGCTCGATAGCTTAACCCTGTTCCCTGCCGGAGCAAGGAATCCGATTCTCGGCGGTCGGTTCGAGCCCAGGGCTAGGCTCGGCGTCTCGCGGACGCCTTGAAGCTGAGGCCTGCGAGTGTGAGGCGGTCATTCGCGCCCGCTATAGCTCACTTTTGTCGCCTTAAGTCAGCGAACGTACAGACAGCTTTCGGTGCTCCGCGCATCTTCACTTTGTAAGGTCCGCTAACCGGGAGTCCCAACCCAGAGGAACCCTTGATGCCAGTCCAGCTAGCTAACCCAGACAGGGTTCGGGCGGACTTTCTCTCTCTCGCTGTTGATGAGCAGTAGCCTTTCGCCTTCGTTGCCCGCAGGTAGTGGCCCTCTCCATATCGCCGTCTTGGGTGGCTTCCGGTTCTGGGTAAGGGGAAGAGACGCTCTGGCGGCCCTTCCCGGTGGCTCGCAGCGTTTGCTGGCCTTCCTCGCCTTGCGCGAACGCTCAGTAATGCGAACTGCCGCTGCCGGGACGTTGTGGCCCGAAGCATCTGAGGACCATGCCCACGCGAGTCTGCGCTCCGCCATTTCGCGGCTGACCCGGATCGCGCACGAGGCGATTGTCGTGTCCGTGCATGATCTTCGCCTGGCTGACCACGTTGCCGTCGATATTCGGGAGTCCCGCGCTCTTGCCCATCGCCTGGTGAACCACGGTAGCGCGCAGCGACAAGGTGATTTGAATAACGACGCGATCGCCGCTCTTTCGGCCGATCTGCTACCTGACTGGTACGACGATTGGGCCGTAGTTGAAGCGGAGGACTGGAGGCAGCTGCGGTTGCACGCGCTGGACGCGCTTGCCGAACGGCTGACGGCCAGCAGGCGTTACGCAGACGCGACGAGCGCTGCACTGGCTGCTGTGAAGGCGGAGCCACTCCGAGAGACCTCGCATGCCGCCCTCATCCGCGTCTACTTGGCCGAGGGAAACCGAGCGGAAGCCCTGGCAGCTTTCGAACGTTATCGGGCATTGCTCCACGCCGAGCTCGGCCTGGAACCCAGCCCTCTCATCCAGGCAATGGTCAAAGACCTCCGTCGGCTGTAACAACCCGCGTGATGATGCCCTCCTTACAGTGGGGGATGTCCCCAGGTCGCACCGGTCGCTTGATCATCCGCGCCTGGGTCGAACAAGCGTCGTCTAAACCGCTTCGAGCTAAGGTCCGCCTCAACACAGACGTCGCCGCCGGCTTCGAACGCGGGCTCACACTCGCCGACGTCACTGGTGTTTCTGCCGCATCCAGTGACCGCAATCTGGGCGTTCGCTTTCTCATTGATGAGGCACCGCGATGGCCTAGCAGGGTGCTGAAAAAAGGACTGGTTGGAGGGATCGACGGCTGATCTCG
>CAYRCD010000063.1:0-13166 GCA_964422735.1 uncultured Dehalococcoidia bacterium | reverse complement strand
TTCAGCTTCGTTGCTTACTGGATCGTCGCGAAAGCGGCCCTGCAGACCGGGAGTGCGCCGCGAGCGGACCGCGCCCAGGCGCGCGCTTAAGACCTTACAGCGCCCCGACCGCCGCCTCGATCTTCTCGGTGGCGTTCGCGTATAGCCCGTCCGGCTCGAACGTCATCGGCGAGCCGAAGAGCACCTCGACATCGCCGCGCTTGAGAAAGGGCAGCGTCCTGGGCCGGCCGAAATCGTTGATCCGCAGTCGCATCGGCACCACGGGCACCGCGGCGCCCTCGGCGATGAGGCCGACGCCGGACATGAACGGCTTCATCGGCCCCCCTATCGTCAGCTCACCCTCGGGGTAGATGAGCACGGACCAGCCCTCGTCCAGCACCTTGCCCACGTTTTCGAGGCTCTCGCGCACCGCGCCTTCGCGCGCTACGGGAAAGCCATTGCCCAGCAGCGGGTTCATGATCCGCCACAGAGGCTGGCGCCAGAGGTCCGCGGCCCCGGCGATGGCGAGGCGCCGCCGCCACGCCGCCGGCAGCGCTTTGAGGAAGAGCCCATTATCGAAAAGCAGGCCGTGGTTTGCCGCGAAGAGCACCGGCGCCTCGATACCCTTGAGGTTCTCGCGCCCCCTGACGCGCAGGCGATAGGTCAGTCCCAGGAGCGGGAAGACCAGCAAGCGATGCAGGCCGCGGCGCACCAGGCTGCACCACCAGCTCCTACCCCAGCCCGCGAACCCGAGCTTAATCGCCGCCCGCGACCCCTCCGCGAGCGCCGCCTCGAGCTGGCGGACGGTGGTCTCCGGCCCCACCTGGCTCTCGTCCAGGTACACCCCCAGCTCCTCTTCAACCGCGGAGAGAAGGTCCACGCGCTTCAAGGAATCGAGGTCGAGATCGGCGCCCAGGGTCTTGTCCGCCGCGACGTCGGCGGGCGAGACAGCGCCGACCTCGGCAATGATGGCCCGGAGGTCTCGCGGCGCCCCCGGCTGGCCCGAGCCGGGAGTCGCGGGGGCAGATTTCGGCGCCGCCGCCGCCCCCCTGAGCACATCGAGCACGACGTTCTTCTTGACCTTGAGCGTGTGAGTGCGAGGGAAGTCGGGCTGGGGCCAAATCGTCCAGGCGCGAACGCGCTGAAACTCGGCGAGCTGCGCGTTGGCCCAGGCAACGGCTTCGCCGTCCTTTCGCGGGTCGCTCATGAGCAACGCCGCGTGGACCTCGATGCTTGTCCCGCGCGGCAAGCCCACCACCGCCGCTTCGATGACGTCCGGGTGCTTGTTCAGGACCGCCTCGATGTCCTCCGGAAAGACCTTCTGACCGCTGGGCAGGGCAATCATGTCCTTCTTGCGTCCTCGGATGTGAAGATAGCCGTCGCCGTCGATCTCTCCCAGGTCGCCGGTCTTGTACCAGCCGTCCTCGAGCGCCGCCGCCGTTTTCTCCGGGTCCTCCCAGTAGCCCTGGAAGATGTTGGGCCCCTTGGCCAGGACCTCGCCGTCGGCCGCGATCTTGACCTCCACGCCGGGGAGAGGCAGGCCGGCGCAATCGAAGCGCGGCTTTGTGATCGGATGGATGCTGATGACCGGCGAGGCCTCCGTCGCGCCGTAGCCCTGGATCACGTGGACGCCGAGGTTTTCCCACTTGCGACCCAGGTCGAGGTCGAGCGCCGCGCCACCGGACACGATCAGGTCAAGATGTCCGCCAAAGCGCTTGTGGACCTGCCGGAAGAGCAGGCGCCGCAACGGGAAGGGCAGATGTCCGGCGACCCGCTGGGACAGTCGCCACACACCTTCTTTGCCCTGGCGCTGCACTTCCCGTTCGATCCCGTTCATAAACAGCTCGAGAGCCTGGGGGACGAGGAGCATCGTGGTCACCTTTCGCTCCTGCATGAGGCGAGAAAGGACCGAGGGCTGGCGGCTGGTGGTGTAGGTGACGTTGGCGCCGGCCTGGAGGGGAAGGAGGAGTCCCCCCATCTGTTCGAACATGTGGCTCAACGGCAGCATGGAAAGGAGCCTGTATGACGGTGTGCCGGGGATGTAGCTGACGCCGGCGGCGAGGTTGGCCATCAGGTTCGTGTGAGTGAGCATGACGCCCTTGGGGTCGCCCGTCGTGCCCGAGGTGAACATGATCTCCGCCAGGTCAGACCCCGCCACCGCCACTTCCTCAGGCTCGCCGTAACCCCCGATCAGTCGCGGCGCGTCTTCCAGATCCAGGACCGGCGCTCCCATGGGGCAGTCGGTCGTGAGGAAGCGGCTGAGGAAAGCCAGCCTGGGCTTTGTCTTAGATACCACGCGTTGAACGAAGTCGTCGGCGCTTCGGAGGTCGATCGGCACGGCGACGCCGCCCGCTCGAAGGCAGCCGAAGAATGCCAGCACCCAGTAGGGGCTGTTCGGACCCCAGATAATCACCCGGTCGCCCTTTGCCAGCCCTGCCTTTTGCAGCAAAGCGGCGACCTGGCCGGATTGTTCCCAGAGGTCGCGGAAGCTCCAACGCTGATAGCGGAAGCCGGGTTTGAAGAGCACCGCGACGCGATCGCCGTAGACGTCCGCTGAGCGTTCCAGGAGCTTGACCAGAGTTTCGGGCGGTGGTTTCCCGGCCTCGATCACTCGTTCCATGAGCCATCACCTTGCCCGAGATTGGCGCTATCGTACGCGCCCCACGGGGGTTGTAAAGAGGAGGTGGGGATGGAGTTTAGGCTCCCGTAGAGCTAACCGGTGGCTTTTCGCCGCCGTGAAGGCGAAGGTCGGCTGGCCTCTGTCGTCTTGCGGTAGACCAGCCGTTGGAGCTCGGCATACGCCTGACGTCGCAGCGGAGAGAAATGACTGAAGCAAATGACCTCGAACTGGAGGGGCAGCAGCGCCTTGAGAGAGTCAATCGCGAGCGGATGGTCCTGCGTGACGGCCATCGAGGGCGCACTCAGTTCTCCGAAGCGGTATTGAAGGGCGTCGCCGACCACAAGCAGGCGCCGGGCACGCGAGTGGAGGCAGATACTACCCGGTGTATGGCCCGGCGTGTGGACGACGCGGAAGTCGTCCGCGTGGGGCAGGGCCTCGCCGCCCTCGAGCACGATGTCGACGTTCACGGGGTCGCCGTGCAGGGGCGGGATAACGCGGCGCGTAATGCCGGACAGCACCGCGTTATGGAAAGGGTTAGTGACGGGAGTGTCGCGGCTGACCATGCTCGCGTCGTCGCGGTGGACCGCGACGCGCGCCCGGGTTGCCTCGACCAAGGCCGCGAGGCCGCCGCTGTGGTCGGGGTGGTTGTGGGTGAGGACGACCAGGCGTACGCGCTCGGGCTCGATGCCAAGCTCACCCAATCCGGCGCTGATCAGACCCGCGCTTCCCAGCCCGCCGGCATCGACGAGAACGACGTCGTCTCCGGCTCCGAGGATAACGGTGACTTTGGCCCCGAGGGCCCGGAGCTGAAAGACGCCATCAACCACCGGCGTCGGCTTGACGAGCCGCTTTAACTGGCGCTGGAGGCGGGAGGAGGCCAAGGCTGGGTCGGACTTGGAATTCTGGCGGCCGGCTACGCTGGTCCCGGCGGGCGTTACTGCCGCCGGCCGAAAAGGCGCTTGAGCCAGCCTTCCGCGGGTTGCTCGCCCAGACCGACACGCCCGGCGAACTCTGCCGCCATCCGGTTGAAGGAGGCCTCGAGCCGGTCGGTCTCGTGTGCGCGTTCCTCGGCAGCCGCCCGGATCGCGACGGCCTCGGAGCGGATGGAATCCGCCTCCGAGCGCGCCTTGGTCAGCGTCGTCTCGGCTTCTTCGCGCGCCCGCGCTCGCACCTGGTTCGCTTCCGTCTCAGCCTGAGCTATGATCGAGGCGATCTGGGTCTCGGCTGAAGCGCGCAGCGCCTTGAGCGCCTCCATGACGGCCGCGAGCTCCCGCTCCCGGGTCGCGCGGGCGTCCTCGAGGGCTTCGATGCGGATGTGCCGCGCTTCCTCCAGGGCCTTTTCCAGGGCCTCGCGCGCGCGCCTGTAGGCAAGCTCGCCCAGCGTCGTCGCCGACTGCGGTGTCTCGAGCGCCTTTAGCCGCTCAATGAGCTCGTTTCGGACCTGTCCCTGCTCTCGCTCTTCCTGTACCACGACCTGTCGCTCCTCTTTGGTTCCCTCAAGTAAAGCGAGTTGGACCTGCCGATCATAACAAAACGCGCCGCCCGCCGATGCTAGAATTGAGCCCTGCCAATGGAGCAACCCACCGAAGAGAGTTCGCGGCCATCCCGCTTTTCGCCCTATGCGTTTCTCTTCGGCTTCGGCGTAGGGACTTTCGCCGGCGTGGCCCTCGCCCTGCTCGCGGTCTTCATGGCCAGAGATGACGACACGGCCACAAGGGTGCAGGTACCCGCCTCGGTTGACGAGCCCGTGATATCCCTCTCGAGCAGCCCGACGCCGGACGTTCGACCCCGTACGAAGGTGCAGCTCGATGTCCGCCTTGGTCCCGGCAACAGTTTCGCCGTTATCGGACTACTCAACAAGAGCGAGGCGGTGACGCCCGTGGGCAGGGATGCCGACTCGAACTGGCTTGCGATCCAGTTTCCGCCTGGCTCGGCCGGCCGGGGCTGGGTTCCCGTCAGCGCCCTGGACAACGTGAGCGGCGTCGAACGCCTTGCCATCGCGCTGCCCACGCCGCTGCCAAGGACGGTCTCGACCTTTCCCGCCGGGTTCGACGGCGGCGGGTTTAGCGCCACGGGAGGTACCGGAACTCCGGCCGCCACCCGCGGCACCGGCACGCCGGCCATCAACCTTGGGCCCGCCGATCTGGTCGTCACCGGCATCTCTCTCCTTCCCGACGGCCGCGTTGCCGTGACGATAGGCAATCGCGGCCCCGGCGATCTGATCAATCAGTCCATCTTCATCAGCGTCCGCACCTTAGCCTTGCGCAGCGAGCAGCTAGTGACGCCCGTGGGGACGCTCAAGGTCGGTTCCACCGTAACCGTTCAGAGCCAGAACTTCCGGATCACGCAGGTCGAAGACGTGGTGGCCATCGTTGATCCATTCGCCGGCGTTAACGAGATCGACCGCTCCAACAACACGCTCCAGGTAACGCTTGCCCCGCCGCGCACAGCCACACCGACGCTGACGCCCGAGCCGCCGCCAGGAGGCTAAGCGGCCGCCGGGGCCGGCTGCTTCGACTGGCAATAGGCAGGCGACTCGGTATAATGAATCTGCCCAACGAGGTTCGGGAGGATCATTGATGCCTCCGCTGACCAGGGGCGGGCAACAGGAGGTAGCGAGGGATCGTGGCAGGAAAACCAGAGACGCTAGGGGAGCTTCGCGCATCGGGCTACAGGGTCCAGAGCGTTAAGGAAGAGATGCGCCGCAATCTGATCAAGAAGATGCGGGCCAGTGATGAGCTGTTCCCCGGCATCGTCGGTTTCGAAGACTCGGTGATCCCTCAGCTCGAGAATGCTCTCCTCTCCGGCCAAGACATCATCTTTCTCGGCGAGAGGGGCCAGGCGAAGTCCCGCCTCATCCGCTCGCTCGTTTCGCTGCTCGACGACGAGGTCCCGGCGATTGAGGGCAGCGAGGTCAACGACAACCCGTTCGAGCCGATCTCGAAGTACGGTCGCGACCTCGTCGCGGAAAAGGGCGACGCCACACCGATCGAATGGATCGACCGCGACGCCCGTTACGGCGAAAAGCTGGCAACTCCGGACATCACTATCGCCGACCTCATCGGCGAGGTCGACCCGATCCGCGTCGCCGAAGGCCGCTACCTCGGCGACGAGCTGACGATCCACTACGGCCTGATCCCGCGCACCAACCGCGGCATCTTCGCCATCAACGAGCTGCCCGACCTGGCCGAACGCATCCAGGTCGGGCTTTTCAACATCATGGAGGAGCGGGACGTCCAGATCCGCGGCTACCAGATCCGTCTGCCGCTCGACGTCTTCATCGTCTCCACCGCAAACCCGGAGGACTACACCAACCGCGGGCGCATCATCACCCCGCTCAAGGACCGCTACGGCGCCCAGATCCGTACCCACTACCCGCGTGCCGTCGAGCACGAGATCGGGATCATGGAGCAGGAGCGCATGCGGTTCGACGACGAGGACTACAAAGTCGTCGTGCCCCAGTTCATGAAGGAAGTCGTCGCCGAGGTCAGCCGGCTGGCGCGGCGCAGCCCGGACGTGAATCAGCGCTCGGGTGTGTCCGTTCGCGCCTCGATCGCCAATTACGAGAGTCTCCTGGCCAATGCGATGCGGCGGGCGATCCATACCAGCGAGTCCGACGTGGTGCCGCGGGTCAGCGACCTCCCGTTCGTCATCCCGGCGATCCAGGGCAAGGTTGAGTTCGAGACCGTCGAGGAAGGCAAAGAGGACCAGATCATCGAGAAGCTGATCCAGGGCGCCGTCGTCGCCGTGTTCAACCGCTACTTCAGCGTCTCAGACTTCGATGAGATGATTACGCGGTTCAAGTCAGGACTCTCCGTCGAGGTCGGCGACATGATGCCCTCGGCCAACTACGAGCGCATCGTTAAGCAGGTGGAAGGGCTGCCGGGGCAGGTGGCGAAGGTCGAGCCCAAGGCCAGCGCCGCTCTCACTGCTTCGGTTGTGGAGTTTATCCTCGAGGGCCTGCATCTCAACAAACGCCTGAATAAGGACAGAGTTGGCGCCAAGGTGCAGTACAGGGGATAGAGCAAAGAGAGCCGAGGCTTATCAGCCTCGGCAAATGGCCTAAGACGCCGGGCGTCGAGGGGACAGAGGCAGGTTATGGTCATTCGATACCGCTACACCGAATGGGACGGCACGCAGGAAATACCGCCCCTCGACCCTGACGACATCCTCAACGCGCTGACCGATGACCTGATGAACTTCGGCGACCTCCAGCACGCGCTGCGCAATCTCCTCCAGCGGGGCATGCGCGACCCCATGGGACAGCGCATGCAGGGCCTGCGCGATCTGCTCCAACAGCTGCGTCAACAGAGGCGCTCGACCCTCGACCGCTTCAACCTCTCGTCTGTTTTCGAGGACATCCAGCGCCGCCTGGAAGAGATCCTGGGCAAAGAGCGTGGCACATTGGACCAGCGTCTCGCCGACGCCCTTGGCGGTCCGCAGGAGAGCGCCGACGGCTCCCAGGACGGTGAGTCCGGCGATGGCAGCGAAGGCGATGAAGGCGAGGCCGGCGGCCAGGGCCAGGAGTCGGCCCCCCAGTCCGGGGACCAGAGTGGCGCTCAGCAGTCCGGCCAGCGCGGTCAGCGGCAGGCGGGCCAGCAGGGCCAGCGCGGCCGGCAGCAACCAGGCCAGCCCAGCCAGGGCGGCCAGCAACAGGGCGGCCAGCAGGGTCAGCAGGGCGGTCAAGGCGCTCCCGACCCCCAGTTCGCCGAGATGCTCAAGAACATCGTCGAACGCAAGCGCAACTTCCTCGAAGGCCTGCCCCAGGACCTCGGCGGCCAGATGAAAGAGCTGCAGAACTACGAGTTCATGGACCCCGAGGCCCAGGCGGAGTTCCAGGAGCTTATGGAGATGCTGAAGAAGGCCATGATGGATACCTTCTTCCGCGACCTCCAGTCCCAGATCGCGAACATGTCGCCCGAGGACATGGAGCGCATGAAGAACATGGTCCGCGACCTGAACAAGATGCTCTCCGAGAAGATGGCCGGCAGCGAGCCGAACTTCGACCAGTTCATGCAGCAGTACGGCGACCTTTTCGGCGACAACCCGCCCCAAAATCTCGAAGAGTTGATCGAGCAGATGCAGCGCCAGGTGGCGCAGATGCAAAACCTGCTCGACTCCATGCCGGCCGACATGCGCCAGCAGCTCCAGGACCTGCTCATGGACAAAGTCGGCGACCCGGAGCTTCGGGACGAGCTGGGCGAGCTGGCCGCGAACCTCGAGTTCCTCTACCCCCAGCGCGACCTGCGCAACCAGTACCCGTTCCGCGGCGAGGAGGAGCTCGACCTGAGCGAAGCCATGCGCCTCATGGAGCGCATGCAGGACATGGACGAGATCGAGCGCCAGCTGGAGCGCACCCAGTACGGCGGCGACATCGACGACATCGATCCCGAGAAGTTACGCGAGCTCCTCGGCGACGAGGCCGCGGAGACTCTCAACCAGCTACGCCAGTTCCTCGAGATCCTCCAGGAGGCGGGCTACATCCGCAAGCGCGGCAATACCTGGGAGCTGACGCCGCGAGGTACCAAGAAAATCGGCCAGAAGGCCCTGGGCGAGATATATGCCCAGCTCAAGAAGGAGCAGTCGGGCAAGCACCGCATCGACGACGCCGGCCGCGGCGTCGATCGCTCCGACGACACCAAGCTGTACGAGTTCGGCGACCCCTTCCACCTCCACCTGGAGAGGACGATCATGAACGCCCTCCGGCGCGAAGGCGCGGAGCTGCCGGTCAAGCTGAGCAAGGACGACTTCGAGATCTGGAAGTCGGAGACCCTGACCCAGACGGCGACGGTCATGATGGTCGACCTCTCCTGGTCTATGGCGCTGCGCGGCAGCTTCCAGGCGGCCAAGAAGGTCGCGATGGCGTTGCAGAACCTGATCAGCACCCAGTTCGCGCGCGATTCCCTCTACATTATTGGCTTCTCCGCCTACGCCCGCGAGCTAAAGGCGGACCAGTTGCCGTATGTGCGCTGGGACGAGTCGGTCCTCGGCACGAACATGCACCACGCGTTGATGATGGCCCAGAACCTGCTCGCGAAGCACAAGAGCGGCACTCGCCAGATCATCATGATCTCCGACGGTGAGCCTACCGCTCACCTCGAGCGCGGCCGCTCTTACTTCGCTTACCCCCCGAGCCCGATCACGATCCGCGAGACCCTGAAAGAGGTCAAGCGCTGCACGCAGAAGAAGATCGTGATCAACACCTTCATGCTCGACCGCAACTACTACCTGAAAGAGTTCGTAAACCAGATGGCGAAGATGAACAAGGGCCGCGTCTTTTACACCACTCCCGACCGCCTGGGCGAGTACATCCTCGTCGACTACGTGCGCAACAAGCGCAAGAACATCACCGGTGTGGGCTAGAGGCACCCGCCAGAGCACTTCGCGAAGGCCGGGGTCGACACCCCGGCCTTCCGCCGTTGAGTCCGTAGAATGCATCAGTGCCGCGCATCAGCTTCTTCTTCGGGATCACGATTGTCATGCACCAGAACGATCACTGGCCCGCGCACTTCCACGCCGAGTATGCTGGTGACGAGGCTCGGATTGCACTCGAAGGCCTAAGCGTAATGAAGGGACGAATGCCTCGCCGAGCCCTGGCTCTCGTACGAGAGTGGGCCTGAATTCATCGAGCGGAGTTGGACGAGGATTGGGAACTCGCACGAAGGTACCAGCCGTTGAAGCGGATCGCCCCGCTCGAGTAGAGCAGGAACTTGTCCGTGTCGAGCGTGCGAGGCACGTTCGGGACTTCGTTGTCGAGCTTAGATTCACCGACGGCTCGATCCGCGAAATCAATCTTGAGCCTTACCTGCGAGGGCCGGTCTTCGCCGCCGTGAAGGACCCCGAGTACTTTCGAAAGTTCCGGATCGATCGCAAGTTTGGGACGATCTGCTGGCCCAACGGAGCCGACATCGACCCTGATGTTCTATTCCTGGGTCTCAGGCCCGCGGGCTGGGACGAGTTGCCGTCTGAACCGATGCTGGCGAATCCAAATGCCGGGAGGCCGCGAACGCGACGACGACGTCAAGGGTAGGCCAGCCAGAGTACATGGTTCAGCGTGCCAAGTACGTCAGGGATTACGTCGTCGAATTTACTTTCGCCGATGGCTCCAGGCGGGAGGTCGACCTCGAGCCATTCCTCCGGGGCCCCATCTTCGAGCCCCTGAAGGACGTGGAGCGGTTCCGCAGGTTCAGGATCGAGAGGGCGTTAGGGACCATTGCCTGGCGAAACGGGGCCGACATCGCTCCTGAAACCCTCTACGAGGCCGGTCGCAAGGCCGCGCTGGTGGCCTCAGGTTCTTGAGGACGCATCGCCTGGGCCAACGGCGCTGACATCGCGCCGGAGCTTCGGCGACCTGAATTCTCCAATCCGGAACCCTTCGTACTGACGGCAGTCGCGCCCAGCCGCACACCGGGCTGTGTTATGGTTCGGCCGCGATGCTGACTACGAGGTGGCCTCAGGCCCGACGCGGCAAGCGGCCTTGAGCTTCATGACTCTGGGCAGGGGCGCCTCGCGGGACGCCCTATGTCCCTCCTGTCACACTGCCTTCGTCACCAAAGACCGCGGCACGATCACCTGCCCCTTCTGCGGCCGCAAGTTCAACTCTGGCGAAGTCGCGCCCGCGCCGGCCGCTGATCTGACGGTCACCAACCCCGCGGCCGGCGCCCAGTCGCCGAACGTGTACCCGGTCGAGGACGCCGGCGTCTCGCCTTCGACAGCGATGGCCCCTTCGGCAACGCCCGCGCCGGCCCCGGCGACCGGAGTCCCGGAGTGCGGTCTGGAGGCGCCGCCTCGTCTTGAATCGCCGGCGTTCGAGGCCGGCCTGCCCCGGGAACACGTCGTCGTCCCGCGTGACCCGGCCGAGCAGGGCTGGGCCGCGGCCGCGTTCTTCGCCGTTGGCCTTGGGTTCGTTTACCTGGGGCTCTCGGCTCCCAGCCCGATCGTCTTTGTCTTCGGGTGGCTGCTGATCACGAGCGCCGCGCTCAGCGCCTTTTACTCGTCTTTCTGGCGTAAGCGCGACTCCCTGACGCCCGTGCAGGCGGTGGTCGTCGACATTCCGCGGATGGTCGTGACGGCGTCGGTCCAGTTGTCGTGGTGGATGCTCAAGGGAGCCTGGTACGTGCTCGCCGCATTGCTGGTGATCTCGCAGTGTACGTCCTGAGGTGGCCGCGCCTAGCCCCATCCGCCCGGCCCGGCCTCATAGAGCTGGATCAGAACCCCGCCCGTGTCGCGCGGGTGGATGAACAGCTCCTTGTTCCAGGCGCTCTCGGTGCGCAGGCCGAAGGGCTCGATGCCGGACTCCCGCAGCGCCGCGACGGCTGTCTCGATGTCGTAGACCTCGAACGTTACGTGGTGATACATCGAGCCGCCTCCCTGGAGGAAGCGGCTTACGAAGCTACGGTCGCCGTTTGGCTCCAGCAGCTCTAGCTCGGTGTCCGAGCCCGGGATCGACAGGTTCGCGCCGTTAAAGCCTGCTTCAGGCTGATCGAAGCGCCCGATGATCTTGATGCCGAATAGCTCCTCGAAGAACCTCGTCCGCTCGCGGATATCCGACGTTGCTATCGAAACGTGATCGATCCGTTTGATTCCGAGTTTGCCGCCACGATTAGCGTCGGTCCGTTCCTCTGCCACCTTGCTCCAGCCCTCTGTCGCTTGTTCCTCTAGAATAACGGCCGTGAAGCTCTATCGCTGGGCGATGGCCCACCTGGTTTTTTTCGCCACTCAGTTCTCGCGCGTGGCGGTCGGACTCGTGATCCTGGCCGTGATCATGGCCGTCGGGACGCTGGGCTACGTGGTTATCGAGGGCTGGTCGCTTCTCGACGCCTTCTACATGACGGTTATAACGATCACGACCGTTGGCTACCAGGAAGTACGGCCGCTCGACGACACCGGCCGTGTATACACGTCACTCCTCCTCCTGGGCGGCGTCGGGACGGCGTTTTATATCCTCACGGCCCTCGTGAGCACAATCATCGAGGGCGACCTGCAGCAGGTGTTCGGCGAAAGGCGGCTCCGGACGATGATTGCGCATCTCAGCGACCATCACATCATCTGCGGCTACGGCCGTGTCGGCGAGGAGATTGCCCGCGAGCTCAAGTGGCGCCACGCGGCCTTCGTTGTCGTCGATTCGAACCGGGATGCGCTCGCACAGGCACGGAAAGAGGGCTTTCTGGCCGTGGAGGGCGATGCGACCGAGGAAAGCACACTGATCGAAGCCGGGCTCACCCGCTGCGCGGCGCTGATCGCGGCCTCCGACTCCGACGCCGGCAACACCTACATAACGCTGACCGCGAAGAGCCTGCGGCCGGACGTTTTCGTCGTCTGCCGCGCGGGCTCGATGGCCAACGAGAGCAAGATGCGCCAGGCGGGCGCCGATAGCGTCATTTCGCCTTACCAGATGGGCGGCCGGCGCATGGCCGTCGCGGCGCTACAGCCCGTTCTCCTCGACTTCATGGATATTGTCGCCGCCGGCAACCAGGCCGCGGGTATCCTTTGCAACTTTGGCGTTGACGCCGAGTCGGGCTTCGCCGGCAAGACGCTGGGCGAAGTCCTGTCCCGGGCGAACGACGTCATCGTCCTCGCGGTACGCAACGAGCGCGGGACGATGATCGTCGGTCCGGCGGCGGCCACCCGCCTCGCCCTCGGGGACCAGCTAATGGTCTTCGGCAGCGAAGACCAACTGCAAAAGGTGGGAACGATTTCGCCGTTAGGCGCGCAGGCGAAGAAGACTTAGGCCTGGCCGGCCGCGTCTACGTTTGCGTCTCAAGGCTAATATCCCCTTCTCCCATTGCGGGCCGGGACAGACGGTCTGATATCATCTGGTGCGTTATGCCCCCCAAGCGCTACCACATTTGGACCGTCGGCTGTCAGATGAATGTCGCCGACTCTTTGAAGCTCGCCGCCGGACTCGATCGCCTGGGTTGGGCCGAGAGCGACGCGCCCGAAGGCGCCGATCTCGTGGTCCTTAACACCTGCTCGATCCGGGACCACGCCGAGCAGAAGGCGTTCAGCCAGCTCGGCCGCCTTAAGCGTCTCAAGAGCAAGGGCAGCGAGTTCCAGGTCGTCGTCATGGGCTGCATGGTCGGCCCCAAGAGCGACGAGCTGAAGCGCCGCTTCCCCTTTGTCGACCACTTCGCCCGCCCCCAGGCCTACGACGGCATTTTCGAGGCCCTCGGCCTCGCCGACGACGCGGGCGGCGAGTTCTGGCCGCGGACTTTCGCGGCCGCTCAGGGGCCGGCGGCGTTCGTGCCCGTGATCCACGGCTGCGACAAGTTTTGCACCTACTGCATCGTCCCTTACCGGCGCGGCCGCGAGCGCAGCCGGCCGATCGACGACGTTAAGCTCGAGGTCGAGCACCTGGTCGCCAGTGGCGTACGCGAGGTCACCCTTCTCGGCCAGACGGTCGAAGCCTATGGTCACGACCTCGATGACGGTCCCGACCTCGGCGACCTCATGGCCGCCCTCCACGGCTTCGACGTCCTCGACCGTATCCGCTTCCTGACCTCTTACCCGAAGGACATGACTCCAAGGATCGTCGAGGCCGTGCGCGACCTGCCCAAGGTCTGCGAAT
>CAYRCD010000062.1:0-13885 GCA_964422735.1 uncultured Dehalococcoidia bacterium | reverse complement strand
CGATGCTGAGGGCGAACACCGCGGCCCAAATGCCGATCGTCCGCCAGGGACGGGCGGCGCTCGCTCGGGCAAGGGTCTTTGTCGATAGAGCCATGGTTACCTCTCAGTCCGGCCGTCGCCTTTGAGGAAGAAAAGCGAACGCTCCTTCTTTTATAGCCGGGCTACCAGCACGGTCAAGCCCGGAGGGTGACGAACGTCACAAAGGGCGGCCGCCCGCCATAGATTATTTCAGGAAAGGCGACCGCGGCGACCGGCCATATCGCCGATACCCGCCTCCGACGAAAGTCGGAGGGATCGTAAGGGCTCGGAGATACGAGGGCTTAAGTCCGGGGTCTCCGAGCCTAATGAACCGCCACGGAGCCGAGAAGCGGCTCCGCCCGCGAAGACCCCTCCCAGAACGTCCCGCCCACCATGGCCATGGCCGCGGCGACGTAGTCCTCGACGCTGAAGTCGGGGTCCAGGTGGCGCTGCACCAGGAAGCCGAGGTACAGGGAGCAGAAGATGCGGGCCACAGCCTCCGGCTCGAGGCGGGAGTTGATCTCGCGCCGCGCCTGGGCGCGGCGGACGAGCTCCGCGAAGGACGTCTTGAATCCATCCGCGCCCCGCCTGACCGTCTCGTGGATGCGCGCGTCCTGGCCCGACTCCGCCCACAGGTCGAGCACCAGAGATATCTCGTCCTGGCGGAAGTTGCCGAAGAACTCCCGCGCGATCTCGGCCAGGACATCGAGGGTTTGGCCGCCGGCCCTGATCGCCTCGATGATCCGCAGGTCGTGCTCGTGCGAGTCCTCGCAGATCGCCTGAATGATCTCCTCTTTACTCCGGAAGTAGCGATAGACCGCTCCGGGACTCAAGTGAGCCTCCCGGCATATGTCCTGCATGGAGGTCTGGTGAAAGCCGTTGCGGCTGAAGCAGGCCGCGGCCGCGTCGAGGACCTGCTTCCGGCGCTGCCTGAGGTATTCAGGTAAGACTTTTGGCATCAGGAGCTCCCGCGGAGAAAAGTGAACGATCCTTCACTTTATATCACGAATGTCAACCAGGGCGTCCGGCCGAAGGGGCGCGCGGCTACGATCGCGGCACCACGAGCTCGAAGACCCACTCCTCGCCGTCGACCTCATCGATCTGAGTGCCGATGCGGTTAAAGCCGAACCGGACCGCCAGGTTCAACGACGGGAGGTTGGCCGGCGAGATCGACAGAAGGAAGCGCCTGACAGCGAGGGCCCGCGCCCAGGACATGCAGGCGCGCACGGCTTCGGCCGCGTAGCCCTGGCGACGAAAAGGCTCGTCGACGGTGTAGCCGAGCTCAGCCCTGCCCGCGCCGTCGGGCTTGCCGTGGAAATTGATCCTGCCCACCGACGCGTGGTCGGCGCGGCGGACCATGAGTCTCAAGAGCCAGGGCGCCGTCGAAGGGTCGCTCTCCATCTGCTGGAGGCGCATTTCGAATAGCGCTTTCATCTCCTGGTCGGGCCAGCCCACCGGGAGGATGGCGTGCGGTCGTGCCTCGCCGTTGGGCTCGCGTCCGTCCAGAACGGCTCGCATGAATTCCGGGCAGAGCCAGACGAGGGACAGGCGCTTGGAAAGGATCGGTGGCACGTCCATGGTCTCAGGCCCCGTCTCTGTCAATCTGGGACCGATCGTCTTCACCCTCCGCCTTCTCCTCTCGCCAGAGACGGCACATCTCCTCGCTTGTGGCAAGGAGGTCGTCGAGGCGCCCGCGGGCGACGACGCGACCATCCTTGAGAACGATGATCTGGTCGGCGCGGCCGAGGGCGAAATGGCGGTTGGACACCACGAGGCAGGTGAGGTCGCGCTGGCCGAAAAGCCTCTCCCAGAGAATGCGCTCCGTATATACGTCTAGCGCGCTCGAGAGGTCGTCGAGAACGATGAGGTCCGCGGCGGTCACGAACGCGCGGGCCGCGGCGGCGCGCTGGACCTGACCGCCGGAGAGCTTCACACCGCGGGCGCCGACCGCTGTTTCGAGGCCAGCCGGCAGGGCCGCAACGTCCCTCTCGAGGACGGCCGCCCGCACCGCCGCGGCGATCGCGTCGTCGCCGGCCGGACGGCCGAAGACGACATTCTCGCGCAGGCTGGCGCTGAACAGCGCCGGGACCTGGGGGACGTAGGAGCTTCGCGGTGGAACGAAGAACTCCGCGCTGGCGGTCACGAGTCTGTCATTCCACTCCACTTCGCCGGCCTCGGGCCGGAGGAGGCCCAGCACCGCCCGCAACAGGGTGGTCTTCCCCGAGCCAATGACCCCGGTGATCACCGTGAAGCTGCCCCGCTCGAGATCAAAGTCGACGTTCTCGACACCCCTCCCCGATTCAGCGTGGCGATAGGTGAGGCCCCGCACGGACAGTGAACGCAGACCGTCCCCGACTCCGGGTTGTTCCCCTGGGCCCAGCGGCGTGAGAGGCCCATGGAGCTGGAGGTCCCGCCGCACTACCACGTCGGCGGCGGTCCTTCCGGGTAGGAGAGCGGCCAGGCGGCCAAACGAAACTCCCGTCTGGCGGTAGGTGGTAAGAAAGCGGCCAAGGAACTGGCTGAAGTTCGCGATCTCACCAAGGAAATATACGAACAGGGCGAAGTCGCCAACGGTCAATGCGCCCGATCGCATCTTGCCGGCGGTGAGAAGGAGGATTAGGCCTGTGCCCAGGCTCACCGTGTTGGCGTAGATCGACTGGAAAGCCTGGGTGAGAACGCGGTCCGCAACCATGGCGCGTCCCCGCTCTTGGCTGAGGCGGCGGAAGTGGCCGACGACGCTTTTTTCGGCGCCGGCGATCTGGACCGCCTGTACGTTAGCGAATGCCTCGCCGATCAGAGCCGTCACGTTGCCCGTCGCCCTGCGGCTGGTCTGGCGAAAGTGCTCGACCCTCTGGCCCACGGCCTGGGCAATGAGGACCACTCCGGCGAGGGGAACGAACACGAGGAGCGTAACCCAGGGGTCGATGCTGACCAGGAGCGCGACGATCACCACGGCCTGGACGGCGGAACCGACGACGTCCAAGGTCCAGTCGACGCAGTCTTCGATGTACATTCCGTCATCGCGGAACCGGTTAAGGGTCTCGCCCACGGGCACGGTCATTGCGGCGGCGCCGGGCCGTTCGAGGATGCCGCCCAGGACGTTGCGGCGGACCAGGGCGCTCGTGCTGAAGCGGTGTACGACGTCGGCGATCATGCCCGCATAGATCAAGACGACCCGCCCCGCCGCGACCGCCAGGAACAGGGCTATGAGCGTCGTGACGTCAAAGCGAGCGTGCGCCTCACCGGTGAGGGAGTTGAAGTATTCACGCACGAGCAGGGCGGGCAGAATGGGGGCGGTGTGGATCGCCGTCCACAGGAACAGATTCAGAAGATACAGCCAGGGCCTGAAAAGGATAAGCCGCCAGACAAGTACGGAGCTCTTCACGCCAGCGCTCCCGCGAGGTCCGACTGCCGCATTCGGGCGAAGAGCGAGTCCGCCGACGCGGCCAGAACCGTGCGCGGCCCGTGCTCGACGACGAGGCCGTCTTCAAGGATGAGGACGTCGTCCACGCGATCCAGGGTGGCGAGGCGGTGGGCGATGATCACCGCGGTCCGGCCCTCGAGTAGCTTGTCGATCGCCCGGTCGATCAGCCGCTCGGTCGCCGGATCGAGGCGCGAGGACGCTTCATCGAGGACGACGATGGCCGGGGCGGCCAGGAAGACGCGGGCGAAGGCGAGGAGCTGTGCCTCGCCGGCGGAGACGGAGGCGGCGCTCACGCGCGTGTCTAGGCCTTCGGGCAGGGACGCGAGCCAACCTCCGAGGCCGAGGTCGCCGACTGCTGCGAGCAGACGTTCGTCGCTCATCGACGCATCGAAAAAGGTGAGGTTGTCGCGGACGCTGGCATCGAACAGTTGGACATCCTGGCTGACGAAGCCCACCCCGCGGCGAAGCCGATCCAGACCAACTTCGGCCAGCGCTCGGCCGCCAATGCGCACCTGACCGCGGTCGGGGTCGTACAGGCGAAAGATGAGGCGCGCGAGGGTGGTCTTGCCGCTGCCCGTGCGGCCGAGGACGCCAAGCGACCGTCCCGCGGCCAGCCGGAAGCTCACATCGTTGAGCACGGCCTCATCCGCCCCGTAGGAGAAGGAGACGCCATCGAACTCGAGGTCCGGCGTTAGGTTCGGTAGCTCCAGCCGCCCGGCGTCCTCGAGCCGCGAGCGGGTCTGCAGCAGCTCCTCGATGCGCCCGATGCTCGCGGTTGCGGACTGAAGCTCCTGGAGCTGCTGCCGTATCTGCTCGATGGGCCGCCGCAGCAACTCCGTGTAATTGAAGATCAGGTAGACGGTGCCGATCGATATCGCCCCGCGGTCCCACAGATAAGCGCCGATCGCGAAGGCCACGACGTTGCCGACGGAGAACAGGGTGAGCGAAGACGCCCACATGGTCGTGCTGGCCAGGTTCGCCCCGCGGCGGGCGCCAAGCCAGCGACGGTTCGCGCGCGAGAAGCGGTCGATGGCGTAATCGCGGGCGCCGTTGGCCCGGATGTCCTCGGTCGCCGAGAGGAGCTCGCCGGTGTAGCCGTAGAACTGCGCGCCCGCCTCGCGCTCCGCGGCCCAAAACGGTACGCCCAGGAGCCGCAGCCGCGTGAGGACGGCTAGCGTGACCAGGGCGAAGCCGCCCAGCGCCAGGCCGATGCGCCAGTCCTCCAGGAAGAGGATCACGAGGACCCCGGCGAGGAGGAGCAGGTTAGCGAGCACCTGTATTGCCAGCTGGGAGAAGAAGAGCGACAGGGCGTCGACGTCCCCGTCGATGCGCTGGATCATCTCGCCCGGCGTCCGCGACTTGTGAAACGAGGGATCGAGGCGCAGGCAATGGTCGAAGAGGTCGGCGCGGAGGGCGTTGGTCGCCGTCCAGGCGACTCTCTCGCCGAGCCAGGTCGCGCCCACGGCCATCACCTGGCCGGCGAGGGCGACGCCAACGAAGACCGCCGCCAGGACGAAAAGCTTTCGCTCGGCGCCCCCACCGGTCGCGGTGTCGATGAAGGACCGCACGATCTGGGGATTGAGGAGCTGGACACCGATGCTACCAAAGAGGAGAAGCGCGAGCAGCACCACCCTCGCGCCTTGAGGGCGCACGTAATCGACAACCAGCGACCAGTAACGGCTAAGAGCGATGTTCATTGCACATCAAAGAAAAAGCCCACTACCTCGGTGGGCCTGAGCGCTTCCGGACGGGTGCCCTTGTCTTACGGTCCCTATCCTCCCGACGCTTTGTGCCCACTACCAGCGCCCTCCCCGGCGTCCGGCCGGAGACGAGAGCAACTGAAGGGGAATCGGCTGATCATGGGCCCGCTCCGTCGTCCTGTATTGCGGCGGATCGTATTCGAGATTCCGCCATCCTGTCAATTTGGATTTCGTTTATTTAGTCCTATCGGGTATTGACACTGCCTGGCACGGTTCTAATGTGTTCTCAGAACCCCATTGAGGTTAGATGAGGGCCAAAGTGAGCGAGAGTGGACCGACACTGGACTACCGTGATCCCGAATGGGTGTCCGAGCAGCTCGGCATCGACAAAAACACGGTGTACAAGTACCTGCAGGACGGGCTCGTCCCCGGCCTCCAGCTCGGCCGCAAGTGGCTGGTATCGGAGCGGCGCCTGGCCGAGTTCCTGGAACGAGTCGAGCGGGAGCAGACGGAGCGGCGGCGCAAGGCCACGGGCATGGGCCCGGGCTCGGCCTTGCGGGCGGCGGCAACGGACCTGGAGGAGGAAGGGCGGGAGTAAGCGTTTGGGAATCCTCCTTAGGGGCGGCATTGCCCGCCGATGAGGCGCCGGCCGAGGGCTTTAGGTAGTGACACTCGCAAAAGCCCTGTGATAATGGCTCTATGAGTGCGCGGGCAGGTTACCACTGGCAGCCGCGTCGCTGGCGGCCATCGGTGCGCCAGCAGGCAATCCTCGAAGGCCTGCTCGCGGGCAAGCCCAACGCCGAGATAGGCGCCGCCCTCGGCATCTCGGCCGGCGGCGTGAAGTGGCATATCGGCCAGGCGCTGCTCGAGACCGGGCTCCGCGGCCGTCGCCAGCTGGCGCTGTGGTGGAAGCAGCAGCAGGAGACGCCGGCTGGCTGCGTTCATGCCACCGGGACAGCGGCCGAGTTGACCTCGCAGGACCTCACCTGGATAAGCGACGTACGTATTGCCTGAGGAGCCCCAAATGAGCGAACGCCAGGACTACATCATCCGCAACATCGTCCCCGCAGTCATCGAGACGACGCCTCGCGGCGAGCGCATGTACGACATATACTCCATGCTCCTGAAGGAGCGGATCATCTTCCTGGGCACCCCGATCTTCGACCAGGTGGCGAACTCGATCGTCGCCCAGCTCCTCCATTTGGAGCGTGAGGACCCGGAGCGCGACATCTCCATCTACATCAACTCCCCCGGCGGCGAAGTCCACGCCGGGCTGGCGATCTACGACGCGATGAACCTGAACCGCTGCGACATAGCCACCTACTGTGTCGGCCTGGGCGCCAGCATGGCGACGGTGCTCCTCAGCTCGGGGGCGCCCGGCAAGCGTTACGCCATGCCGAACGCCACCATCCACATGCACCAGGCCGTGGGCGGCGTCCAGGGCCAGGCCTCGGACATCGAGATCGAGGCCCGCGAGACGATTCGCATTAACGACAAGATTCGCGACATCCTCGCCAAGAATACCGGCCAGACCCAGGAGCGCATTCGCGTCGACTTCGACCGCAACTTCTGGATGGATGCCCAGCAGGCGAAAGAATACGGAATGATTGACGAAATCCTGAGCGCTGCATCGCGGGGATAGGACCAGGCCTTAGCGAGCGATACACTGGGGCGATCATGGCCCTCAACGCCCCCGCGACTGACGTCGACCCGCAAGACGTCCTGCGCCACGCAGGTTGGGATGCGGCCGGCCCCATCGGGCGGGTCGAGGGCGGCTGGATTACCGCGATCTGGCGCTTCGAGACCGCCGACGGCCGCCTTCACGCCCTACGTCTCTATCCTCCAGGCGATGAAGTCGAGCAGGCGGCACGGCGTGAAGCGCTGACGCTGCGCGCGATGAATAGGGGCGGCATTCCCGTGCCCGACCTGGAGGCCGAAGGCCACTTTCGCGGCCAGCCCTACTTCATCCTCAGCTGGCTGTCGGGCATTCCCCTCGTGAATCTGCTCGAGAAGAAGATCTGGCGCCTGTGGCAATTGGGGGCCGAGTTCGGCCGCCTGCAGGCCCGCTTTCATCGCCTCGCCCCGCTGGACCTGAGGTTCGAGAACGGCGCCTGGGCAACGATCGACAGCGAGCCCGGGCTATCGGAGGCGGTGCGTTCCGGCAGCGTCGAAGACGCGCTCTGCCACCTCGATTACCATCCCGTGAACGTCCTGGCCGTGCCGGGCGGGATCACCGGCGTGATCGATTTCTCCGGCTCGGGCGTCGCCGACCGGCGGGCCGACCTGGGCAGGACTATGGCTCTGCTGACGGCGGGACCGATCCCGCCGAGCCCGATCAAACCCCTGCTCCAACTCCTCCGCCGCCAGTTCGTGCGCGCCTGGCGCCGCGGCTACAGGGCGGAAGCCGGCGACTTCCCCCTTACGCCGTTGCACGAGGCCTGGGGCGCGGCAACCTTCGTCAGGGACATCGAGGAGGCCGTCGCCGAGGGCCGCGGCTGGGGCACGCCCGGCGACGTGGAGCTCATGAAGGCCTATCTCGCTGCGCGAAAGCGAGATGCGGGCATCGGCCCATGACCGAGCGCCCGGACCTCGCCATATCGGTCCGCGGCCTGCGCAAAACCTACGGCGACATCGAAGCCGTACGCGGCATCGACCTCGACGTTGCGCGCGGGGAGGTGTTCGCCCTGCTCGGACCCAACGGCGCCGGCAAGACCACCACGGTGGAGATCCTCGAGGGCCACCGCCAGCGCACCTCGGGCGAGGTCTTGGTCCTCGGTCACGACCCCGGCCGCCGTGAGCGCCGCCTCAAGGAGCTGATCGGCGTCGTCCTTCAGGAGACAACTGTCGATCCCTACCTCACCGTAGAGGAGACGGTGGACCTGTTCCGCGGATACTATCCCGGGCCGCGGCCGGCCGCTGAGATACTTGCCGTCGTAGGTCTGGCGGAGCAGAGAGCGACGCGCGTCCGCCGGCTATCGGGCGGCCAGCAAAGGCGCCTGGACGTCGCCGTCGGCCTGGCAGGCGACCCGGAGCTGCTGTTTCTCGATGAACCAACTACCGGCTTCGACCCGGCCGCCCGCCGCGGCGCCTGGCAGATGGTGCGCAACCTCAGAGACCTGGGCAAAACGGTCTTCCTGACCACCCATTACATGGACGAGGCCGAACAGCTCGCCGACCGCGTCGCGATCGTCGCCCGCGGCGAGATAATCGCCGACGGTTCGCCCAGCGAGTTGACCGGCCGCGACCCCGCGAGCCGCATCCGTTTTCGCCTTGCGCAAGACCAGCCCGAAGCCAAAGGCCTGCCCGAGATCGAGGGACTCACGCTCGGAGCCGACGGCGTCGTGGAGGTTCTTACGCTCACGCCGACACGCACGTTGTTCGAGCTGACGCGCTGGGCGACTGAGCGATACCTGGAGCTGGCTGAGTTGAGTCTGACGAGGCCGTCGCTGGAGGAAGTGTACCTTCGCCTTGTGGGCGAAGATGAAGCGGAACGGGCGCAGGGATGAGAACGCTTCGCCTCGCACTGCGCCAGGTCGGATACGAGAACCGCGCTTTCTGGCGAAATCCGGTAGCGGCCTTCTTTACCTGCTTCTTCCCGCTCATGTTCCTGGTCATCTTCAACCTGCTCTTCGGCAACGAGAGGCTTGAGGTCCGCGGCGGCACAGTAAATCAATCGACATTTTACGTACCGGCGATTACGTCTCTCTCCGTGATCAGCGCCTGTTACACCAACATCGCGATTGGGGTGACCTTCGCCCGTGACCGAGGATTCCTGAAACGCCTGCAGGGGACGCCGCTGCCGCCGGCGGCTTATATAGCCGGCCGGATTGGCCACGCGACGCTCGTCGCGCTGCTGCTCGTCGCCATCGTGTCGACCTTTGGCGCCGCGTTTTACGGCGTCGATTTGCCGACCAGGACACTGCCGGCTTTCCTGGTGACTCTTGCGGTCGGCGCCGCCGCCTTTTGCAGCCTGGGACTGGCCGTGACCTCGGTGGTACCCAATGCCGACGCGGCGCCGGCCGTGATCAATGCCTCGATACTGCCCTTGATGTTCATCTCAGATGTGTTCGTTCGCCTGAGCGATGCACCGCGGTGGCTGACCGACGCATCGTCCGTGTTTCCGATTATCCATTTTTCCCGGGCACTGCAGACCGCCTTCAACCCGTTCGAGAGCGGCGCCGGATTCGAGCCACGGCACCTGGCCGTGCTCGCCGCCTGGGGCGTGGCAGGCATCCTGCTGTCCGCGCGCTTCTTTTCCTGGGAAGCGCGCAAGTAGAAGCCAGCGTGGGAACCTGGGCTTGGGACCTTCCCGCTCGCCCGACACCCACTCTGACCAGAATCCACAGGCCAACCACTACCTCCGGTTCCAGCCCCAGATCGCCAGGCCGGCAGCTACGCTCGTAAAGGTCGCGCTCGCACGCAGGTCGGCCCGTGGCAGCGCCTCCCTTAGCATCCTTCGGAAGGCGGGTATCAGCGACGAGCCCCCGGTCGTGACGACGACGGCGATGTCTTTCGGGGCACAGCCGGCGCCCGCGACGGTCGCCAGGACGCAGCGCCTTGCCTCGCTGACATAGGCCCCGATCGCGGCCTCGAAGTCGCCGCGGCTTAGCTCCCGGCGGATGTCCACGTCGTCGAGGTCAAGTTCGACGAGGGCGGACTCGTCCTCGCTCAGGGTGATCTTCGCGGCCTCGATCGAGCGAAAGAGCTCGAATCCGTAGTTCCGCGTGACCAGCATCTCCAGGGCCGCCAGCTCGCGAGGCCGGTCGCTAGCCGCGCGAGCGCGACGGATCAGGCTGAGAAGGCCGGGCTGGTTCAACTCGAGAATCGTCTGCCAGGTGCGAAGGCGGGAGAAGAGATGGCTGGGGACGGGCAGGCCGTTGTGGCGATAGCGAGCGCCCTCCCCGAAGGACTGGGCAAGGCTGGACTCCATGATCCGGCTGTCGATGCGGTCGCCGCCGAGGGGGGCGCCGCCGGTCGCGAGCACGCGAACGCCGTCTCGAGTCTGGCGCGCCACTGTTATGTCGAGCGTGCCGCCGCCGAAGTCGAAAATGAGGACGGCGGCGTCCGGGGCAATGCCGGATTCGCTGGCAAAGTGATGCACCGCCGCGACCGGCTCTTCGAGAAACTCTACCTCCCGGACACCGGCGATGCGCCAGGCCGTCGCCAGCCGCTCCCTGGCGGCGACGTCTTTCTCCGGTTCCTCCGAGAAGTGGACGGGCCGCCCGACAACGAGACGGTCAATCTTCTCTCCCAGGTCCTCCTCCGCGGCTTCGATCATCTTCCTTGCCAGAAGGCCGACAAGGTCTTCCAGGCGATACCCCTTGCCGAAGACGTCGGTCGCCCCGAAAGAAGTCTCGGGCAGGAAGCGCTTGAGCGACTGAAAGAGCCGGCCGGGCGCGTTCGTGTCGACCAGCGCGAACACGTGCCGGTGCAGGGTGCCGATCTCCGCGAAGGTCATGTCGATCTCACCGACCAGCACGCGCTCGAGCTTCACCTCCCTTCCCGTGTTCTGCTCGCTGTACAGGTCGAGAGCGCGCTGCCCGGCGACCTCCTCACCCTCGCGGGTTATGTACAGAAGCGAGCGCAGGACGCGCGGGTCGCGGGCGTGCGGGTCGAGGGCCAAGACGCGGACCGCGCGGCCGTCATAGACGGCGACGCTCGAGTTAGAAGTGCCAAAGTCAATGCCGATGCTGAGCAAGAAGATCACCTCCGTTGCCAGAGCGCGTGCCGAACGCGAGCGCAGCAGGCGGGTCTCGGGCGCTGTTTCGGGCAACAAAAAACCCGCTGTCGCTGTGACAGCGGGTTTGAGCGCGGCTCCGGCCTGGCGGCCGGGCCCGCAACCTCAGGTTTGGAGGCATCGCCTCATGCTCTCATTCTCCTCGCGCCTCGAACGGCGCCTCAGTAGTCTCCGGGAGTCGGGCGGTCCTGTCAAGCTCTCGCCCAAGCCCTGTCGACGGGGCTAACCTTGCCCGCCACAGGCACAGGCGCCGCCGCAGGCGCAACCCGCGCCGGCTGTGATGGTCTGGAGCCGGCCATCGGCGGTCTTCGCAAACGTGGCGAAAAGGGAGAGCACGCGGTTTGTCGTCGTGTGGCCGGAGGGACAGCACGCGGGTTCGTCGCTCTTGCTCATGGGTCGCAAGACCTCGAACTGCGCTGCGCAGGGCGGACAGTAGAACTCGTAAAGCGGCAACGTGCACCTCCAACAGGAGTTTGGCGGCTCGTGGTTGACGCGCTGCTCTGGATGTTAGAGAGCGCCCGCTTGATCGTCAATTCAACCATCTGCCTCATTCTAACTTTAACCGAAGTGAATTCGATGCCTCATAAGCGGGCCTTGTCGGCGCAGGTCTTGGTCACCGGCGAATCTAGGATCGGCAAGATCGGGGTGATTTCGGAGTTCGTTTGGTATTTTTACTTTTTCGAGGGGCCAGTCAGCCCCGTGCGACGACGGCTTGGGCGCACGCAAACATGGTAGCGCGCGCAAGGTCGAACTCGAAGGGGATAGTGGCAGCGGGGAGGCGTCAGCGGGTGGGGAGCGGATGTGGGTGTTCGGGCACGTGGCCCTGTGTTGTGTGGATAAATACCGTTACCCATGGATGAGAATGGGGCATTCATGCGCCGCGTCGGGAACGTGGATCGGGGCGGGCTCCTCCGACGCTTCGACCGCCTGTCGAAAAGATCCTGCCGACCGAGCCTTTCGCGATCTCGTTGTCCCCACCGGCCCTGCCGAGCTCTCTACACTCTCGGCAGGATCTCCTTGGCGATCAGCTCCAGCGCTTCGAAGTCGGTCTGGAGGTGGTGCTGGAGCATGATCCGGCTCACGCCCTGAGCCTCCAGGGCCTTGATCTGCTCGATCACTTGAGGCGGCGTGCCGGCCAGCCAGCCGCGGCCGCGCAGGGCGGCCACGGCCCCGTCCGCGGGCAGCTGCCCGAGGGGGGGCATTAGTTGCTGCAAAGCCTGCAGGCGCCGCCGGAGGTCCGCGTCGGACTCGCCGATGATGAACGCGCACATCATGCTGCGGGCGATGGTCCCGGGGTCCCGCCTGGCTTTCTCGCAGTGAGCCTCCAGGGCAGCGACCTTGCCCTGATAGCGCTCCACCGGCATCGGGGTGACGTTCCACTCGTCGGCATAGCGGGCGACGACCCGCAGCGTGCGCTTCTCGCCGCCACCGCCCACGAGCAGGGGCGCGGGCCGCTGAACGGGCTTGGGATTGAGGCGCGCTTCCTTGAGCGTGTACACCTTGCCCGCGAACGAGGCCACGTCTTCGCTCCAAAGGGCGCGGATCACGCGGGCGCCCTCTTCGAGCGCGTCCATACGCTGCTTCAGCGGCGGGAAGGTCAGGCCGAAGGCCTCATGCTCGGGCACGTTCCAGCCGGCGCCGATGCCCAGGATGAAGCGTCCGCCCGAGAGCTGGTCGATTCCCGCGGCCATACGCGCTACCAGCGCCGGGTGACGGAAGGTCATCGGGCAGACCAGGGTGCCGAAGCGGATGCGGCTCGAGTTCTCAGCGACGTGGACGAGCGATATGAATGTCTCCAGGGCATCGCGGTCGCGCGGTCCCATGAGCGAGAAAAAGTGGTCCGAGCGCCAGAGCGACTCGAAGCCCAGGTCTTCGGTAGTGCGCACGATCCGGCGCCAGCGGTCCCAGTTCAGGCCCTCTTGACCTTCGATCATGACGCCGAGCCTCATGGGGAGTCCTTTCCAGGAACCGCGGGCTCAGGCTGAGCGACGGCCGCGGGCGGCCGACCAAAGAGCGCGCCTGAGAGCCCGCTGCCGGTCTTCACCGACCCGCGACCCGCGGCGGGAAGCTATCGTACAAACGGTAAAAGGCCGTCCTGTGCGTGCGCGAGGTTGCGTCCACCACCAGGAGCTCCGACACGAAGATCGCGCGGCTCAGGCCGAAATCGTTTCTGAACAAGGGAAAGGCATCGGAGTTGCTCAGAAGGTAGTTGTAGCCATCGACGTCGATCAGGCGGGGAGCGCTCGTGACCTTCGGATACTCCTGCTTGAGAAGGAAGGACTGGAGGTCCTCTTCCTCAGGCCCTCGGAACCCGGCGCGGCGGGGAGGCAGGTAGCCGCTGTAGTTCAGCGCAAAGGCATCGCTTACTCCTAGCGGAACGATCAAGCCGAGGTAGTAGCCCGATGCCGTCTCCTCGGGATGAGACACCTCATTCACATAGGCGCTGTACAGGGCCCGATCGCGCCGCATGTCCTTCAAGTCGAGCAGAAACAGGTAGCCGGCGCCGGCGCCCTCGGCGCTCACGCTCTGGACTGCCTCGATCTTCCCCTTGAGGAAGTCGGCGATGTAGCGGTCGCCCGTGGGCAGGTCGAGTATGTAGAAGCGCTCGATGAGCAAGTCGCCCGTTACGCGGTCGTCGGCGTCGTGCACGCTGGGGTCGCCGAAGACCTGCACGATGCGACGCTCGAGCTCGGTGCCATCGGGCGGTCCGGCGACGGGATAGTGGGTCGCGGCCGCATAGGCCGCGCCGACGACGGCCAGCGCAGTTGCCAGGACGAGGGCCAGCTTCTTGCGGCCGCTCAGCCGCAGGAAGGCCGGCGATTCGAACAGGTCCGGCACCCCGCGGCCGTCCAGGGCCTCCACCTCCCCGACCGTCATCCTCGAGGCGTCTCTACTCGGCCTTGACGGCGGCGTGAACGCCGTCGCGCAGGGCAGCCTGGGCGGCGGCGACGCGGGCGATCGGCACGCGGTAGGTCGAGGCGCTGACGTAATCGAAGCCTTCGCGGT
>CAYRCD010000061.1:2507-14973 GCA_964422735.1 uncultured Dehalococcoidia bacterium | reverse complement strand
GCACCTTCATCCTGCCCCAAAACCGCGGTAAGAAGTCGATCGTCATCGACCTGAAGAAGCCCAGCGGCCGCGACGTCGTCCTGGACATCGCCCGCCGCTGCGACGCCTTCGCGCACAACTTCCGGCCCGGCGTCGCTGACCGCCTCCGCCTGGGCTACGAAGACGTAAAGGCCGTGAATCCGGCGATCGTCTACGCCGCTTCCAGCGGCTATGGCTCGCGCGGGCCGGACGCGCAGATGACCGCGGTCGACCTCGTCGGTCAGGCCCGCTCCGGCGTCATCTCAGTCACCGGGGAGGACCATCCGATCCCCACGGGGGTGATCTTCGGCGACTATGTGACCGCGATGCACCTGGCGATCGGCATTCTCGCCGGCCTCCAGGCCAGGTCCCTGAGCGGAAAGGGCCAGCTGGTCGAGGGCTCAATTCTCGGTTCGCTGATCAACGCCCAGGGCTGGGAGCTGACTCACTACCTGGTGACCGGCCGCAAGCCGCGGCGCAGCGGCCGTGGACACCAGCTCTTTGGCCCCCTCTGGGGCGTCTTCGCCAGCGCCGACGGCCACGTGGCGCTGGCGAGCCTGGCGGCGAGCCGCGTCCCCGACGCCGCCGCCGTGCTCGAGGCTCCTGAGTTGGAGGACGAACGCTTTCGCGACCCCCGCTGGGTCGTGGCCAACCAGGAAGAGCTGGCGGGAGTTGTCGCCGGTGTCTTCGCCTGCCGCACCTCATCCCACATCTGCAGCGCCCTGAACGCTATCGGGGTGCGCTGCTACACGGTGCAGGATTACGAAGCCGTTGCCGAGGACCCCCAGGTCCTGGCCAACGACTATATCGTCGAGATCGACCACCCAAAGCTCGGCAGGACGCGCATGACCGGGAACCCCCTGCGCTTCAGCGAGACGCCTATCGCGCTGGCTTCGGTCGCACCAGATCCCGGGGACCACACCGACGAGGTGCTCGCCTGGGCCGGGTACGATACGACGCGAATTCAGGAGCTGAGAGATCAGGAGATCGTTCGCTAACCGCAGGTGAGTCCTGAGGCCCGATCTTTCCGCCTCGATCCATCGCACACAGGAGGCAACAGATGACCAGCGAGCCACCGGTCCTCTATCAGCAAGACGGAGCCATCGTAACGGTGACCCTCAACCGGCCGGAGGTCATGAACAACTTCGGCGGCGGTCTTTTCCAGGCCCTGGGCGAGGCGGCGACCCGCTTCAACGAAGACGACTCCGCGCGGGTGATGATCCTCACCGGCAGCGGGCGGGCCTTCTGCGCCGGAGCCGACCTCAAGGCGATCCAGGCGGCACAGACCGGCGCCGATGCTCCCCCACCCACACGTAACCGCGAGAGGCAGCGGCGCAATTTCTTCACCAACCCCAAGTTCACCCGGCGCGCGAACATCTACAAGCCGATCCTGGGCGCCATCAACGGCTACTGCTTCGCCGGCGGCCTCGAGGTCGCGCTGACCTGTCACTGGCGCATAGGCGCCGCGAGCTCGGAATACGGCGTCCTCAACCGGCGCTGGGCGGTGCCTCTCGTCGACGGCGGCACCTATCGATTGCCCCTGGTAGTCGGGCTGGCGAATGCCCTCTACCTGATTCAGACCGGCAAGCGCATCGATGCCCAGGAGGCGTTGCGCATGGGGCTGATCCAGGAGTTGGTGCCCGACGACCAGCTGATGGCGCGCGCGCGTTACTGGGCGGAGGTCATGGCCACGGTGCCACAGTCCGGACTGACGGGCGACACGACCTCCGTACAGCAGGGCCTTGGCCATCCTTACGAGGAGGGCCTCGCCATCGAGGCCATGGTGGGCTCGACAGTCGAGATGTCCGGCGAAGCCCTGACGCGCTTCGTGACGAAGCGGTACGACCCCGTCACCGGGGCCGAGCGCTAAGCCCGCCGGAAGCGCTCGCCTTCCCCCAGAAGGCCCTGCTTCGGCAGAAGCACCTGCTTCTTCTCGGAGGCGATCGCCTCGCCGATCACGCGGGCTTCGTAGCCCGCCCGCCGGACCAGCGCCAGTGCTCGGTCAGCGTCGGTCCGGGCCACGACCGCGATGAAGCCGACGCCCATGTTGAACACCCGGTACATCTCCGCGAGGTCGATGTCGCCGCGGCTCTGTATCAGACCGAAGATCGGCTGAGGCTCCGGCAGGTCGTCGAGCGTAAAGGCCACCTGTGCCTCGACTCGCGTCAGGTTCAGGAAACCATCGCCGGTGATGTGGGCGAACGCCTTCACGTCCATCCCGGCGTCGAGAATGGCAAGCGCGGCCTTCACGTAGATCGTGGTCGGGGCCAGTAGTTCCTCACCGACGCTGCGTGCCAGTTCGGCCACGCTCTCGTCCAGATCGGCGAGCACGCTTCGGGCGAGTGTGAAGCCATTGCTGTGAATGCCAGAGCTGGAAATGCCGATGACCGCGTCGCCGTCGCGGACGTCTTTGCCGGTAATGATGCGGTCCAGGGCCACGCTGCCGATGCAGGTGCCGACGAGATCGAAGCCGAGGCCTTCTTTCTCACCCCGGATCATTTCGCGCACCTGAGCCAGCTCGCCCCCGGGAATGGAGATCCCGGCCTGGCGCGCTCCCTCCGCCAACCCCTTGCCGATTTCGCTCAGAAGGCGGTCCTCGGCCTGCTCGACCGCCAGGTAATCGACCATCGCCAGGGGACGTGCGCCCACGCAGACCACGTCGTTCACGTTCATCGCCACGCAGTCGATGCCGATGGTATCGAACTTCCCCAGTGCCTGGGCCACGAGGATCTTCGTCCCAACGCCGTCCGTGGAGATGGCGATCCCCAGTTGCGACGTTACCGGGATTACGTTCGCGTACCAGCCGAAGCCGATCCGTGGACGCGCGGCGGCGCCGGCATAGTCGAAGGTCGGCGTCAGCGCGCGTAGCAGGCTCCGAAAGCCCGGTATTGCGCCGGCCGCTTTTACACCCGCTCCAGAGTAAGTCGAAGGCACGGTCACCCCTCGCTTACTTTACCCCAGGGCGGTCGAGTGCACGGCAGTACTCACGGCAGCCGCGGACTTCCAGTCCGCAGATCGGCCAGGGCCAGTCCTCCAACGGCAGCCGCAGACTTTACTCCCAGGATCGGCCAGTGCCAGTCCACCGACGGTAGCCGCGGACTTCCAGTCCCCGCATCGGCAACCGGATCTGGGCGGTAGCTGCTATGCTGCGCGGCGGAACAGAACTTCCAGGAGGCAGTCGATGATCGAGATCGCACCCTTCGGCAGCACCGGACATCAGAGCACACGAACGATCTTCGGCGCCGCCGCGCTATCGCGCGTTTCCCAGGACGTCGCCGACCAGGCTCTCGAAGTCCTGATCGAGCACGGCATCAACCACATCGACGTCGCCGCCAGCTACGGCGACGCCGAGCTGAGAGTCGGCGCCTGGATGGACCGCCACAGGTCCCGGTTCTTCCTTGCCACCAAGACGGGCGAGCGCACTTACCAGGCCGCGCGCGACCAGATCCGCCGCTCGCTGGAGCGACTTGGGGTCGATTATGTCGACCTGATTCAGCTCCATAACCTCGTGGAGCCGGACCAGTGGGACACGGCGATGGCGCCCCGTGGGGCACTCGAGGCCGCGGTCGAGGCCAAGAGCCAGGGACTCGTCCGCCACATCGGCGTCACCGGCCACGGCGTCACCGTCGCGGCGATGCACCGCGGGAGCCTCGAACGTTTCCCCTTCGATTCCGTGCTCCTTCCCTTTAATTGCATGATGATGAAGAACCCGGCCTACGCGGCCGACTTTGAGGCTCTGCTCGCCCTCTGCCACGAGCGCGGTGTGGCCGTGCAGACGATCAAGGGAATCACTCTCGGGCCCTGGAACGAGAAGGAGCACACCAATAGCACCTGGTACGAGCCCCTGCGAGAGCAAGCAGACATCGACCTCGCGGTCGGCTGGGTGCTGGGCCGGCCGGGCGTGTTTCTCAACACCGCCGGCGACGTCACGCTTTTGCCGAGGGTGCTGGACGCGGCCGAGCGCGCCGGTGAGCGGCCCTCGGCCGGCCAGATGGACGCTCTTGTAGGCCGGCTCGGCATGGCTCCTTTGTTCGTGTAGGGCATTTAGGGCCCGGGCCAATGTGCCAGTGCGGGAGCGCGCAGTGCCGGGGATAGAGTTCGGCGTCTTCGACCACATCGAATTCGTGCCGGGCGTAGCGCTGGAGGACCTCTATCGAGACAGGCTCACCCAGCTGGAGTTGCTCGACGAAGCCCGTATCTTCGCCTACCACCTGGCCGAACACCACACCCCCGCCGTGCACAGCATGGCCCCCTCGCAGAACCTGTTTCTCGCCGCCGTGGCCCAGCGGACGCGGCGCCTCAGATTCGGCGCCGGCGTGTACGTGCTGCCCCTGCATCACCCGCTCCGCCTCATCGAAGAGATCAGCATGCTCGACAACATTTCCGGCGGGCGGGTCGAAATCGGCGTCGGCCGCGGCGGCGTGCTCGAGGCCTACTTCTGGGGTCAGGACTCAGACCCGGAGACGAACGCCGCTCGCTATGAAGAGACGCTGGAAGTCGTGAAGCGTGGCCTTTCCAGCGACGAGCTCGATTTCGAGGGTCGCTTCTACCAGTTTGACAAGGTGCCGATGCGGCTTCGACCTAAGCAGAGGCCGACGCCGCCATTCTGGTACATGCGCAACCCCGAAACGGCCGCCATCGGCGGCATGAACTGCATCGTCGTCGGCTCTCTCGACACCCTCGAAGCGAACGTCCTGCGCTACCGGCGCCTCTGGAAGCAGCACCAGGGTGGAGACGGCCTCACGGCCCAGGGCGCCATCCCCAAGATCGGACTCGTCGTCCACGTCGTCCTCGCGGATACGGACGAGAAGGCTGTCGAAAGGGCGCAGCCGGCATGGGAAGCCTACCGTTGGAACCTGGGGACGCCGCGCCGCCTCGAAGCGGAGCGCCGCAAGCTGACCCAGTTTCTCGGCCGCGCCGATAGCGGGGATGGCGCCGGCCGTCGCCCGGAGCGCCACCTGGCGCTTGAAGAACGCCACGACCTGGACGCCTCGCTAGAGGAGTTGACGCGGGAAGAGCGCGAAGCCCGCGACCGGCGCCGGGCCGTCCCCGGGCCAATTCCCGGAATCCTCGTGGGAACGCCCGAATCCGTTATCCCCTTCATGGACGAGTACATGTCGACGGGCGCGAACTACTTCGTGTGCTCGTTTCAATTCGGCAACCTCAGCCATGCACACGCCATGGAGTCGATCCGGCTCTGGCAGAACGAGATCATGCCGCGCTTTAGCTCGGCCTACCTCAAGGGCGGCGCCGCGACCCCGGACGCCAACGCCGGCGCCTAAGCCGCATAGTCTTCCGCGCAAACGGCCATCGCCGCCAGGTTCGGCACCCCCCCTCGCGGCCTATGTCCTCCGGAATTCCGCTGGCACGGCGAGCCATGCCTTCAACCGCGAAATTACGATCTCCAGCTCGTGCAGGTCCTCCAGGACGACGTGGAGAGCCCTACGAGTGTGGCCAACGAGGTGCTCGGTGTTGGCGTCTGCAAGGCGGCCGGTTTCGCTGCCTGGGCCTCGAGCCGCCGAAACCTTCCGATGTCTCTTATAGTTTCGCGCGCCCACCGGTCCGCCTGCTCCCGAGGTCGGGCCGGGCACGGTCCCTCGCATGGCAGGAGCGATAGTCACCCGCGCGGAGCCTTGCCCGGATTGCAGGCGCCTCAGGGCGCGCTTCAGTTCAGTCTGAAGACGGAAGCCTGCTTTCATGGCGGGGAGGAACAAAAGCGCTGGATGAAGGTGGCGCGCTCGCACGTTGTCGACGCTGCGAGAGCTGGTCGAAGACCAGGCGGGTCAATCCGTAGATTAGGCCGGCGGCGATGACCAAATCGCCGGCGCTCGCGACCGCGTGGAGACCGAGACCGCGAGGCAGGACGAGGACGTCGCTAAGTGGAGCGATGCGCACATCGACGCCGTCCTTGAGCACGTCCTTGGTCCGCGGTATCGCCGAACCCGTCGTGATTGTGGGGAATTTTTCGCTCAGGCCCGCGTGCGCGGCCCTTTCCGGGGTCAGCGGCATCAGGCCGCCGTTGGCAAGCATGGGCAGGAGATTCAGCAAGAGGCCGAGGCCGAGCAGTTGCAAAGGCCTCGACCGCCGGTTTCGCCAGACGAAGACCACGGCCAAGCCGTAGCCGGACATGATCAGGACACGACGCAGGACGTCAGAATCCTGAGGATTTAGGACGAAAATCCCGGCAAGCTCCGTGGTAAGGGCGGCGAGGGCAACATAGGGACTGTTGATCCTCAGCATTGAGCTCCGGCTACTCACGATTTGTCAGGGAAGGGCCGACAAACTCGCGGCGGGTCTATGCCCGTCGTGCCCTCCCTTGACGCTCACTCTCAGGGCATGGCCATCGGCGCGGCAGCAGCCAGAGCGGCCGCGACGAGTGCAAGGCCTGACACGAGAGTGGGGAGTAGCCTCCGCATGACACCACCTCCTTCCTGGGCTCTTGTCTGGCTTCACGACGCGAACCCTACGGGAGCGGCTGTCACGAATCTCTGACAGAGGCGGGGTTTGTCGCCGCCCGTTTCAGGAGCCTGTGTTAGTGATCGGGCGAGAGCCGGCCCTACTGAAGGCTGAGTCTTTGCGCCTTGCCGATCACGGCTACCGCGGGCGGGGTTTTCCGACGGTTCAGGCCTTCGCGGCGGCGATTTTCCGGCCGATCTCGGCCAGGGGGCCGGAGTCAAGCGCGGAGCCTTCCTCGAGAAGGAGCCGCTTAAACGACTCGAAGTGACGGCGCGCCGAGACCCTGTCGCCCAGCGCAAGGCAGCTTTCGATCTTCAAGCTGTAGGCCTCGTCGTTACACTCGTCGACGGCGAGAATCCGGTCGCAAAATTCGATGCATCGTTCGTGGGCCTGCTCGCCCAAGGCTTGGCCGGCGAGGTTGGCCAGGACGCGCAGGTATTTATCCTCGAGGTGTCTGCGGAAGGTCTCCGCCCACTCCGAGTAGAACTCGCGCGCAAAAGGACCTGAGTACAGGTCGGCGGCGCGTTCGAGGGACCTCGTTCTCTGAACGTCGCCGGGCGTACGCGCATCCGCATCCTGCACCATCTCTTCGAACTCGCGAACGTCGAACGAGAGCCTTGCCTGGGGATTGATGCGGTAGTGGCCGCTGGCGTTCGCCACGATGTCGAAGTAGGTCGCACTGCGGACGCGATAGAGGGTCGAGTGAAAGTTGCTGGTGGCGCGCGCCTGATCGAACTCGGGCCAGAGCGCCGCGCAACACTCGTCCCTCGAGCGTGCCTCCTGGCTGCAGAGAAAATAGAAGAACATCTCCTTGCTTTTCAGGGAAGACCACTCGGGGTCGGTGATCGCCTTCCCGTCCAGCCTGACTATCGTCTCGCCGAGAGCTAAGGCGTGCACGGGCGGGTATGCGGCGACCGCTTTCAGTCCCGCCTTGGACCTGACCTTGCCGGCGCGAGCCAGCCTGCGGCTGTCGTCCTCGCGTAGCCGCGCGAAGAGGCCGTCGCCGATGCCCTTGGAAGCGGCGAATCCGGTCAGCGCCGGGCAACGGCGTGCCTCCACGATCAGGAACTCGGAGTAACCGATCTCCTTCGCCAGCCTGGCCACTTCCTGGAGAGCGGCAAGCGCCCGCCTGCGACTATTCGTGGCCAGGTGCACGTGAGCGAGGTGGAAGTGGGCACGGGCCTCGTCCCGGGCGGCCCCGGCCTCCTTGAGGAGCCTTACGGCAGTCTGCAGCCGGTCGGCCGACCCGCCGAATTCGCCCTTGAGGTGATCGAGAACGCCCAGCGACAGGACGACGAGCCCGCTCTGGTAGACCCCGCCGCGTTCGTCGACCTCCGCCGCCGCGTGCTTGATCAGCACCTCGGCTTTCTTGAGGTCTCCGAGCAGCATATAGGTCGTCCCGATGGCGTCCACGGCGTAGTCAACCAGAGACGCCTCACCGATCCGGCGCGCCTTCTCGAGGCCGTCCTCGTACAGTGCGAGCGCTTCGTGATAGTCGACCGTGTCCCGCTTCACGTCTCCCAGGGACAGGGTCGCGAACGCCTCCATACGCGCGTTCTTGGTCAGACGCGACCGGTCGGCGGCCTCCGACAGAAGCTCCCAACTGACGTCGTACTCGCCCTGCCAGCAGTACATGACGCCGAGGTTGTTGAGGGTCAACGCCAGGCGATAGTCGTTGCCGAGGCTGGCCCATCCCTGCCTTGCTCTCTCGAAGTACCACTTCGCCTCGGCTATCTGGCCCAGCGTCGCCAATACCTCACCGAGTGCATCCGCGGCGATCGACGCGGTCAGCAAGTCGCCCAGGACCTCGGCGATCGCCAGCGCCCGCTTGAGCGGTGCGACGGCTCTGGCGAATTGGCCGGCCGCGCCGATCGCCGTTCCCAGCCGCAGGTATGCTTCCGCGCGCACCCGCTGCGGCGCCCGGATGCGACCGAGGACCGCCACCGCGGTCCTGCCCGTACGCACTGCTTCGCGGTGCTGACCTTTGCGGCTGAGGGCCATGCCGCGATACAGGAGCAGCTTGCCCCTGAGCAGCTCAGGGCACTCCTGGTCGAGCAACGCCGCGATAACCTTGAGGGCGTCGTCCGGCCGTCCCAGGTCGAGATGCACGCGAGCCCGCACCAGTCCGAGATCGGGTTTCTGGTCAACGATTGCGCTCGGCAAGAGCTCCAGCCAGTCGCCGAGGGTTGCGGCGCGCCCAAAGGACAGCAGCTCGTCGGCCGCCTCGCGGAGAGCATGGTCAGCATCCGCCCACAGCCTTGCCTCCACGAAGCACGAGAAGGCTTCGTCCCACTTCCTCGCGGCGACGAACAGATTCCCGGCCTTCCTGGAGAGAGCGCTCAAGGTCGAAACGCGCTCTGCGCGGAGCCTGTCCATGAGAAAGCGCCGGAAGTATTCATGAACGCGGTAGGCCAGAGGCTCCGATCCCACTCGGGTGACGAAGAGGCACTTCCGCTCGAGCTGTTTGAGCATCTGGCCGGAGTTCGTCTGGTCGAGCAGTTGGTCGCAGAGTCCCGGCTCCAGGAAAGGTAAGACACTCGTGGACGACAGGAACCGGCGGACGGCGGCTGTTTGGTCCTGAAAAGCCTCCTCCAGTAGGTCATCGAGGAAAAGTTCCCTCGTTGCCGCGGATTCGACGTCCCCTGCCGCGGTCGCCGAGAGCAGCGCGACGCTTGTGGCCCACCCGTCGGTTTGCTTGAGGACATCCGCGGCGCGCTCGTCGGTAATCTGGGTACCGCGCACCTCGGCAAAGAAGCGGGCGATCTCCTCATGGTCGAAGGAAAGATCGTCGATGCCAAGGCAGAGGACCTGACCCTGGGCCGCTAAGCGAGCCAGGCCACGCAGTCCGGGCAGGCCGCGCGACGAGATGATCACGTGCCAGTTTTCCGGCGCCGACACGAGCAGGTCCTCGATCAGGCCGACGGCCTCTTTAGAGCCCTCGATCGCTTGGAAGTCGTCCAGGACGAGAACGCGCGGCTCGTTCCGGCGCTGGCCGCTCCACAACACGAGCCGAAGCTGGCGGCGCAGCGCATCGAGGTCCGTGGCGACATCGATGTCCACGGGTGTGTCGGGCTGGAGGGCCTCGGCAAGGCCGGCGAGAAGCTCCCGCGGGGCGTTGGCCCAGCGATCGAGGGTCAGCCAGGAGACCGGGCGCGTAAGCTCATCGACAAAGTCAAAGAGGAGGGTCGTCTTGCCGAAGCCGGAGGGCGCGGTTACCAGGGACAGCCTCTTCGGGAGCGCCTCCCGGAGAAGATCGAGTAGGCGTGGGCGTCGGATTGCCGCCGGCCGGCGCGCGGGGACGGAGGTTTTAGTTTGTGCTGGTAGCTGTCGCTGTGTCACCGGAGCGAAACCCCGTTATCCCATAGCACATGCGGCGAGGTTTGCAAAGTGCCGCGTAGTCTCCTGAACGCGGCTCAGGGCAGGCCGCCGCCGCCACCCATGCCCGGCCCCGGTAGCGGCGTGAGCTCCCCGAGATGAAAATCGCCGTGAGCGAGGGTGGTGCTGACGGTATTCCAGTTGCGGAGCCCGAACGCAGACCAGCTTCGGAGTCAGTCCCCGCTTCGGGCAATACCCGGAACAAGAACCGGAGCAGTAACCTTAACAATATAGAATGAATATCGTTATCGAGTCAAGCAGATCCTAGTCCTCCCGGACAGCCGCAAGAGCTCAGCGCGGCAGCCACTGGGCGGCGAACGAAGTTGATTCGAGGTAGAGCCGCTTCAGTTCGTCCGGCCCAGAAAGATACCAAACCGCGCAGGCGACAGCGTAGTCCTCGATAGGCGTTGTCTGTCCGTATATGCCCCGCCCCGTCTTTGTCCAGGTACTGCCTTCAAGCCGCCAACCAGTCGCGGCAGTGTACGCGCGACCTTCGGGCAGGTCCAGCCAGTGCTGGATGTCGTTCGGATTCGCCCAACCAGATTCGAGAACCTGCTGATGCTGGTGGCCATGGCATAGCTCATGAGCCACGGACGACATGGTTACTTCACCTGTCACCGACACGACCGAGGAGTTTGGTTGCCGGGCCAGCACCACCTCACGTCCCCGGGCGTTGTACCAGGCAACAACGCCTGACGGCGGACAGCTCCCGTCCGACGCGCAAGCCGTGGAGCTGATATACAGGTGAATACCGGAAGGTGTGGATAACTTCGAGAGCAAGTTGCCGACCTCGGGCGGAAATGAGGTTTCGGCCTGCTTCGGCGCTTGAGTTGGCTGAATTGTCGGTGCTGCTGTAAGCGGCGAGATCGTAGAGATAGGTCTGGGGACTAAGGTCGCCGTCGGGGTCGGGTGAGTCATGGGAATGATCGCGGCGAGATCGACGGCTGACGCCGCTGGCGCAGCTAGCCCGAACAGGTTCTGCACCTCCTGGCGCGTGAACGCTGAGAGGACGGCAGCAAACTCTTGGTCCGAGACCAGCCTGCCTGTCCAGGCTACGACTCCGCTGTCGCAGGTCGCGGTGGTGATGTGGACGGTGCCAGTTGCCTGTCCCTCGGCTGTAACGGTCCCCTCTGCCTCGATGCGAAAGCTCCCTGTGTTGGGGTGCTGGCCGTTCGCCGAGAGTGCGAAGCCGTCGGACTTGCGACTGGCCCTGAGGAAGGTACCGTTGGTGCGGACCTCCCCGCCTCCCATGCAGGGCTGGCCTCCGGGCGCCGGGACGTAGCCGTTCGTCGTGACGACGTAGAGGTCGCCCTTCGGTGTGGTACCGGCGAGGATCTGCAACATGGGCGAGGCCTCACCGACTAGGTAGAAGCGGTCGGGCAGGGTCTCTGTGGCTGGCGAGGGGGATGGAGCTGGACTGGCAGACCCAGCCGCACCGGTCTCAGAGCCATGGCCGCTGCAGGCGGTGGCGAGGGCAAGACAAGTCAGCAGGACCGGAGTGAAGGATGCTCTCAAGGCAGCCACAGCTCGACGAACTCCTTCAGAGGCGGCCAGCGTTCCACCCACCCGGAGTAAGCTCCAGCTTCAACTGGGCCGACACCGCGGACAGACCAAGCAGCGCACACCTCGGCGAACATCTCGCGAGGATGCACGGCGCCGGCGTTGGTATACAGAGGGTAGTCGCTTCCATCGCGGTTCGTTGCGGACGCGCTGGCGGCGGACGCAGCTGCCGAGAAAGCCTTTCCCTGGGCCGTGTCAAACCATTCCACTAAGGAGCCTCCAGGGCCCTCCTTAGGCTCGCCGAGGCCGCTGTTGAGGATTTGCCAGTGCTGGTGCGCATGACATATTTCGTGAGCCAGTCCCAGCGGATAGGTCTTTGGCAGGTCGAGGCCTTTGGGCAGGGTGGCCTGCACGCCGGACGTTAAGGTGTTGATCGTTCTGGTACGCCAAAGATAGCAACCAGGAGCGGGGATGAAGTTATTGCACGCCACCTGAGTCTTAGGCACGTCACCCGAGTGCCAACAAAGTCCCTCAGGAACAGGAAGACGTAGCAGGAGCGGTATCACTTCCTGCAACCACTCTTGGCAGCCTTCCGGTATTCGAATAGGCTGAGGTAGGCGTACCGTGGGGGTCATTGTTGTGGCCGCAGGAGGAGTGCCCGGGGCGGGCCTCTGTGGCGCTGAGGTTGTCGCAGTGGCCGCGCCCTGTGTGATGGACCGTAAGCCCTCGGTGAGTGGCAGCATCGCGGCAAGATCGACCGAGGTCGACGGCACGGCTAGGCCGAACTGGTCCAGCACCTCCTGGCGCGTGAGGGCGGCGAGAACGGCGGCAAACTCCTGGTCCGAGACGAGCCGGCCGCTCCAGGGGACTTGGCCGGTGTCGCAGGTGGCGCTGGTGATGCGGACGGTGCCGCTGGCCTGACCCTCGGGCGTGACGGCGCCATCGGCTTCGAGGTGGAACGACGGCGTGTTCGGGTGCTGGCCGCTTGCAGACAGCGTGAAGCCGCCGAGCTTGCGGCTTGCCCTGAGGAAGGCGCCGTTGGTGCGCACTTCGCCGCCGGCGATGCAGGGCTGGCCTCCGGGCGCCGGGACGTAGCCGTTCGTCGTGACGACGTAGA
>CAYRCD010000061.1:0-2407 GCA_964422735.1 uncultured Dehalococcoidia bacterium | reverse complement strand
GGTCGCCCTTCGGTGTGGTACCGGCGAGGACCTGCAGCGTCGCCGAGGCCTCGCCGACGAGGTAGAAGCGCTCCGGCAGGGCTGAGGTGGGTGTCGCCGTGGCAGGAGCTGCGGTCGCTGCAGGGCTGTTTAGCGGCGCCGGGGCGTTGCTAGCGTGATCCCTGCCGCAGGCAGTAAGCAGTAGGGCCAAAAGCAGGAGTGGACTGAAGTGAGTTCTCATGGGAGCGACACTTCACACCAACCCCTCGGTACAGGCTCTGTGCATGGCCCATTCAAATACCAAAAGGCGCATACATTCGCGAAATCTTCAACGGCGCTTATGACGGTTCGAAGGCTCGCTTGGATGAAGGCTTGCCCTTCAGGAGTCTGATACCAAGACCTCTCGAAATCGCCTTTCACATGCTCATCTGGTTCTCGGAGGCCGTCGGCCAGTATCTGCCAGTGTTGATAGGCGTGACAAATTTCATGGGCTAACCCATTCTCGAAGGTCTGTGGTCTTGGAACGCCCGCCGGAAGCCCTTTGTCAGACGCCGCACGCGTGGGCCCTCTGATCTCCCTCTCATTACTGAAGTAGCCTCCGTTGGGACTCGGATTATCAGAAAACACAAACGTGAGCCCGTCTGGCACAGGCAGAAATGTCAGGATTCTTTGAATTTCTGGGGGCAACGAGTCGCCTTGTACACGCACCACCTGTCTCAGTGGACCAACCGCTGGGCGAACAGGTATGGCTTTCGGGAGTGGAGACGCGCCGGCAGTGGTCGCAGGCCGTCCAGGAGGCTGCTGCGCGGCGGAAGACGAAGCTGTCCGCGCAGTCTCCTGAGTCACGGGTATCACGGCGGCGAGATCGACGGCTGCCGCCGCCGGCGCCGACAGCCCAAAGAGATCCAGCACATCCTGGCGTGTGAACGCAGCGAGGACGGCGGCAAACTCCTGGTCCGAGACGAGCCTGCCAGTCCATGCGATGGGTCCGGTGTCGCAGGTAGGTGGGGTGATGCGGGCAGTCCCCGTTGCCTGGCCTTCGGCTGTGACCGACGCCTCGACCTCGATCCGAAACGACGGCGTATTCGGATGCTGAGCGTTCGTGGAGACTGTAAAGCCGTCGGGGCGCCGCGTGGCGCGGTACATGGAGCCGTTGACGCGGACCTCGCCGGCTCCGGCGCAGGGCTGACCGCCTGGCGCCGGTACGTACCCATTTGTTGTGACGACGTAGATGTCGCCCTTCGGCGTTGTGCCGGCGAGTACCTGCAGCGCCGGCGAGGTCTCGCCGACCAGGAAGAAGCGGTCGGGCAGGATCGGCGTCGTGGTTGGAGGAAGCGGCGTCGCCGAGGGGCTGGCTGGGACGGAGCCGGTTGTGGCTTGGCCGCCGCTGCAGGCGAGGGGGAGCAGGGTCAAAAGCAGGAGTGGAAGGACGCGGGCATTCATGGGAGCCATTCATCCCCAAATTCACGAACAGTGGGAATGCTCCTGGCAGTGCGGTTATCAATGAACCACAAGGCGCAGACGTTGGCAAAATCCTCCAAGCGGTCGCCGGCACTTCGGATTCCGCGCGCTTGAAGGTCGTTGAATATGGGGTCGGCGACAGCCTGAAACGCGAGACCCTGGGGCATGTCCAGCCAGTGCCGGATGTCGTTCGGATTCGCCCAACCGGATTCGAGAACCTGCTCGTGCTGATACGCGTGGCACATTTCGTGGGCCATTCCCCAGGCGAAGGTGGGTGCCTTACGAAGGGTGACCGAAGAGTAAACTTCGGGCGCAAGGTGCTTGATCTGTCGCTGACGGCTTTCATAGCAGCCGGCGCTACCGCTGCAAAGCCCGCGAAATGCGTCCACGTCGGTGTAATAGATCACCGAGAGGCCTGATGGCAGCGGCAGGAAGGTCGGCATCCGCTGGACCTCCGGCGGGAGAGCGCCACCTTCGACGCGGACATCTTGATGAAGCGGTCCCATGTTGGCCCCAGGCGTCGCCGTCGGCTCGGGGATCGGCGTGGCCGTTGCGCTCGGTCCGGGTAGCGTGGGCATGGTGCCGCCGTTGTTGGCGGCGACGCTGCGGTTCCCGCTGCCGCAGGCGAGGGGGAGCAGGGCCAGGAGGAGAAGTGGAAGGAGGACCATTCTCAAGGGAGCCATCTCAACTTAGTAGGGCAGCCAGTCTCGGAAGAACTCCCGGAGCGCCGCGGGCCACGAGTTGGCAAACTCCCGGTTGACCATCCAGTCAAAGCAGAAGTCGGCGAAATCCTCGATTGGATCGGGTTGTCGGAAGAACCCTACGAACGGCTTCGCATAGTCAACAGGAAGCCGACTGACCGTGTCTACGAAGGCCTTCCCTTGGCGGGTGAGCAACCAATCACCCGTACGACCCCTAGCAGGGTGCTGAAGAATGAGGTTGCTGAGACGTTGTCGGTGTCCTCATC
>CAYRCD010000060.1:0-15270 GCA_964422735.1 uncultured Dehalococcoidia bacterium | reverse complement strand
GAGCGGTGCATTGGATTCGCCTTGGCCAGGTTTCCCACCAGCTTCCGCATCTTGCGCTCGTTGTGAGCCGGTTCCAGCCGCCGAGCGGCCGCCGACCCGCCATAGAAGATCGAGGTCGCTATCGCACCGGGCGAGATCGCGTTAACGGTAATCCCGAACGGGCCCAGCTCCAACCCCGCGACCTTCGTGATCTGGGTGACCGCCGCTTTGGCGCCGCTGTAAAGGTAGTCGCCGAGGTTGGTCCGCAGAGCCGCTACGCTCGAAGTGTTGATGATCCGGCCGAACTCCTGTGACTTCATGACCGGCGCGGCGTACTTGATCCCAAAGACGACGCCGCCAACCAGGAGCCGCATAGCATGGTCGAACTGCTCTTGAGTTACCGTTTCCAGCGTGCCCCCGGAAGGCGCTCCGGCGTTATTGAAGAGGATGTCCAAACGGCCGAACGTCGACGACGTGAACGCGACGGAGTCTTTGATCTCCTCCTCAGAGGTGACGTCGGCCTTGAAGTAGCGAGCCTTGTCGCCGACACGCTCCTCGATGGCCCGGCCCTGCTCCTCGCCACGGCCGGTCAGCACGACCCGCGCGCCCTCCTCGACGAAGAGCTCGACGGTGGCCTCGCCTATGCCGCTCGTGCCGCCGGTAATCAGGGCCACCCGCCCTTCGAGTCTCTTCATCCTCGCTCGCTCCTTGCCGCCTAGACCGACCGTGAGGCCGCGCTTCCACGGGACGGTACGAACTATAGCCGCTACCATTGGCTCGGGCCAACGGCTTCACGCTCGAGAGCCGCTGTCTCTGGTCGGGCAGAACAGGGCGGACTCGCGGGAATGAGGAGCTGATATGACAGACGAGATGGGGATATTCGAGGTCATTTACCACAGCCGCGCGATGCGCCGGATCAAGCCCGACGCGGTTCCCGAAGAGCTCCTCGTCCGGCTCATCGACGCGGCAAGCCAGGCGCCCACGGCGTCCAACGCTCAGAACGGCCGCTGGATCGTCGTGCGTGACCCGGAGTTGAAGAGGCGCATCGCGGACATGAACCGGGCCGCCATCGATCGCTCTTACGGACCTCCCGGGGGTCAGCCAGCCCAGGCCGACGCGGTCGCGGCGCGCCGCCGCGATGCCTTCATGTGGCAGTACCGGCACATGCAGGACATACCGGCGCTGATCGTCGCCTGCCTTCAGTTCGCCACGCCTCGACCGAATACGTTTGTGGCCGGGACATCAGCGGGCGGGTCGATCTGGCCCGCGGTCCAGAATCTGCTTCTCGCGGCGCGCGCCCTCGGCCTTGGAGCCGTCCCGACGACACTGCCGCTGTCCGACCGGGCCGCGTTCAAGGCGCTGCTTCAGATTCCGGACGACCTGGAACCTTTCTGCCTCATTCCGGTCGGCTATCCAATGGGGCGCTTTGGACCCGTGACGAGGTCGCCGACGGCCGAGATCCTGAGGTGGGACCGCTGGTCCTAGTCCCGCATTCCATCATCGCCCTGGAAGTCGCGGCGGCGTACTAAAGCGCCCTTACCTCGCGGCGCCCGTGTCGGTGGAAGCCAGGCCCTGGCGTTGCGCAGCCTTTCCCGGCAACCGGGACTCCCGGACCAGCGCGGCAAGCGCCAAGGTCAAGCAGGCAAGTGCCGTCAAACGGAGGACCGGCACTTCGTCCCACGTGCTGATTCGAAAAGCCGGCTTTCCGTCAATGATCGTGTGGTAGAGGTGGACGCGGGCTTCGACCCAGATGCCGGGGACCCATTCCGGGTGATAGAAGACAGAGTTGACGTCGAAGAGATACAGGTCGCCGGGATAGTTGAGGAGGAGATAGGCGGCGGCCAGAACGGCGAGACCGGCCCAGCGGGCGGCACGGTCGCCGGGCAAGACGCGATCCGGCGCCAGGAAAGCGGCGATGAACAGGGGCAGCAGCCAGGTCAGGTAAAACTCCCAGGTTACGCTGCTTATGAGAAGCGCGACGGCCACCGCCAGGTAGTACTCGACGACGTAAGCGAGTTCGGGGGAGCGTTGGCCGCGTGACGGCGCGCCCCGGCCCATCACCATCGCCACGGCCGCGATCACTCCGGCCGAAAGAGCGATGGACACGGCCCGCGCCCCGGCGTTGGCCGGCAGCTCCGCCAGCGACGCTATCGGCGGCCGGCCGCCAACCGGGCCGTCGATGAAGGCACGCGAAACCGCGCCCGCGATGGAGATGTTCGCGTAGTGGGTGCTGCCTTTGAGCAAACCCGGGACGGTCTCGCCGAAATAGGTGCGGTAGGTGTCGATACCGGCCAGGGGCAGCGAGACCAGAAAGATCGCCGCGCCCACGCCGGCGGTCCAGATCGCGTAATCGTACTTCCGCTTCCAGAGGAAGTAGAGAATGAGAGTGCCGGGGATGAGCTTAATGGCCGCCGCGACGGCAATGGCGCTGCCTGTAACCGCGGGCCGCGCGTTCTTTATTCCCCACAGGCCCACGACGAGCAGCAGGCAGATCGTCGCGTCCACCTGGCCGAGAGCGAACGATCCGTAGATCTGGCTGAAGCCCATCACTAGCACCGTTGCAGCTGCGACGGCCCAAAGCCTGGGCATGTCCGGTCGCACTATTACCAACGTCAGGGCCACGGCCACAAAGAGGATGAGGTTGTTCAGCACCAGATAAGCGCGCGTCGCTTCACGCCAGGGTAGGAACGAGAGTGGGACCAGCGACAGGGCTGAAGTCGGCGGCTGGATATACGACGTGAACAGGTCGCCGTACACGAGGTCGGTCGGGCTCCCGAGCGCCTTTGCCCGATCGAGGAGGGTTGTCTCACCGTAGGGATTGCCGCCGTCGCGCAGGGCGTGCGCGGCCGTCAGGTTGATCGAGAGGTCGATGTGGAGCGCGCTGTAGCTGCTGAAGAAGGCCCCGTTTAGATAGAGAAGGAGAGCGGCCGCGGCGATGAAGCCCGCGAGCATCGCGCTATAGGAGTTGCCGGCCAGACGCCTCCACACAGCCAGCGCTACAGCCATAACAGGCGTCGAGTGTAACAACTCGCGACAGCGGGAGCCACGCCGGGGCCCGCACCGCCACGGAGCTTGTCGGGTGCCGCAACCCGGCGCCACGGATCAATCTGAAATCAACGGGCATCCAATCCCGGATCAATGAGGACCGCCTACGCTCTGGCCATCGCTGGAGGAGGAGGCGGCCGCTGACGGCAGCAACGCTGCGGGAACCTGAGACACTCAACTGGGCCGAGGGCCTCGCGGGCCAGCTGGCCTGGCTCGACGCCGTCCTCGCGATGGCCGTCGATGCCCAGCGGGCGCGCGTGCGCGACGGCGGCGAATTCCGTGGCCTGTTCATCTCCGACCACGAGGTCGATGAGCTTATCGGCCTGCCGCCCCTGGGCAACTCGGCTCCCGGCCGAGATCTCGCGGCTGACTTTCCTGCCGGCGGGCGGCTGGAGGGGGTCCGCAGGGCATGCGGACTCAGCAACTTCGATCTGGCCTGCCTGCTGCTCACCGTTGCGCCGCACTTCGACCGACGCTACGGCCGCCTCTACGCCTACCTCCACGACGACCTGACGCGGCCTCAGCCGAGTCCCGGCTTGGCCCTGGACCTCTTCCGCGTCGACTTCGCCGATACGCCGGCCGCCCGCTCCCGGTTCAGCGCTTCCGCTCCCTTACGCGCCGCGGGCCTGGTGCGGCTGGGCGGCGGAGAAGACGTCCCGCTCGCGGGGCGGTCGCTCCTGGCCGACGACCGCGTCGCCGCCTTCCTCCTGGGAGACGACTCCCTCGATGAGCAGGTCGGCCAGGCCGGCGCCCGCGTACACGAGTTTTCGCCGAGACTCGTGCTATCGCGCGAGGGGATGGCGGGAGTGGCTGCCGCGGCGGCAGGCTTTGAGTCCGGCGGCGCGACGCAGGCCATGGTCGTGATCGGCGAGGTTGGCGGCGGCCGCCGCCTGGCCGCGCGGTACATCGCCGCGCGAGCCGGCTTCCCCCTTCTGACCTGCCCGTGGGCAAGTGCGGCCGAACATGTCGTGCGGGCGGTCCGAGAGGCCGTCTTTCAGGACGCCGCCCTGTGTTTCAGCGACGCGGACCAGCTCTTCGACCCCGACGCGGACCAGACCACCCGCGCTTCCGCCGCTCTCGGCGCCGCGCTCGACTCCGCCGAGGTTCCCGTTTTCCTCACCATCGGCAACGCGCGCAGGCTCCCGCCGAACCTGGGACAGAGGCGGGTACGCGTGCTCCGCATTCCGCCCGCGGGCGCCGTGGAGCGCGCCCATATCTGGCTGCAGGAGGCGAAGCGCGGCGGAATCGATCTTCCTCCGGACCAGGCGTCGTTACTGGCGACGACATATCGACTGAACGGCGGACGCATCGCCGCGGCCGTTGACCACGCTGGCCTTTCCGGAGACCTGGCTTCCGGTCCCGCGGACCTCCTTGACTCCGCCCGCGCGCTTTCGACCACCGACCTCGGGCGGCTCGGTCAGGAGATCGTCCCGCGCTTCGGGTGGGACGACATCGTCCTGCCGCAGGAGGTCGGACTGGCCCTGCGGGAAGTGGTTGACCGGGTGCGTCATCACGCGGTCCTGTTCGGCGACTGGGGATTCGACGCCCGCCACGCCCCGTCGCGTAGCCTGAGCGTGCTCTTCTGCGGCCCATCGGGCACGGGCAAGACGATGGCGGCCGAGGTAATCGCCACCGAGCTGAGACTGCCGCTCTACCGAGTCGACCTCTCCGCCGTGGTCAGCAAGTACATCGGCGAAACCGAAAAGAACCTGGCCCAGATCTTCAGTGATGCCTCGGCCAGCGGCGCCATCCTCTTCTTCGACGAGGCCGACGCGCTCTTCGGGCGGCGTTCCGAGGTACGCGATTCCCACGACCGCTATGCCAACCTCGAGGTCAGCTACCTCCTCCAACGCATGGAGGACTACGACGGCATCGTCGTCCTGGCCAGCAACCTGCGCCAGAACATGGACGAGGCCTTCGTCCGCCGCCTCCACGTCGCCGTCGATTTCCCCTTCCCCGAAACCGCGGCGCGGCTCGAGATTTGGCGCCGGACCATACCGCTGCGGACGCCTCTCGCCGGCGACGTCGACCTCGCGCTCCTCGCCCGCCGCTACCGCCTGTCGGGCGGAAACATCCGCAACGCCGTGGTCACGGCGGCGTTTCTTGCCGCGTCCGAGGACTCGCCGGTGGCCATGCGCCACTTCCAGGCCGCGGTCCGGCGCGAGCACCAGAAGATGGGCAAACTGCTCATCGACCGGCCGGATACGCCCGCCCCTCTGGACGAGGACGCCTCCGGATGCTGACCAAAGACCACGCCGCGACCGAGACCGAGGAAAGCCAGGCAAAGGCCCGAGACGCCTCCGCCCCGGCCGGCGCCGTCCTGGCCGCGCCGGGCGTCACCCCCGAAGCCGCGCTTCGCTCGTCGGTCGCGCCATCCCTCTCCGCTGCCGCCAACCAGCCGCGTCGCGGCCGGCTCATGCTGGGACTTCAAAGCACCCACGGAAACGCCCACGTCGGCAGGCTGATCGCCGAGGGACGGCAGCAGGCCGAGACCGAGCAGCCCCTGGCCGAGCCCCCCGCGGTGCGCGCGGGCCTCGCGATGGCAGGGAGCTCCGGCGAACCAATCGACCCCGAAGAGCGGGCGCCGTTCGAACGCCACCTGGGCGAGAGCTTCGCGGACGTCCGCCTGCACACGGACCCGGCCGCGGAGTCACTAACGGGCAGCCTGGGCGCGCGGGCGTTCACCCTGGGCCGTGACGTGTATCTCGGACGCGCCGCCCGCGAAGGTCATCGCGAAGCGCGAATACACACGCTGGGGCATGAGCTGTCCCACGTCGCCGGCCAGAGGTCGCGCGGCCCGCGCCTGCAGCTTCAGGCCGAGCGCCCGGGCGCTTCGGCAGCGGGGGGTAACCGCCCGGCGCCCGGCGCCGGATTTGCGATCGAGCTGCAGGTGGCGCTGAGCTTCGATGAAGTGGCGGGCGGCGTCCGCGTTCGACGCTATGACTGGTCGGTAGTGCGGGAGCCACCGGACCCCTTGTCCGCTCTGGAGCGCATGCTAATTGATCAGACCATTCGCGAAGCCAAAGAGCACCTCGAGGCGCAATATCCGGAAGCGCTCCGTCGCCGGGTGCCGCGCAATCGGGTCGAGTTCACGTCGCCGCTGCCCCTGAACGACCTGCGCGACGAGCGGCTGCGCGGCACGGACGTGATCCTGATCGCCGACAAGATGCAGGCGGCGCTTCACGTCGCCAGCGTCGACGCCCAGGCCGAGGTGCGGCAGCGATCTGAGCTGCGCGCCCGCGTACCGACCTACGTCCGCAGCATCCCCGTGGGCGCAACACCCGAACAGGTTGTCGCGACGCAGACCGAGTTTCTCCAGCACAGGATCGAGCTGGCACGCGCCGCGATGGACGCCGGTTTGTTGGAGCAACGGCAAACCCAGAGCCTGATTGGCCAGTTTTCTGCCTTTGTCGCCACGAGGCCGGCGCCGGATCCCGACTGGTGGCATTCGGGAGCCAACCTGTTGGGGAGCGCCGAGGGCGCCATCCGCAACGGCGACCTCGACCTGGCCAAGACCTTCATCGAGATGGCCGAAGGCGATCTCGAGAGTCAGCAGCAACGCTGGGAGGAGTACAAGGGCGCCTACGGCTTCGGCACAGAAGTGTTCGCTCCTGTCCTCTGGAAGGCGCTCGAGCTTCTCTCGATGGGCCTGGTCGACGAATCGCTGTTCGAGGCGTCGGCGGAGGGCGCGAAGAAGGGCATCGGGCCTTCGCTGGCCGCGATCGGGGTCAACCTGGGTCAGAAGATCTTCGGCATCTTGACCTTCGGCGGCGGCCAGCCCGGATATGAAGCCGCCAGCAAGTGGATCGACGAACACCCCGAAGAGGGCGCCTGGACCTCCGCGGCCCACGCCATGCGCGCCGGCGGCGAGGGCGCGATCCGGGGCGTGCTCGACACCCTCCTGCCCATTCACGAAATGGGCGTGATGTTCGGCACGGAGGTCGATCCCGAGACCGGCGAGTTCCGCGATCCCTCGATCTGGGGAAAGCTCGAATCCTTCTTCTCCGCCGTGATCAAGGTCCTGTCGCTCGGCGAGATGGCGCGCGGCGAAGTGATGGAGCGGCGGAAAGCGGTGACGGTGGACGAGTACGGCCGGCCGGGCAAGAGCGGCAAAGCGGCGCCCACGGAGATCCCGGAGTCGATCAGGTCCGTCGAGCCCGCGGGGCGCCCCACCTGGGCCGAGGCCGTCGAGCGCGCCGGCGGTTGGGACAAATACATCGAGAGGATTGGCAGGGACTCGACCGAAGCCATGCAGGCGGAAAAGATGCGCCAGGAGATCGGCGACCGCCTGAAGCAGAACTACGACGCCAAGCGCACCGGCTCAGCGACGACCACCAGCGACATGGACGTCGACTTCATGGGGGCGAACGCCGAGGCCAACATCCGCGCCGCCATGGCCGAGCTTGAACGCGAATTCGGCGGCATGCCTTGGGAGCGCCTCAAGGTAGTCCTGAAGTCCGACTTCCTCACTGACCCGACTCGCGCTCACGCCGCCGCGCCGACGCGCGCCGCCGTCTCCCAGGTCCGTCTGCGGGCCTTGGAGAAGCTTGCGGTAGAGGCCGAGCACAACCCGCGTGTGCGCCGAGAGCTGCTCGCCCGCGCGGAGGAATGGGGAGTAAGCGAAGCAGAAGTCCAGAGGCGCGTCGAGGCACGCCGGGCCGGCACGAGGGCGCGAGCGCCGGGAGAAATCGACGCTGAGCTTCAGCGTCTGCACCGCGAGAACAAGGCAAATCCCAGTGAAGCGACCGCCCGCCGCATGGCCGAGCTCACGATCGAAAAAAATATCGAAAATCCTCCCGCCTACTACGAGCCCGGCGCCGTCAAGTACCACGTGACCATGCGCGAGGGCCTGGTGGCGGGCACGGCCCTCGAGTTCGCCGAAGCCTACGGGTCGGCGATGAACGACTCGGTCCTGTTCAAGAGTCACATGGTCGAGGCGATGCGGCTGGCCGAGCGCGCGACCGGCTTGAAGGACTGCTGCAAGTACTTCGACCGCACCAACATGGCCGCCGAGCGCTATGGGATAAATCCCTCGGAGGTGCGGGCCCCAGGAGAGGTGCGGGCACGCGTTGACCCTCAGGCAGCGCGCGATATCGAGCAGGCACGTCGCATCGCCGCCAAAGAAACGACTGTCGCCGATGCGTTCAGGTCGCCCCAGGAGATGGGCGAATTCCTGCGCCGACTCGACGTCATCAATGACCGGGTCATTGCCGAACTGGACGGCATCGCCGACTACAACTTCCCCCTCGCCGCGACGCCGGGCCTGATCGTCGGCCAGCCCGATCAGAACGAAGAACAGCGCCGTCGCGAGCAAGGCGCTGCCGGGACATCCGAAACCACACCGGCCACGGCGCCCTCCGGGTCGGCGGCAGCCGGTGTCCAGCGCCAGGCAGAGGTAGGAAACCCGGCAGTCGAGACGGGCACCGCCGAAAACGAGTCCCTACGGCTCTCTCACGGCCGTCCGCTCGAGAACCGCGCGACGGCGCGGCTCGAAATCGACCTCGACGCCGACTTCAAAGAGGTCCGCATTCACGACGACGCGACCGCGAACGCCGCCGCGAGGGATCTGGGCGCGAGGGCCTTCACACTCGGCGACCACATCTACTTCCGCCACGGCGTCTTCGAGATCGAGACCACCGCGGGCAGAGAGACGCTCGCCCATGAGCTGACGCACGTGGCTCAGAACGCCGAACGGCCCTCCCATGAACCCGGCCGGGTCAGCCGGCCCGAGGAACCCGCGGAGCAAGAAGCCGAGGCGGCGGGGAAAGCCGCGGCGGCCGGAAGGCCGCTGGCTCGGCCAGCCGGCGCGCCCGCGAGCGCAGTCCAGCGCCAGGAAGGCGGTGCCGCAACAACGACGGCGAGGCCCGCCGAGACCGTCGCCCTCTCCAACGCCCGCTTCGTCGGCGACCGTACGCTGCGCGCGATCGCCGAAGGGCGCATCGCGGCCCTGGGCAGCGCCCACAACGGCCCCACCGTGTCCCGGGTCCAGCACGCCCTGGTCGACCTCGGCTTTGATCTGCCGCTTTTCCGCGTCGACAGCAGCTTCGGCAGCGAGACGACCGAAGCCATCCACCAGTTCCGCCAGCGCCACGTGCCCGGCGAAGACAGCTCGACGATGGATGCGGTAGCCCTGCGGGCGCTCGACCGCCTGGCGCCCCCTCCCGGACAACGCCGCGAGCATTACGTCGACTACGAACGCCTGTTTGCGGACAACCGCCTCACCATCGCGGTCGGTATCGGTCATCACGAGCAGCACGTCCAGGAGCGCGCAGGACGCCGCTGGCGCGATACAGGCGTCCCCGCCCACGAGGCGATGGCCGAGCACTTCCGCGAATGGCTGCGCGCGCAGCATTTCGAGCACCAACTGCTGGGTATGGGTCCCAACGAATACTGGAGCCAGCGGCGGTCCTTCACGTTCACGAACCGCGACGGCCAACAGGAAACGCGCGCAATCTCGATCTGGCTGAACCTGATCACGCCCGGCCAGGGCGCCGCGGCCGAATTCGCGCGGGGAATCGCCGAGTCTGAGATCGCGATATACAGCGGCCATGCCCGCTACGGGAGCGGCCCCGATTTCGATGGCAAGAGGGACCCAACCGAAAACTTCCGCATCGGCATAGACGCGGCGATGCAGGCCGCCGGGCGGCGCACGCGCGTCGACGAAGCGCGCCATCACGGCGTCGCCGTCGATGAGCACAACGACCTCCAGGAGATGGTCGGCAGCGGCCACTTCGACCGTGAACAGTATCGTGTCCTGTTCATAAGCGCATGTACGTCGATGGCCTACCTGGACGAGATCCGAAGCGAGGTCGGTGGACCCCAGGCCGTGGATGTAATTGGCACGCGCCAGCCATCCATGTTCAGCGCCGACGCCGACCAGGTCGGCCTCCACAGCGTACAGATCTTCCTCGAAGGACTCCTGCGACTAGACTCGGTCGAGCAGATAGTCGAGGCCCTGGACGCCCAGCAGCGCGGCCTGTATGGCGCGGCCATGCCGCGACGCGGCGTCTACGCTACGGAAGGCACGGGCGGCAACCCCGAGACCGCCGGCGGTTACGCCCCCGCCCAGAGGCTCGCCGATTCCTCTGCCGGGCCCGCAGCGGAGTCATCCGACCCTCTGCTCGCGGCTCGACTGCAGCGCACGCGCGCGGGCGGCGAGCGCCTCGAGCCTGCGCTGCGCGGCGAGATGGAAGGAGCTCTGGGCTACGACTTCGCCGATGTGCGGGTCCACGACGGGGAGGACGCCGACCGGCTCGCCCGGGACCTGGCTGCCGTCGCTTTCACGTCGGACAAGGACATCTATTTCCGCGAGGGCGCGTACGACCCGCGCTCCGAAGAAGGTCGCCGGGTCGTCGCGCACGAGCTCGCGCACGTCGTCCAGCAGGATGAGGGTCCCGTGGCGGGACGCCCGACGGCGTCCGGCATGTCCCTCAGCGACCCGTCTGACGAACACGAACGGGCAGCGGCGCAGGCGGCGGACAACTCAACCGCAACGGTACGCACTCCCGGCGGGCGATCCCCCTTGGTCCGGGGCGGCAGGCGCGCCGTGCCACCTCGGGCGGACCTGACTATCCAGAGACAGGCGGATCTCACGAATCCCACGCCGGAAATGGAGAGTGCCGTCCGCTTCGGCCTCCAGTTCTACGGCGACGTCCACCCGGAAAGCCTCGCCTTCGAGCAACTGAGCACGATGCTGGACCAGATCGTCGAGATGGTCCGTTCCGGAGGGTTCACCCGCATGCCCGAAGACCGCCGGCGGGCACTGCTCCACCTCGTCGAACGCATGGGGGAACGCCTGCGGCCGATGCTCGCGCAACGGGCGAGAGAGCGACAGCGCCGTGAGCAGGAGGCCGCGGCCTTCGCGGCAGACATCCGCGACACCAATGCGCGACTCGCGGCCGGCGTGAGCCCCGGCGGGGGTCCGCAGCTCGGCCGTCCTCTTGCCGGCCGGCCGGCGAACGAGGCTGAGCTGCGAGGCCAGTCGCCGATTGTCACCGAGCTGCGGCAGCTGCACGACCTCGGGCCATTCGGGCGCATAGCCTTCGGCATCGCGCTGATCGCGCACGGGGACCCGCAGCAGGCCCTCGCGCAGGCCCAGCTGATGGCGCCGCTCGACGCGGCGACAGCCCACCTGGCCAGCGTGCCAGGTCAGGCGCCTCGGCCCGCTCCAGGCCTCCTCCCGGCCAGCACGTCCGGAGCGACAGCCCCCGCGGGCGGAGCCGCCGTTCGGGCTTCCACGAGCGATCTTCTGCCAGGAGAGAGCTTGCCAATCAATCCCGCCCGAACCGCACCCGGAGCGATCGAGCTGATCGAGCTGGTGGCGCCATCCGTGGCTCAAAGCCCGGCCGCGGGAGCGATTCCGCTACCCTACCCCGCCATTGCGTCGGCTACGGGTCCCGGCGGAAGTTTCGTGCGCATGAGCCCGACGCCGCCGCTAACTCAATCTGCCCGCTCCATTCAGTCGTCCGGCAGCGAACCCGGTACGACCGGGCCGGGCATCCCCCCAAACAGGACCGTTGCACCGGCCTTCGGCCCCCGTCCGGATGAAGCGCGTCCAGAAAACGCGGCCTTGGGCCACCATCCCGACGGCGACGAAGAGACCGAAGAAGGAGGGGTCCAGCCCGCGACCCCGGAAGCGGCCGCTGAGGGTGAGGCCGCTCTCGAGCCGATCCGGGGCGAAGTGCTGGTCAAGGAGGACTCTAACGGTACGGACGGGGCGCGATCCTCGCGGCTGTCTTCCAGCTCAACCGGTGTTGGGCGCGAACCCCGACGACTGCCGGTCCAGGCCGACCTCACGATCACCGCCGGCATCAGCCGCGGTGCGCGCCTGGCCGACACGAAGACCGATGCCGTCCGAGGCGAGCTGAGCATGGGCTCGAGCCTGAAAAAGGGCAGCATAACTCTCAAAGCAACGAGCTTCGGTCAAGAGCACGTGGAATACCAGGTCGACAGCGCCGCCTGGAAGAAGGCCGATGGGCGCGTGAAGGTCAGCGCCCGCGTCTTTCTCGACATCCACTGGGACATTCAATCAACCGGAAACAAGGACGTCTCCGGGCCGGAAGATGCGGAGGTCAAGAAAGAGTCCTGGGATAAGATCGTTGCCGACCTGACGCCGAGCGCGAGCGGCCGCGCCCCCCGCAAGAAGTATTGGGCCAAGGACCTCACCGAGCGCCACGAGAGGTTCCACGCCAGCGACGACATCGGCCGGACCAAGCTCTATATACCCACCGCGCAGAGCTGGCTCACAAATCAGACGGTCACGGCTGAGGACAGCGTCGTTGGAAGAATCAAGACCTCGTTCGAGGTTGTGAAGCTGCTAGAAACGGTGCGCTCGAACGTCGAGGCCGACGGCTGGGCTTACTACGACAAGGCCGGGGGGGCGGGCGAGGATCGGGCCTACGCGGAAGGCAAGGAGGCTTACCAGAAGCGCGCCGACGAGATCAGCGACCGGGCCACGAAGGAAAAGTGGGGTTGATCGCCGTGATGCAGCCAGAGGCGCGCGATGAGGCGCGCGTGCGTTCCTCCCAGGAACGTCTGCAGACCCTGGGGTTCAGCACCGATACATCAGGTCTCGTGGCTGCGCTCTCCTCATCGAACATGGCAGCCCGCGCAGAAGCGGCCTTTATTCTCGGCCGACGCAACAGTCGCGCTGCCACGACGGCGCTGCGAAGCGCTCTAAAAGACGAGAGCGCCCGCGTGCGCGTCGAGGCCGCACTGGCTCTGGCCCGCCTGGGCCGGGGAAAGCTCGCCCTGGGCGTCTTGCGAGAAGAGCTTTCAGGCGAGTTCTTCGCCGACGCGCCGCTAAGGGCCGCCAGGGCCCTGGCGCTCCTGGGCGAGCCGTCCGGGTTCACGCGCGTGCGTGACGCGCTCTCCTCGCCCTTCCCCTCCAACCGCCTCGAAGCCGTGGCCGTGCTCCCGGCGTTCGCCGGGTTCTCGGGTCAAGAGGTCGATGGCCAGGTCGTCGACGTCGTGGGTTCTTTGCTGGAAGCCGCCACCGACAGCGAGGAAATAATCCGCCGCGACGCGCTCACCGCTCTGTCGGAATTCGGCGATCCGCGCGTCCTCCCCGCTCTGCAGCGCGCCGCGGCGGACTCCCGAAGCGGGCGATCCACCAAAACACGCAAGACGAAACAGGGTCCGAAATGAATGGTCTGCCAAAGAAGGATCTGGAGCTAGCCAAGACGCGGCTCAGGCTGGGCTTCATGGAAACGGACGGCGTCGATGAGGAGAAATGAACCGGAAGACGAGCGGTTGAAGAAGCCGGCGCGCCTGCGGGCGGAACCGGCACAAGACGCCGTCGCCGCTCGCGGCGAGGCCGATGCCAATCTCGCCGCCTTGCAGCGTTCCCTGGGCAACGCCGCGGTAGGCAGGCTGTTTGCCCGAGGTAGCGCGGAGGCCAGGGGTCGTACGGAGGCGGACGCCGAAGCCGAGTCCGTCGAACCGGGCCGGGACGTGCTGCAGGAACTCGAGGGCGCCGGACCGGGAGAGCCTCTGCCACGGGACCTCCGCGCAGAGATCGCACCCTCGGGCGGCGGCGCCGTCGATGGCGTGCGCTTACACACCGATGAGCGCGCGGCGGCGCTCGCAGACCGGCTCGACGCGGTCGCGTTCACGCGCGGACGCGACATCTTTTTCGCGAGGGGAGCATTCGACAGCGCATCTCCCGCGGGACGCGAAACCCTTGCCCACGAGGCCGCCCACGTGGCCCAGCAGCAAGCCGGCAGCGTACCGGCGGGGGCAATCCAGCGCCAGCGCCGCCGGCGCGCCCACGCTACGGAAGTCACCTTCACGCCCGAAGAGGTGGCCGAAGAAACGATCGAGGTCGAACGGGCCGAGATCGGTCAGGGCTCGACGCCTCAACAATTCATCGACTTTCAGCTTGGGCGCTTACGAGACGCAATCGGCCTCTACTGGAGCAACTATCGCGACGGCCTCCAGAATTTCGAGTCCACGATGGAGTTGGCGGCTGACCAGGAGCAGGAGACCAGCTACCTGAGCACAACTTTCAAGACGGTAGGCAAGTTCCTCCTCGATCAGGCGATCGATAGGGTCGGCGAGGTTTCGGGTCCCGTCGGGGCCGCATTGTCGCTCGCCAAGGACCTCGTTGAGGCCTGGGTCGAGGAGCACGACCGAGCAGAAACCGCCGGCGGCGAGGTCCGTGTCCGCCAGTACATCGTTGACCTTCGCACCAGTATCGGCCAGCTGCAGGGGCGAATGCAGGCCGAGGTCAACGACCAGCGTGAAAGCGCTCTTCGAGAGTTTGGTTGGAGCTCGCGAGCCCCGGGCGAGGGCGGCGACACGCTGATCGGGGAGAGCGCGGTAACCGGACTCGGTGCGACGTTCCTGAACGGCCTGCGGCATCGCGTCGACCTATTCGAGCACGCAATCCCCGATACGGCCCGCTTTCAGCAGAAGTTCGCCGAGAACTTCGCGGGCCCACACAGCCGCTCGGGCGCTTGGGAAGGGACCGGAGGACTCTACATCTCCATGGATGTCACGCGCGAGCAAGCGGGCATCGCGATCCTGACGCAAATCCAGGACATCGACTCGACATGGGAGCTGGTGAGCACGGCCCCGAATCCCGGGCGCATCGCTCAAAACCTCCAGGACTCTCTGCGGGCGCAGGGCAAGAAACCATATGAGAGCACGCTGCCCAAGATGATTCACCTTCGCCTGAATGGCATCGACGGCTACATCTACGTCCAGGGGACGGACCTTCGACGCTACGAAGCCCGCTCGAACTACGACCTGCCACCGTTCGAAGAGGCGTGGGGTGACATTTTGGTCATGCAGCGTATCCAACGTATCGACAGAATCCACGGATCGAGTGGCTAACCGATGTTCGCTGACCTCGACGAGTCCCTGCGCCAGCTTCTCATCCGGGAGGTGCCCCTGAGCCCGAACGATGTCGACATCGTTTTCCAGCGCCCGGACCGCGACAACGTTGCGCGGTTTACGAAGCCCACGGTCAACCTTTTCCTGTTCGACCTCAGCGAGAACCGCGACCTGCGCGAGACGGGCTGGGGCGTGACCCGCAACGGCGGCGGTATCGCCACCCTGCGCTGGCCGCCCTTGAGGGTCGATCTGCGCTATCTGGTCACCGTGTGGGCGCAGGAGGTGGATGACGAGCACCGCTTGCTCTACCACCTCTACCGCACCCTCCGGCGCCTCGCCGAGCTGCCGGAGGAAGGCCGCGAGGGACTGATCCAGGGCCAGGTCAAGCCCCTCCACCTCCTGGTGGAGGAC
>CAYRCD010000059.1:0-15309 GCA_964422735.1 uncultured Dehalococcoidia bacterium | reverse complement strand
GAGCCAGAAGAAATCGGCCACGCGGACTCCTTCGAGAGGCTTCAGCGGGTCGGATCCGGTCATATGACGCCCCCCGCCCTGAGGGCGGCAAGCTCGCTGGCGCCCATGCCGAGCAGTCCCTGATACACCTGATCGTTGTGCTCGCCCAGGCGCGGGGCGCCGCGCCAGAGCCGCAGGGGCGTGGCGCTCATTCGCGCCGCCGGTCCCGTGTCCGTCAGCGCCCGGCCGGATTCCTCATGCCGGAAGTTCGCGAAGAAGGCCCGGTCGCGCAGTTGGGCATCCTCGAGGAGGTCCTTAACGTCGTTCACGGGCATGACGCTGATCAAACGCTTCTGGCCCTGATGAAACATTTCCTGGCGGGTAAAACGGTCGGCCAGCTCCTGGATCGCCGTGGACGAAGCCCCCGGATGCTGCATGCGGTACGCCTGGTCGCGCCACTCCTCGCCGAGCACGGGCGACTGGATGCCCTCGTCGGCGAGCCAGCCGACGAACTCGTCCCACCGGTATGGCAGGACGACGAAGCTGATCCAGAGGCCGTCCTTGCACTGAAATAGATGCCGCCCGCCGAAGGTTGTCATGCCCCTTCGGGCCGGGACCCGCTTATACCACGTGTACGAGTTAGCGTTGGCGGTCTGCAGCGTAGCCATCGACGCCGCCTCCTGGGCCGACACGTCGATCCGGCGGCCGTTCCAGGTGCCGTCGCCGGTGCGCCCGTGAAGCGCGATCAGGATGCCTGACGCGGCGACCAGGGAAGCCATGTGATACGCCTGTTCGGCACCGGGCTGGTTGGGAGGGTCCTCCTGCTGGCCGTTCAAGTACATCACACCGCTGGTTGCGGCGCCGATCAGGTCGTTGCCTCTGTATCCCCGCAGCGGGCCTTGCTGGCCGAAGGGAGTAATAGCCGCGTAGAGCAGGCCGGGGTTGGCCGCGCGGAGGTCCTCATAGCCAAGGCCCAGGCGGTCCATTTCGCCGGGCGCAGCCGTCTCGATCAGGGCGTCCGAGGCCGCGGCCAGGCGGCGGAGAATGCCGGCGCCGGCGGCGGTGCCGACGTCGAGAGTGACGCCGCGCTTGTTGGCGTTGAAGTGCAGGTGGTAGAGGCTCCGCTCTGGGCCCTCGACGTCGTCGAGGAAGGGCCGCCGTCGCCGCACCGAGTCGCCGCCCGGCGCCTCGATCCGGATAACGTCGGCGCCGAGATCGGCCAGAAGCCGCCCCGCGAACACCCCGGCCTCCCCGGCGAGGTCGAGGACGCGGACATCCGAAAGCGGGCCCTGAAGGCTCCCGGCTTCACTCAAGGTTCAAGAGAGCGCGAGCCGCGCGCGCCTTGATTGCAATGCCCTCATCGCTGGTATGGAATATACAGGGCGGTCGCGCTGGACGGCCATGTAGCTGATTGAACGAAGACCGGCCCGGCGGGAGGGTTTGCCGGGCCGGTCTCACTCCACTCGCCGGCGGCGAGGAAAGTGCTCTGGGTGACGGAACGGTTCTAGTACATGACCGCGGTAAAGGAGCCCACCAAATCCGTCGTGTACTAGCGAACGCCTCGGCGTGAACGAGGTGTAGCCGGGCGCTCACTTCCTGCGGCCGGCGTGCCGCCAGAATGAACTGCGATTCCTCTTCTTGCGCCCGGAACGCTAGCTATCCCACTTTTCCGGAATGCCGTCTCAGTTTAAGGCCAAAGAGTTCTGAGTCAAGCGTCCGTCGCCAGGCGGCGCTGATTTGCTCCTGGCGCTTACCAAGGCTTGACAATCGATATAGAATTCCTGCTAACGGAATAGTCGCTCAGACAGGCAGGCCTGCTGGATGCGCCCAGCCGGCCCGACGATTGAGCGCGCCTGGCCTGGGCTGGGTACGAAGAGAAGGGAGCGTTTCTCATGAGAACCGAATCGATTGTCGGTCTCCGGAGCCGGATCAGCCGGCGAAAGGTAATCGGCCTGGCGGCAACAACCGGGGTTGGCGCCGCGGCCCTGACACTCGTGGGCTGCGGCGGGGGCGGGTCCAAGAGCGAGAGCACACCCGGCAGCGCCTCGATTGTCGACAAGCCCAAAGATACGACGGTGCAGGCGAAGCCTGGTGGCATTTACCAGAGTTACACCACCACCGACGTTTCCGGATTCGACTATATCGGCGCTACCGGGAACATCGACCGAGTCGCGGCGGCCTTTGCCTACAGCCGTCTGTTCAAGTGGAAGCCCGGTCTCCTCCAGCAGGCCGCGGGCATCATCGACGGCGACCTGGCCGAGAGCTATGAGCTGACGCCGGACAACCAGCAGATCACGATAAAGCTGCGCCAGAACGCGAAGTGGGACGCGCGCCCTCCCACGAGCAGCCGAGCCCTCGATTCATCGGACGTCAAGTTCAGCTTCGACAAGATGCACAGCGTTTCGGTCTACCGAAACGATTGGTTCAACGACCTGAGTCCGTCCGCGCCAGTCAAAGAATTCCTGACGCCGGACTCGAAGACCGTCGTTTTGAAGTTGGCTTTCCCGCTGGCCACTATCTTTGAGAAGCTGGCTGACACTCTCGGCTTCTTCGTGATGCCCAAGGAGTCCGACGGCGGCTTCGACCCGCGCAAGGACATCCGCGGCACGGGCGCCTGGTACCTGGACAAGTACCAGCCCTCCGCTGGCTTTGAATGGAAGCGCAACCCCAACTGGTACATCAAGGACCGGCCCTTCCTCGACGGCTGGAGCAACCCGATCGTCAGCGAGTATGCTCAGCAGATGGCCCAGTTCCGCGCCGGGAACATCTGGGGCGCCGTCGTGCGACAGGAAGACATCATCGCGACGAAGAAAGACCTGTCGCAGCTTCTGCTGCTGCAGGGTGAATACGGTCCGACCGCTCCGGGCATCTTCTTCGGCTGGCTCAGCCCGTTCAAGGACGACCGCCTGCGCAGGGCGCTGTCGATGCTTATCGACCGCGAAACATTCGCCACCACGTTCTCGAACGGCGAAGCGTTCAAGAAGGAAGGCATCGACCTCTCTCTGGTCTACGACAACTTCATCGGCAAGGGCTGGGGCGACTACTGGCTCGACCCCTTCGGCAAGGATGCCGGGCCTGACGCCGCCAACTTCAAGCTCAATATCGCCGAAGCCAAGAAGCTGGTCGCCGCCGCCGGCTTCGCCAACGGCCTCGAGACCAGCTTCATCGGCCCCTCGGGCACGCCCTACGGTACCGATTACAACCGTTTCTCGCAGGCGCTGGGCGGAATGTTCGCCGAAGGCGGCATCAAGCTCCAGTTCAAGGAGGTCCCCTACCCCGCCGAGTACGTCGCGAACATCAATTACAACCAGGCCTTCGATGGCATCTCGATCTTCGTGAACACGACCTACGGGGGCGTGGCGAACAACCTGCGTACCAACTACCACTCCAACTCGGTCCAGGACCGCTCACCCTTCGCGCCGTCGAAGATCGACAAGCCGGCGGGGCCTCGCGACACTCAGCTTGACGGCCTGATCGATAAACTGCTGAGGGAGCCGGACCACACCAAGGCCGTCCAGTCCGCGCAGGACATCCAGCGCTACCTGACCAAGGTCCTGTACACGATCCCGTTCTCCTACAAGATCCGCGGTCTCTCTCTCACCTGGCCCTGGGTGGGGAACGCCGGCGTCTACCAGCAGTGGGTGGTCAACTCCGCACCCACGGACAGTCTGCCCCTGCTGTGGTACGACGAGACCAAGAAGAAGGCCTAGACGCCTGTCCATGAAATCGGTCGGCGAGGCTTTCTAGCCTCGGGCCCGCGCTCTCGCCCGTTACCGCCTGAACTCCGCGGCTCGGGGCCGCGCATTCGCCCGCCGAACCCGCCACTCGCCATCCTCGCGGACGACGCCGCCGCCCCCCAGCGCCAAACGCCTCTCGGCATCAGAGGTGTCGGCATTCCCCTCTCCCCGCCGGGGAGAGGGTTAGGGAGAGGGGTCTGCCAGCGACTCTCCGCGGGTTGGCGACCCCGGGCCCGCGCTCCCGCCGGTTCACCCCCACGCGTGTGGGGACAACGCTTCTCTTCTGGGCGCCGCCAAGCTCGGGGTTCGGTTCACCCCCACGCGTGTGGGGACAACTCCTACGCGCCCAATTGCCACAAGGTGGTGATGCGGTTCACCCCCACGCGTGTGGGGACAACCTTGCCCGAGCCAAGCATCTCCGGCCTACCCTCGGTTCACCCCCACGCGTGTGGGGACAACGCCAAGCGCCGTCCGCCTAAACCCAAGCCTATCCGGTTCACCCCCACGCGTGTGGGGACAACGGCACGCCCGAGTTTCAGGCCAAAATTACAGGCGGTTCACCCCCACGCGTGTGGGGACAACATGACGCTTTTCATTCCGCCGACTGAAGGTGGCGGTTCACCCCCACGCGTGGGGACAACCCAGGACGCCTTCGCCGGCGACGAGGCCCAGATCGGTTCACCCCCACGCGTGTGGGGACAACCAGGGGACGCCGCTCTTTCGGGGCGGCGTTTTCCGGTTCACCCCCACGCGTGTGGGGACAACGCATGGGCAGGCGCTTGCCCAAACGGTCGATAACGGTTCACCCCCACGCGTGTGGGGACAACGCTCCGCATCGTCAATCGCGGGCCACTAACGGACGGTTCACCCCCACGCGTGTGGGGACAACTAGGAGGGCGTGGTCGCGGTCGTGGTGGCGGTTCGGTTCACCCCCACGCGTGTGGGGACAACGTTCCGTTGAGCTTCCGCTCATGGCGAAAGGTCGGTTCACCCCCACGCGTGTGGGGACAACTCGTAACCGTTATCACCTGGATCGACATCACATCGGTTCACCCCCACGCGTGTGGGGACAACGGCGAGCGAGCTTGCGGCGACGGCCGTGGTCGACGGTTCACCCCCACGCGTGTGGGGACAACCTCTTCTCGCTTGAATAGTTGTCCTGCCATCACGGTTCACCCCCACGCGTGTGGGGACAACTGCTTACCTCCTAAGTCTATACGTTACGTCTACCGGTTCACCCCCACGCGTGTGGGGACAACGCTCAGGTGGGTCGCCTGGGTTGCCCGCGGAACGGTTCACCCCCACGCGTGTGGGGACAACGAGGCGCGGAGAGGAGTCCACGTCGATGACGTACGGTTCACCCCCACGCGTGTGGGGACAACGTGGGATAGCGCCGTCGGGGAGGACCAGGTCCGCGGTTCACCCCCACGCGTGTGGGGACAACGCTCTTGGACCACGAGCCCGGCTGCCGGTAGACCGGTTCACCCCCACGCGTGTGGGGACAACGGCGTGGCCGGTCGTCCCATACGCGCCATCGTTCGGTTCACCCCCACGCGTGTGGGGACAACGCGGGGCAAGCGCCGGCAGCTCTGGCGGGGTGGCGGTTCACCCCCACGCGTGTGGGGACAACGTTTTCCAGAGCAGCGTGCAGGCGCTCTCTAACGGTTCACCCCCACGCGTGTGGGGACAACCTCCTACCTCTTACAGGTGCAGGCGCAGATCACGGTTCACCCCCACGCGTGTGGGGACAACGTAGCCATTGCCCTCGGTCTGCGGCCACCAGCACGGTTCACCCCCACGCGTGTGGGGACAACCCAGTACTTCGCGCTCAGCTCCCTCCGCCCTGCGGTTCACCCCCACGCGTGTGGGGACAACTTTCGCCCGAACCTCACTGCATGTACCGCACCACGGTTCACCCCCACGCGTGTGGGGACAACTGGCACCGATGAGTTCTTCAGTCAGGATGAAATCGGTTCACCCCCACGCGTGTGGGGACAACGACCAGCCGGTTACCAGGCGTAGAGGAGAGGACGGTTCACCCCCACGCGTGTGGGGACAACTCACTTTCGGGAAACCCTGGCAGGACGGAGATACGGTTCACCCCCACGCGTGTGGGGACAACACTGGAATTCTTCTCAGAATCCGGCCTATCGAAGATTCAACTCAGGCGCTCCGAACCAGTTTCAGGCCGTCGTAGTCATCAATTGCGCGTCGCGTGGGACCCCAGGTCCTGATCGCAAACCCCTGTTCCGAGTCGTCGTTGTGGAGGAGGAGACAGCCGCCCTGCCGGGCCGAGTGTATGACCGTCTCCCACAGGCGGTCTCGGACGAGCGCCGACGGGCTGCCGACGAAAACGCCCGCATGCACCTCCAACAGCCAGCGCGTGAGCTCCCCCCGCACCGAAGCCGGAACCCTTTCCAGGACCATCACGACCATGCTCACGGAAAGCCGCCATGACTCTCGCTGTCCGCCTTGACTTCCTCCCCATAATTGACACCGCCCCTGGCTCTTGCCGAGGGCTCATCCCAGAGGTCGCCAACATCCATGTCGGGGCCGTCAAACGAGTCGGCTTGCTCGCCCTGGTTGCCGGTCATGCCGAGCGCGCGCTGGATGTCGGGGATGATCCGGCCCAGCAGCCGCGTGTCGCGAAAGGCGTCGCGGCATAACGACCGCACGCGCCTGTCGAGTCCAAGCGACCCCTCGCTCGCCGCCTTGAAAGCCACCGGGATCGTTATGCCGGTCTTGTACAGGTCGGCAACGTCGTAGACGAATGACAGCATCTTGCCGGTATGAATGAAGCCCAGGGCCGGTGAGAAGCCCGCCGACACGATCGCCGCGTGGCATACGCCGTAAAGATAGCTGTTGGCGGCCGAAAGGGCCCGGTTGACCGGGCTCGCCTTCGTCCACTCCCCCCTCGTGTACGACCGGCCTCCCCAGGCGACCCCCGTCGACCGGCTGGCGTCCTCGTACGCCCGACGTACTCGCAGCCCTTCCCTGCCCCTGATCTGTTGCAGGCTGAAGGCGCCGGGCAGACCTTCTTCGAAGCGGATCTCGTACAGGCGGCGCACCACCTGCAGGTGCTGCACCGGGTCGGCCCAGAGTCGCGCCTGGAAAAGAAGGTTCGCCGCGCTGCGCGTCTCGCCCATCCCCTGGGCGTAAAAGCGGATGCTCTCTTCGCCGGTCCAGGCTACGAGGCAGCCGTTGTCGGCCAGGGCCCGGACGGCGGCATGGGTAATCGTCGTCCCGGGACCAAGCATGAGGGTTGTTAGCGTCGCGCACGGAACAGGCGTCTTTCCCCTCTTGTCTTGGATAGCGATAGCCTTATCCTCCTGATCGATCCGGCAGTGTTCGACGTACAGAAACGACCAGCTGTCGCGGACCCTCGGGAGCAAATGGAGGTCCTTCATGGCGAAGCGACCGGCGCAATCGAAAGAAGGCCGCAGCCGAACGCCTTGGCGGGCCCGATTCCCCCGATAATGCCTTCTCGGAAGCGCCCCGTCTCCGTAACCTGGAGCGTTCCCTCGAAGAGGACGGTCCCAAACGTCAGGTTCCGACTCCAGCCGCGTACAAGGCTGCCGGCATCGGCCTGGGTCGCCAGAACCTCTCGGTCGGCGGGGACAAGGCGATTGGTGAGGAGGCTGAAGCCGCTGGCCTGGGCCCGCCGGGCAAGCCAGGCTAACTGATCTTCCTCGCGCCGAAGGTCCACGCGCTTGCCCACCGATTCCGGCTTTTCCGCTCGTTGCCGGGGACTTTCAGGACCAGTTTCAAGCGAAGCTCGGGTGTGCACCCGTCTCGTCGGGTTGGCGCGCAGTCGAAAGCGGTAACGCTGGCCATCCTCGACCCGAGCAAGCACCGCGTCGAGTGACCTGGGTGGCGCGACCTCGACCGCGTCGGTCTCCAGGGTCCACCGGGGCTCGGTACGTGACTGGACAAGGACGGGAATGCTCGGAGGCTCCTTCATTAGCTCGACGCGGTAGAGCACCGCAAGCCCGGCACGCGCCGCCTCGGTTTCGACAGCTGGAAAGCCGGACATGATGACGCGGTGCAGAGCGTTGCAGTCGGCAAGCCAGGCGCGGGCAGCGCGGTCCCGGGCGTTGAATGTGAGGCGTGAAAGGTACATCGCAAATCACTCCTTTCGGTCGCAGAAGCGGGTCTCCACCCAGCGGGGGCCGAAGGTGCGGTCGTGGAAGGCGGCGCCCCGGGGCTGGTCCATGCGCACCTCCGAAGTCGCGCCCGGCTCACGTTCGAGGACGTAGCGAAGCCGCGACGGGCAATTCGCGTGCTCTGCACAAGCAAGGGGCTTGAGTGGCCATGGCTCCGACTCGAGCGCGTCTTGGCGAGTCGCCTCACGGACGCCGCCGCCTGGAAGGTAGACGGGCACGGCCGGCACGAAGCTCTTTCGTCCCAGGAAAAGTTGCCAGCGTGGCGACCGCAGGGCCTCATCGAGCCGTTCGAGGAGAGCTCGGTCGCCTCCCTCCAGGCCCACAAGGAAGTCGGCGCCGGTCAGGTAGTAGCGGTTTGAAGGAACGGCGTCTCGCGACAGCGTGCCGCTGGCGCGCATAACACCCGTCCCACCGCCGCCGGCGGTGTGATAGTCGCGCGCCATGCGGCCTTCGTGGTCAACCCGGACGCCCAGGCGCAGGCCGGCGAGGTCATTCTCGGCCGTGTCGACGGGCTCTTCGCGAGCAAGCCCGACCGCCGCGCACAGGAGACCAATGACACCGCTTTTCGACGGTTCGAGCTCCGTATCACGTTCCGTGAAGCGGCTGCGCGTGCCCCACGATTGCATCGGACCGCAGAGCCGCAACAGCAGGGTCGGCATCGTCAGGCCTCGATCGCGGACATCACCCGCTGGACCATTGCCTCGTAGCTTCCGGCGCGCGACACGTCGAGGGGAGCGGGGACGGTGAGGCTCCCGAAGGCGCAGGCCGAGAGCGTGCCCCCGGCCGGCCCGCCGTACATCGCGGCCATGTCGCCCCAGTGCCTGGCCAGAGCGTCGACCGAAAGTTGGACCAGGTCCTGGCCATTGCGGGCCTGCACCGGCCTGACGAAGGCGTTCGCCAGCGACCAGAAGCCGGAGTCTCTCACGACGGCGAAGGCGAACGAGGGGAGGTTTCGCGCCGCGAAGCTGTTCTGCTTGCCCGTGGGCACGGCGGCGCGGCTGGCGTAGAGGAAAGCGCGGACCGTGCTCGCCACCAGGTCAGCATCGCCGCCAAGGTTCTCCTGAAGCTGTCGGAGGTCGAGGTTGGCGTAGCGGTAAAAGCAGGCGGAGTTGAACTCAACCGTGCCGATCATGTCGGCGCCGGCGCTGTCCTCGGGCTTGAGGTCGTCGATCGCCGTGTAGTAGTCGAAGTCCGCGGTTACCTGGTGGGTCGAGATGGCATGCGCGACCTGGCTGGCGGCGTTTCTGTTTAGTTCTGGCAGGTCGGCCAGCATGCGGCCGAAGAGCGCAAGGTCGGCCGCGCGGCCGCCGTCGAGGCTCTTCTTGAGTCCGTCCACGGCGCCCTTCGGGAGCGCATCCGCGGCCGCCTGGCGGGCAACCTTCTTCGCGTCCCGCGTTGCGCCCCCGCCACTCGAAAGTTGGGCAAGGTGGTCCCAGTGCGAGTTGGAAAAAGCAGCCAGCGCGGCCAGCTCCTCTTCTCCAAGATAAAGCAGGTACTGGGTTTTCTCGGTGTCAGCGAGGCGAATACCGAGCGAGCTCAAAGTCGCTTCGACGACCGCGGAGGCGGCATCCGCCCGGCGTCCCAGCCCCTGCAACCGCTCGCTTACGGCCTCGATGACACGCTTGGTGCGCACCGCCCGCGCGTTTTCGGGGACAAGCTCCTGATCGCGGAATTCATTACGGATAGCCCTCTTGATGCTCTGGCTGGAGATGCGTGCCCGCCGGTAGCCGCCGAAGTCGCAGCTCTTGGGGCTGCCCGTGTCGTCGCGGTTCAGGTTCGAGGGCGCGAAGTTCTGGAGGAGGTGGAGTTCGAGGTTCACAATGATGCTCCTTTCTTAGCTGTCATCGTCAACTGACGGGTCGTCTACTGGTGGCGGGGTATCGGTGCCGGTGGCGGCGGAGTGGCTGCTGTCGCGCCAGAAGGCCTCTGCCCACCAGCGTTGGACGCGCCGGTCGACGCGCTCCCAGGCGATAATGTCCCAGAAGAGACATTCCCAATCGACAAGGGCGGCTTCCTCACGGGAATGCAGGAGGCTCAGCAGCTGGCGCAAATGAGTCGGGAGCGCCTCGGGGCCACAACTCAGCGTGGCGACGAAGCGCCGCGTAACGCCTTCGTCTTCTTTTCCAATTTGCTCAGGGCCGTCCTGGCGCAGGCGGATGCAGATGAGGCTCCAGCCGAAGCTCGTGTTCCAGGGGGCGTCTCCGGGCCGCTTCCAGGGCACGGGATGCAAACCGAAGAGGCTCGCTACGGTGTAGGCAGCATCGGCCTGCGGCTTGCCGGCGCCTGCCATGTAAGGCTCGACGTGGCGGTACATCTCCGGGGCCGTTCCGGACTCCTTGCCGAGGCCCCGCCTGAGTGCCGCGAGCGCGCCCCGGTCTTCGCGTTCGGCCAGGTCTTCCAGGTGGGCGACGAGCGCGGCTGCTCCCGTCGCAGGGGCTGATGTCATACACGTGTCTCCTCTCTGATCGGCAGGAAGTTGTCAAGGCTGCTGCGCAGGAGAGCGTTGAAGCGGCCGCGCGCTTCCGCTCCTGCCCTGAGACCGCGGCCCGAGGTTTCAAGGGATCGAGCGGCGCTTTCGAAAGCTTCAGTGGCCGCGGCGCCTACAGCTCCTGCCCAGAAGCGGAGCGGGGCCTGCTCTTCGCGGCGTGACCATCCTTCGGCGAGGTCGGCGAGCAGGGTCCGGAATGGCGCATCGAGCGCGGCCCAGTATGGGCGTTCCGGCTTGAGCGCACGGACCAGGTTTTGCGTACGCCTGAAGTCGATGTTCTGGCCGTCCGGAAAGAGAAGCGTTCGGGCCAATAGTTCGAGCGGATACGGCCTTACTCGCTTCTTGCCGTCAACTTCGACATATGTACCTTTTCCAAGGAGCCGCCCGACCGATTCCGCTAATTCAATCGCGCCCTGGAGTTTCACGAGAAGGTCAGGTTCTATCAGGTAAGTCGCCGGGAGCGGCAGCCGCTCGTGTCGCCAGAGATCAATTTTGTTGTTGTCAGCCACTACACCGAAAGCATGTAGCGCAGCCGGAAAGTTGAGCCGGGCGAGAATGTTTACGTATCCGGGGGCGCCCTGGTCTCGACCCGCCAGGTGTTGGATGAGGGCGTGGCTGTCACGCCACAGGGCCTTATCTTTGTCAAGGGCTATGGCCCTTTCTCCCTTGTCGGTCACACGATATGCGACCCAGGGATCATTAGTTTGGGCTCGCCACTCCTTGTCCAGCGCAACCGCCGCCTTCCGGTAGACGTGGCTCACGCTTGACTTGTCGCCAGCTACGAGCAGCAGACGCCGGTATGGCCTCGTCAGATACTCCAGCCAGCCCGCTGGGAAAGGGCGCGGATCGAGCACATCGTCTTCCCAGAACGGTACGTCGCGCTCGAGATCGGGTGACTTGATCGGGCGCTCCGAATTGTACGGCAGTAGATTCAGAGCGAGCGTTTTGAAGAGATCCTCTCCAGCTACCCACACGGCAGCCCCGAATGACAACATCGATGGCGTATACCCGCGGCCGTCTTGGAGTCCGAAAAACTGATCGGCTAGCAAATAGCGCGCCGCTTCCGCAGCTGATATCGCGCCCTGTTCGCTGGATATCGTGTGGTCGAAGAGGGTTGGTCCTGCGGGGGCGGCCGTCTCCCGGAACAGCTGGAAGATCGGCGATGGGGCATCTGAGTCGTCGCGTAACTCTTCGGGCAGGCGCGGGTCCTGCATGAATGGCCTTTCCGGATGGAATAGCCAGAATCGCTCCCGAACACGAGTTGCGTACTCTTGGATGGGAGCAGGATCGAAACGCCCTTTGTCGAGGATCGATCTGAGATCCGAAACGCCGCGCGGCCCTCTAAATGCGGCATACAGAAACGCCACTACAAAGCGGTGCAGAGCAAGCGTGACGATCGGCGACTGATGCTGAATCGCCGTCAACTCGTGGGCCGCGCTCAGCACCTCGATCAACGACCCATCGACGGTCTCCTGGCTCCCCTTTTGGATACAGGGTATCCACGGGTCTTCGAGCAGGTTAAAGGACTCAGTCAGGTTGCACCTCCTCTGCGCCGGCCCGCGATTTGAACCGAATGACCATCCCCAGCTCATCGTCAAGCGAAAGCTCCGGGCCATCGGGAATCTGATACCTGCCGCCCGTGACTGTGAGGAGCCGATGATGGCCCAGAATGGCGTTATCTCGCCATGAAGACGGTAGGAACTGGTCCCCATACAGCGCCGCCACCCAGTAGCCCCGAAGACCGGCCGAGGACCTCAGCAATTCGCGCACTGCGTCTCTGTCTCCCTTGCGAACCTCTGCTTTGGCCGCGTCTTCGGCACGAAGCCACACCACAGGCAATGTCGGCAATTCTTCGTAACGAGTACGCGCCTGGCGGGCACGAGCGACGTCGGGGCGGTCTTCAAGAAGCGGCACGTTGGCGATCTCGAAGAACTCCTCTTCATCGAACTGGGGCGAAGGAATCAGCGGTTGATTTGCTAACGCTTCGCGTCCCTTTCGCTTAACCTCCATCGCGTCAAAAGTGGTTGTCCACCGCGCGGCCAGCCCTTCCTGGGCGCCCGCCGGCGGTTCACCGGTCTCGCTGTAGACCGCCTCGATCAGTTCTTCGATTTCCTCGGGGATGGCGATGACAGCCCGGGCCTGCAGGTAATACCACGTGCGCAGGAGGATATGCTCGTCATAAACATATGTGCTCCCTCGCTCGAATCGGGGCAAGGCGTCGTCCCCCCAGCTCGGCGAGAAGACTTGAAGGACCGGCGCGCCGGTGCCCCGGCGGTCGGCCCGAATGTGACGCTGCATACGGCCCGAGCGCTGGAGGAGGAGGTCGATCGGCGCCAGCTCGGTGACCATGATGTCGAAATCGAGGTCGAGGCTCTGCTCGATGACCTGAGTGGCAACCAGCACCGATCGAAACGGCCGCGCGGCCGTCGTGCCACCGGCCTCCTCGGGCTTCCCGAAGCGCTCAAGGCACCGCTCCTCACGATCCTGCCGGTCCTTGAACAGAAAGCGGGCGTGGAACAGGTCAATGTCCGGGCGCTCCGCTTCGGGCAAGGCCGCGAATGCATCCCGAAGAACGGCGTAGGTCTCTTGGGCACGGTTGACCGTGTTGCAGACGACGGCGGCGCAGCCCCCGTCGCGCAGCTCGCGGCCCAGGTGCTCCGCCAGGGCCACGCCGAAGGGGAGCCAGCGCAGCCCCAGCGTCCGCCGGATCTCCGGTGAAGTGCCGACGGTCATAGCTTCGATCCCTCCCGCCCCGGTCCAGGTGATGCGCGGATAGCTCTCCGCCGGAAGCTCGGCATTTAGCCGGCCGAGCCCGCGCCGGTAGGCGTTCACGAGTGCCTGGCGCCTGCCGGCGGGTAGCGTCGCGGACAGGATGACGATCGGCGAGCCGAGGGCGGCAAGCCACTCCAGGAGGCGCTCCATGAGCGTCGTCATATACGTGTCGTAGGCGTGGACTTCGTCGATGATGACCGTCTTGCCGGCGAGGCCGAAGAGGCGCACAAACCCATGTTTCACCTGCAGCACCGAGAGCAGCGCCTGGTCGATCGTTCCCACTCCGAAGGGAGCAAGCAGTCCCCGTTTTCGATTAGTGAACCACTCGGCCGCGGCGACCGTTGCCTCCTGGTCATCGCCGTCCTTGTCGATGTCAGCCGGGCCGGGCAAAACGTCACCGGTGCGAAGGATTTCGATTTCGGCGTTCAGGGCCGCGTGGCCGTGGAGGAGTTGAAGATTCAGTTGATCGCGCGAGGTGTAGCGGGCTCTCAGAAACCCTTCAAAACGCGCGTAAAGCTGGTTGCTCGTGGCCTGCGTCGGCATGGCAATGTACGACCCGCGAAAGCCGCTCGCATTCCAGCACTCGGCAAGGTAAAACGCTGCCTCCGTTTTTCCCTCACCCATCGGGGCTTCGAGGATGGCGAGACCGGGAGCACTTACCGCTGGCGCGACTTCCTGAGTACTGACCTGGAGAGGCCTCGGCGAAAACAACGGGAAGAGGTCCTGGAACCGAGCCGGCAGACTAGGACGAGGCCACGCATCCCAGTGCAGGCGTCTCAGGGCTTCATGCGCACGCTCTTTCCTGCCGGCGGCATAGGCGGCAAGGTCGTCCGGGCCGTCGGGGGCGAAGGGAAAGAACCGCGGGTCGTCGATGGAGCCGATCCAATCAACGACGGAGATGAAGCCTGCCAGCAACATGCTCGCGGCGTTGGAGAGCCGCCCAGGGGAATTCTCAACGGCAAGAAGATCAGCCAGCGTGGTTGCGAGCTCGCTTCGCGCCGTGTCCCAGGGGTTCGAATCGCCACGGCGCGGCTCACCGAGCGCAACACCACGTGCCTTGTTCCGGCTCTGTGCCGAAGGGAAGATGCCGTGATGGCCGCCCGTGATCACAGCGAGCCGTTCGGCGTCCGCTGAGCGCATCGCAAACCTGGCTTGCTGCAGGAAGGCGGGCAAGCTCGCCGCGGTGACGGTGCCGTGGCCTGGGTCGCGGACTGTCAAGAGCGGGAATTCCAGGTCGGTTCCATGCAGCCACGGCGGTGTCGAGCGCCCGCCTTCGCTTCCTTTTCCCTGAAACACCGGCGACGCCTTGCCGAGGTCATGGGCGCCGGCGAGGAACGCGACCCAGCGCCTGGTTTGGTCCTCGCCGAGGGCGAAACTGCTACACAGGCTAGCCCGCACCCGTTCGGCGAGGCAGTCCTCCCAGAGCGCTTGCGCTACCACGGCAACGTCGACCATGTGGCAGATGAGCGGGTGGAGCCGGTAGCTTCCATCCTCCACCAGGGCAAATTTCGCCGCGACCTTGTTGAGCGAATCCCGCATCAGTGCCAACTTCCGACGTTTTCCGTCAGATCCGAAATGAGGCCGTCCCAGCGGCCCGTCTGGTTCCGGCGTGTGGGCGAAAAACGTCATTTCAGCTGGACACCCTCGTAGGCCGAACCGAGGTCGTGCCACAGCCCGGCGTAAGAAGCGGCCTCGCCCGCGCCGAAGGCGCTCGCGAACTGGCGCGCCAGCGCCGCGACACCTCTCAGGTGCTCGACAAGGTCATGCCGTAGCCCGGCGGCATTGGCCGAATGTGCGTAAGCCATCTTGTCCCCGCCGACCCAAAGGTCGGGGGGGCATTCTAACACATTCGTTTCGAGCGCGTGTTCGCCTATCCGGCGGAATGCCGCTCACCTCGCCGCCGGCCGCGCGACCGCGGCGTGCCACGCTTACACGCCGGCGAACTCGCGGCCCTGCCTGGCCGCGCTGGGTGCCCGCACCACGTACTTTGCTCTGTGCTCTTTGCGCTTGGGGGCGCGAACCGAGATTGCCGCGCCTCGCCTGCGGCCAATGGCTCGCAAGGACAGAATAGGGCCGCCCGCAGGCAACTGGGCTCCCCTCTCCCCTTGTGGGAGAGCCTGTCCTGAGCCGCGCCGAAGGGCCTGTCCTGAGCCGCGCCGAAGGGCCTGTC
>CAYRCD010000058.1:0-15576 GCA_964422735.1 uncultured Dehalococcoidia bacterium | reverse complement strand
AGCACGCGGTGAAATCTGTCGAGAGCATCGCGCAGATGTTGGGCCCTTACATGCAACTCACCGATGGGCTCGAATCCATCCTCGGCGGCCAATTCGCATCCTCGATTCGCGGGGCCTACCTGGCCGGGGTCAACCACGGGAGCGTACAGGTGATGCGGGACCAGGTCGCCGTACGCGGGCTCGGCCTTCCGCGGCCCTCCTGAGGCTCAGGCGCAACAGCCGGGGTCGTTCCCGTAGGGGACAGAACTGCAAGCGTGGCCGGCGTGGGCGTTGGCATCCGGATCTGCGCTCGAGAAAGGCGCGATGAAGTTCGGCCTGGTCTTACCCAACTATTCGGCCTGGTTCACGCCGGAGAACATTCGCGCAACCCTGACCCTGGCCGAAGACCTGGGATACGACTCCGTCTGGGTGAACGACCATCTCGTGTTTCCTGGCGACCTCGCCCGCATGTACGGAAACCAGTTTCTCGACCCGCTCGCCCTGCTGCCGTATCTTGCGGCGTGTTCCAACAGGCTGCTGCTCGGCACATCGATTCTCGTTATCCCTTACCGTCCACCGATTCCCACGGCCAAGACTCTCGCCAGCATAGACCGCCTGTCGGGAGGACGCCTGTTGGTCGGCGTCGGCGTCGGCCACGAGCCACAGGAAGCCGAGGCGCTCGGGCTCCGTTACCAGGAACGGGGCAGAATGACCGACGAGTTCCTGCGGATTATGGTCGAGCTCTGGACCAGGGATGTGGCGAGCTTCGAGGGGAGATACCACTCCTTCCAGAACGTGCGGCCTTTGATGGCCCCCCTTCAACAGCCCCACCCGCCGCTACTCATTGGTGGCGCAAGTGACGCGGCGTTCAGGCGGATCGCGCAGTTTGGCGCTGGCTGGCATCCCGTCGGGCGGAGCCCTGCGGCGCTCCAACCCGATCTCGAGAGGTTGCGCGCCATGTGCGCGGCCAGGTCCCTTTCCTTCCCGGGTATTTCGGTGCGCTGGTCGATACACCTCGTGCCCGGCCAGGCCGAGACGGCCGGCGAGGTGAGTCCGACTTCCGTCGGCGAAATCAGGAGGCGCCAGTTGTCGCCCGGGGAGGCGCGAGCCGACGTTGATGGATTCGGTTCCCTGGGCGTGGAACGCCTGGTTCTAGACCTGCCGCCCAACCGCGGCATGTTCCACGAACAGATGCGCAGTTTCGCGGCCGCGGCTATGTGACGTGGTCGGAGATGGGGGCAGCGCAGGATCAAGGCGGCTTCAGACCCGGCAAATCAGAATCACTCCTCGGAGCAATACTGGCCTTACGCGAGTTGGCGCGGGTGAGTGCAATATGCGGCAGGGCCGGCAGGTGGACGATGACGCGGGTTCCGCTGCCGGGGCGTGACGAGATCTCACATGTCCCCCCGGTAAGGCTTGCTCTCTCCTGCATCCCGAGGAGCCCAAGGCGGCCGGCGGAAGCCAGATTCGTGGCCAGAGCGGGAACCTGAAAGCCTCGCCCGTTGTCGGTTATCCGCAGTACGACGCCGTCGTCTCCGAAGGCAAGCCCGACTGTCACACGCGATGCCTGGGCGTGTCGTTCGACGTTGCGCAGGCCTTCCTGGGCGATCCTGAACAGCGAAACCTCCGCGTTTGGCGCCAACCGAAAAGGTGTACCGGTCAGCTGGAACCGGCCTATGACGTTGGAGGCGGTGGCGAGATCGCTTACCAGGTTCCTGATCGCGGGCACAAGCCCGAGGTCATCAAGAATCGACGGCCGCAGATCGCGGCTAAAACGTCGTAGCTCAGCGCCAATGCTTTCCGCGATGACTCGCGCTTCCGCCAAAGCTCCAGAGGCCCGGTTGGGAAGCTCATCGCCGACCGCGTCCTCCACGGCATCGAGGCGCCGGCACAGGAGGACGATCGACTGAAGGCTCACGTCATGGAGCTCGCGGGCGATCCGCTGCCGCTCGTCTTCTTGAGCGCGGACAATCTCCCTGGCATAGGATTGGAAGCCACGTCTCGCCGTTACGTCCCGGAAGAAGCCAAGAAACAGGGCGCCATCACTCCCGGGAATGCTCGTGCACACGGGTTCGAGCCAACGCTCCCGCTCCTCAGGACCGATTTTGAAGTCGGTAACGCCTTTGGATTCGCCGCCGGCCGCGCCAAGCATCGACGCCGCGCCGACAGGGCCAAGGACCGATTGAAGCGGGGTTCCTTGTAACTCCGCGAGGGGTCTCGAGAGAAGAGCGGCCGAGGCCGCGTTCGCTTCGTGGATCATCCCCGCCTTGTCAAAGACGATGATCGCTTCCCCGGCGCTGTCAAAGAGACTTCGATATCGCAGCTCCGAGACCCTCAGAGCCTGCCCGCGCTCCTCCGCCTGCCGACGCGCTGCTATTTCGCGGTCCACGCGCGTCGCCACTATCGTGGCAAAGAGCACGATTGACGTTAGTTGAAACGCCTCGCCCGCGCGCTGGAGGCCGTGATGCCAGAGGATAATGTTCGGCGTTGCCAGCAGGGCGCACCAGATGGCGGTCGGGACTGCGCCCTCGCGACCGAAGTTCAGGCTCGCATACAGGACGGGGAAGAAGTAGAGAGTGGCGGGCACGAAGTAAACGGCGCCCATCTCCTCGCCGGGAAGCAGCTGAAACAGCTCCGAGACCGCGTGACTGCCCGCGACGCCTATGACCATGGCCTGGACTACCCAGAAGCGTCGATCCTTCAGGCGTATCCGAAAGGCGCCGAGGAATTCTCGGGCCGCCGTGGCTGCGGAAGCGAGGTCCCACCGCGGTGGACTGCCTTGAGATCTCGAGCCTAACGAGATCGCGCCCATCGATTACTCGAGTGAATACCAGTGGTGCGAAGCGCCGAAGATTATCGCCTCGGTGCGCGACGACACGCCCAGCTTCGAGAAAATATGGCTCAAGTGCCCTTCGACCGTCCTCGTGCTGACGCTCAGCTCCCGGGCAATGTCTTTATTCCGCAGGCCCCTCGCGGCGAGGCTCAAAATCTCGACCTCACGCTCGGAGAGGACCTCGTTGCTCTCGCGATTGCGATTGCGGTCTTGGTTGTGAACTCGGACCAACATCGCCGCGACACTGGGATGAAGGACCACGTCTCCCCTGGCGACGGAATGAATGGCGTCGATCACCTCGGAGCCGTGCGCCGTCTTCAGCAGGTAGCCGGCCGCGCCGCCCTCGAGCGCCGCGAAGACGTAATCGTCGTCGTCGTAGGCGCTCAAGACCAGTATTCGAGTTGTCGGCGACACCTGGCGAATCTCGGCCAGAGCTTCGATGCCGCTCAGGAGCGGCAGCCGCAGGTCGAGGAGGACAACGTCAGGTTTGAGGTGGGCGGCGAGGGCGACGGCCTGCCGGCCGTCTTCGGCCTCACCCACCGTTTCGATCAGGGGGTCGCGGTCGAGAATTTCTCGCGTGCCTTCTCGAACGACGGCATGGTCTTCCGCGATTAGAACCCGGACTGGTTTGGTCATATTAGCGGCCGCTTTCAATGCTAGGGTCTGCGCGGCCGGGCAGCCTTGAGTGGTTCTTCCTCTCCTCGGCGAGTGTTTTCACGGTTTCGGTTCAGGCAATTTCCCGCATGTTCCGGCGGATGCGGTTCCTGAAAATAGGAGCGGACGTACCGCATCGTCTCGAAGTGCGGACTCGCCAACCGAATCATGAGGACTAACTCGGGACTTTGGAAGGGACATATGGCCCGCCAAACGGGGTCCGAAGAGCACGTGTTTCCACTCTCTGGCGAGACGAAGCTTGCAGAGGACAGATCGATTGTCGCAGACGGCGGGCGGACGCTAGCAAGGAACGGGTCACGATGAAGGCGAACGGCGAAGGCGGCGAGGAAGGAAGGACGCCGGGCCCGCTAACACGGCGGCGGTTTCTTGGCGGTATCGGCGCTGCCGCCGGCGTAGCTGCCGCCGCGAGCTTTATCCCACTGACGCAGATCACTCGAGATGCTGCGATCAGGCCGGCCGCGGCCGGCGCCAAGAAGCCGGCCAGGCAGTGGGCATATGTTATCGACCTCCGCCGCTGTGACGGGTGCAAGAAGTGCACCGCCGCCTGCCAGGAGACTCACTCCCTGCCCAAAGACCACGAGTGGATCAAGGTCTACGATCTCGTCGACGAAGAGGGCAACAAGCGCTTCTTTCCCCGTCTGTGCATGCAGTGCGAGAACCCGCCCTGCCTGAAGGTATGTCCCGTCAGGGCGACCTTCAAGAACGACGAAGGCGTCGTGCTCGTAAACCAGCACCGCTGCATCGGCTGCCGGTTGTGCATGGCGGCTTGCCCTTACGAAGCCCGCTACTTCAACTACAATGACCCGCCCAAGCCGGCGAGCCCGATCGCGAACCCGATGCCCGAGTTCCCGGTGCCAGCGCAGAAAGGCACCGTGGGCAAGTGCATCCTTTGCGTCCATTACACGGAGGTCGGAAAGCTGCCGGCCTGTGTCGAAGCCTGCGCCATGGATGCCCTCTACATCGCCGAGCTCAACAGCGACGTCATGACCAATAGGTCTGGTGAGACCTACAAGCTTTCCCAGTACCTGAGGGACAACGACGCCTACCGGTACAAAGAGGAGCTCAATACCAGCCCGAGGGTCTGGTACGTCGCCGGGCACGCCCAGGACCTCGAGTTCTAGACAGGGTGGAGCAATGGTAGCGAGAGTTCTCGGCCACGAAGAAATCAGGGAAGCCGCTCAGCGGCCCATGGAGCGGGCAGGACGGGTCTGGTGGCTGCTGGCAGGAGTGCTTGCCGCGCTGGTCCTGTGGGGCGCCGTTGCCTACGTATACCAGCTCAAAGAAGGCCTGGGGGTTACGGGCCTGAGCCAGCGAATAACCTGGGGCTTCTATATCAGCAACCTCGTCTTTTTCATCGGCATCAGCTACGGCGGCGCGCTAACCTCCGCCATCCTGCGCCTGACAGGCGCTCCCTGGCGCGGGCCACTGGTGCGCCTGGCCGAGGCCACGGCGGTAGCCGCGCTTCTGGTGGGCGCCCTCTTTCCCATCGTCGACCTCGGCCGCCCAGACCGCTTTCTCAACGTCATCCTGCATGGCCAGGTGGGGTCGCCGGTTGTCTGGGACGTCGTCGCTATCACCACTTACCTTGTGGCCAGCCTCATGTTCCTGTTCCTGCCCCTCATTCCCGACGCCGCGGTTTGCCGCGACCACCTGCCGCCGGAGTCCCGTGGGCTCCGAAGGAAGCTCTACGAGTTCCTGGCCTTGGGCTGGCGGGCCACACCAGCTCAGCACAAGGTGCTCAACCAGGGGTTGACGGTCATCGCCATCGTCATCATCCCCCTGGCGATCTCGGTCCACTCCGTCCTCGCCTGGCTCTTCGGCGTGACCAGCCGGCCGGGCTGGGACAGCACGATCTTCGGACCGTACTTTGTCCTCGGTGCGATGTACTCCGGGGTGGGTGCGGTCATCCTGGTGCTGGTCGCCTTCCGCAGGGCTTATCACCTTGAGGCCTACATCACTCGAATGCACATCACCTACCTCGCGTACATCCTGCTCGCCCTGGCGGCCGGCTACCTCTACTTCATGGTGTCGGAGTACCTGACCGAAGGGTACAAGTTGCACGCGACCACGCGCGACCTGCTGGAGCTGCTGATGCTCGGCAAGCTGGCGCCCTTCTTTTGGCTCTTCGTCGTCGGCGGCTTGCTTGCGCCGATTGCCATCGTCGCGCTGCCCATGACCCGCAATATCCCCATGATTACGCTCGCGTCGGTTGCGGTGGTCCTGGGGATGTGGCTCAAACGGTTCCTGATCGTTGTGCCGGGCCTCGCAGAGCCGATGATGCCGCGGGCGCTGACCATCTACTGGCCGACCTGGGTTGAGGTGGCGATTACGCTCGCGGGCGCGGCGGCGATCCCGCTGATCCTCATGGTCTTCTTCCGCTTCTTCCCCGTCCTCTCGATTTACGAGATGGAAGAGCTGCACGTCCAGACTGACGAGCCCCTGCACTTCGAGTGGCCCGACATCGAGGTCGTGCCGGCAGATGGAGGGATTTGATGTTGAACCGGAAACTCAGCACGACAATCGCCCTGATCACGCTCGTGGCCCTGTCGCTGTGGCTGGCGGGAGGCAAGGCCGTGGCGGCGCCCTCGCCCGTCCAGGTGACGCCTCTGCCGCCCGGCGAGCAGCAGGCGGGCAAGCCCGTGACCCTGGGCGCGAAGGTCGTGGACACCACGATCAACAGGCCCGTCGGCGGCATTGACGTCGTGTTCTTCGTCGAGACCGATGTCTTCGGGATTCGCCTGATGAATGTCGGCCATGCGGCAACGGATGCGACCGGTTCCGCATACGTCCTGTACAAGCCCAGCTGGGAAGGGGAAACGAAGGTCGTTGCGCGCTTCGCGGGGAACAGCCAGTACGCGGCCGGCGAGGGCAGCTTGCAGTTCAGCGCGATCGGTCCCGCGCGGCTGCACGAGAACGCCCGCTTCGGCCTCGAGCCGGTCAGGGCGGCGGCGCCGTTCGTCGTCATCGCGGTCGTGCTCGCCGTCTGGACAACTCTCGTTCTGGTCCTGGTCCGCACGGTGCGTGATATCGGGTTCGCCGATACGAGCGTGGTGACACGGACAGTTCCCGCGCGCGGAGCGGTGGCCCGCGAACCGGTGGAATAGCTAGGAGAAAGAGCACAGGGCTCGAAGCAGCCGTGGGCTTTCACGGCAAGAAGGAGGAACAACTTCATGAAGGGCAAATCGGGTATCGGAGCAGGAGCCACGCTGGCCCTGGGGCTTGCTCTCGCGGCGGCCGCCGTGGCCTGCAGCGGTGGCGGGGGCGATAAGACGACGGCGTCTCAGGCGCCCGCCGCGACCTCGGCTCCTGCCGCAACGACCAAGCTGATCCTCGACCTCGACACCGTGCGCGGCCCGACCGGCGTACCCCAGGAGCAGCGGGCCGCCAAGTCGTGCGTGCAGGCGAACAAGGTCCCGGTCGGCGGCCAGGTCGTCTGGCGGATCAAAGTCATCGACCCGCGCACCGGCAAGGACATGGACGACGCATCGCTGACTAGCGTGGTCGTGACCCTCAGCGACGGACAGACGTTCACGGCCAAGTACGGCGGCCACCCCTCGTCCGCGCCGGTCGAGAGCTTCTGGACCACTAGCTGGAACGTCCCTGCCACCTACCCCACGGGCGCCGTGGACTACAAGGTCGTCGCCAAGGACAAGGAAGGCCGAACGGGAGAATGGAGCCAGTTCAAGGTCGCGTCGGCGATGCTCCAGATCGTCGCCACTGACCCGCTGGCTATGAACTCCGTGCCGACCGACCTGTTCGCGACCCGGTAACGCTTACACGCACGCCGGGAGCATGAAGGAAGGTGCTGCGATGAGGGGAGAGATAAGGAAAGCAGTAACGGCATTCGCGGTGCTGGCAATGGGTGTTGCCTTGATCGCCTGCGGTTCCGGCGGAGGCAACTCCTCCCCGGACTCCGCGGCCGCGAGTCAGGGCGGCGCGGGAAGTCCGCCCGGCGGGCGCGCTCCGATCAGCGCGCCCGCCCAGGCCCAGGACGTGAAGACCGACTACGTCGGTAAGTTTTCCGTCAATCCGGGCCGGGGTCCGATCGGGACCCTGGTAACGGCACAGGGCAGCGGCTTTGCGCCCAACGCCTCGCTGGACCTGGTCTGGCAGGCGTTTACCGGCAAGTGGAACGTCGACTACGACAAATACCTTGGGCGCGAGTACGGCGAGCAGATCCAGCCCCTGACCAAAGTCCAAGCCGACGCGGCGGGGGCATTCGAAGCGCGGATCGCGATCCCCGAGGGATTTGGATTCAACCACGACGTCCGCGTTATGCAGGACAAGGTGATCCGCAACAAGGCCACATTCTATGTGGAGATGCAGGTCACAATCTCGCCGGCCAGCGGCCCTCCGGGCACCCCGATCACGATCGAAGCCCGGGGAATCGGCTGGATGCCGCTCGAGAGCAGCTGGGACCTCCTCTACGACAACCGGTTCACGGGTCTCATGTCCGGGGTGTCCACCAATGGCTACGCCAAGGTCGTCATCCCCGCGACCGGCGCGCCCGGCAAGCACATCATCAATATTCTGCACGGGTCGTTCACGTTCCCCTACATGAACATGCAGCAGTCGCCGGCACCCGACCGGCCGACCTGGATGTTCGAATTCAACATCACGAAGGGCCAGGCCGTGCTGCCACCGCCTGGCGACAAGCAGGGGTTGGCCCGAGAGTTGGCCATCGTCGGTACCGCGGCCAACGCCCACCTGTCGACAGACTGGAAGAACGGCCAGGTTGGCACGCCGGTCACGCTTCGCGGCCAGGGCTTCACACCGAACGACAGCGTCGAGCTGCTCTGGTTTCGCGTTACCGGTAACCGCGTAGGCGGCCAGGGCTGGGACGAGAACTCCTCGACTCTCGGCACAGTGACCGTGGGACCGGAGGGCACGCTCACACTCCCGTTCCGCACACCGGATGAGCTCGGCGGCGACCACCGGATCGAGGCTCGGGTGAAGGGCGAGAAGGTCACGCAGGCCACGTACGTGATCACCCCCTCGGCCTTCGCGCTGTCGCCGGCATCGGGTCCCGTGGGGACGAGGATGACCATCCACCTGAAGGGCGGCGGCTGGACGGAGACGGCCAACATCTACACGGTCGTCTACGACAACGCCTACATCGGCTACAGCTGCGCTTTCAACAGCCAGGGGGACATCACGATCTACCTCCCCGCGACGGGCGAGGCCGGCTGGCATTACATCGACCTCTACCCCGCGATCTACAAGGGCAAGGACATCGCCGGAGTGGAGACCTTCCGGATACCGCAGCTCAGCTTCGCCGCCGACCACCCCGGCGAGAAGCTGCCGGCCTTCCACTTCGCCTTCCAGGTGACCGACTAGGAGGAGGACGGGCACGGCTAGCGCGAACAGGTGTCTTCACGAGGAGCCTGCCGGTTCACACCTGCAGGCTCCCGGCTAGCTAGATGCGGAAGGGACATTCGGCCCACTGTTCGAGTGCCGGATGGCAAGTGATTGAAGCCACAAGAAGGCGCATACCAGTACTGGAGTTCCGCTGCGCGAAGCCCTGGAGCAGGTCGAGCACGCGACACGACCAGGAGGAGGCACCGATATGACAATGGAATACGTCCCGGGACTCAGCGGCGTCCCAGCGGCGAAGTCGGCGATTAGCTTTATCGACGGGGAGAAGGGCATCCTCGAGTTCCGTGGGATGCGCATCGAGGAGCTAGCGGCCAAGGCGAATTTCGAGGAGGCCGCTTATCTGTTGCTCTTCGGAAACCTGCCGACCCAGGGGCAACTCGATCGCTTCAACAACGACCTGCGGCACCATCGCCGGATCAAGTTCCGGATCGTAGACCTCCTGAAGACTCTGCCCGACGCGGTCCACCCGATGGAGGCGCTTCAGTCGGCAGCCGCCGCCCTGGGCGCGTTCTATCCGGGTCGCGACGCGCAGAACGCCCCGGAGCGCTACTGGTCGGTCATCCGCCTCATCGCCAAGTTCCCCACGATCGTGGCGGCGATCGAGAGGATCCGTCATGGCGATGAGCCGATCGGGCCGCGGGATGACCTCGGACATACCGCTAACTTCCTCTACATGCTCAGGGACGAAGATCCCGACCCCGAGGATGTGAAGTTCCTGGAAACCGCCTTCATTTTGCACATGGACCACACGATGAACGCCTCGACGTTCACGGCGCGCGTGGTTGGTTCGACTCTAGCCGACCCCTACTCGGTGGTTTCCTCGGCAGTCGGCGCCCTCATGGGTCCCCTGCATGGCGGCGCCAACGAGCGCGTCTTGAACCTCCTCGACCGCATCGGCAGCGCAGAAGCCGTGGAGACACAGGTCCGCGCCATGCTCGACGCCGGTGAAAAGATCATGGGCTTTGGCCACCGTGTCTATCACGTCAAAGACCCTCGTGCGATCATCCTCCAGGACCTGGCCGAGATTCGCTATGCCAGGCGCGGGATCAACCCCCACTACCCGATCGCCCTGGAGCTGGAAAGGGTCCTGACGGGCCGGCTCGGCGACCGCGGCATCTACCCCAACGTCGACTTCTACTCCGGCTGCGTCTACGAGTCCCTGGGTATCCAGAGGGACCTGTTCACGCCGCTGTTTGCCATCGCCCGCGTCGTCGGCTGGCTGGCGCACTGGCTCGAGCAGATGGAAGACAACCGTATCTTCCGGCCGACCCAGGTCTACACCGGCACTCATGGAGTCGTCTACACGCCCATCGCGAAGCGAACGGCCGCGGCCACCGCCCTGACCTGAGGAGCAGACCTGGTCCCCGTATGCCCGTGTCGCGCAGACACGGGCATACGGGAGGAGGACGGAGATGCAGACGTTGGTCGATGGCCTGACCGAGGGAGAGGAGGAATCTCTGCGACGAGCTTTCCAGCTGGTCGAACCGACCAGCTGGGTAATCGCTATCGCCCATCAGAAGAGCTGGCGGGAAGCGAACGAGCGGTTTCTCAAGCACGAGCGCGACCGCGGCCGTGAGGACATGCAGCGGCTGATGACCACGCTCGGTGTCGAGAAGCCGGTTCCGGCGGGCGTGGCCGCCGACCTCGTGGCCGCGGCTGTAACCCTCTATGTTCCGGTCGAAAATGCCGAAGGGTGCGTCGAGCGCCTCGGCCCCGGATCACTCAAGGTCAGGATCGGCAACTGTCCCGTTTTCCGCCGGCTGGAAGCCAACAAATTGGCGCGGCGTGACCGCTTGCGGCTCCTGGCACCGGCGCCGGGGCTGGTACGACGCGCTCGGCGGGGGCGCCGTCGGACAGGTGATTGCCGAGAGCAAGTGGGGCGACGAGGCCTGCGAGGCCTTGATCGAGTTAGCGTGACGCCCTGAGCAGGCCGAAGCGCAAAATGGCAAGGCGACAACCTACTTCTCCCCGCAACAGACCAGTCCCCGCGGTTGTGGTGGACCGCCTGCCCCTCTACGCTCGAACCTTGTCGCAGCTCGCGCACGACGGCCGCAGGTTCATCAGGTCCCACGAGCTCGGAGACCTGTTGACCCTCCATCCGGAGCAGATCCGAAAAGACCTGAGCTATTTCGGACATCTCGGGAAACCGGGCTTCGGCTACGACGTCTGTCATCTCGACGAAGAACTGCGGCGTATTCTCGGCCTCGGGAAACGCCGGTGCACGGTGCTTGTTGGCGTTGGCAATCTCGGCCGCGCTATCCTGGCCAACAGTGAATTCGAAGCCAGCGGCTTCGGCATCGTGACGGCCTTCGATGTGAAGCATGGGGCGACTCGGGCAACGATCAGGGATGTTCCGGTCCTCCCGGTAGAGGCGCTGCCCGAGTACCTCGCGAGACATTCCGTCGAGGTGGCGATCGTCGCGGTGCCACCGGCACGAGCGCAGGCCATTTCCGATGAGTTGGTACGCGGAGGAGTCCGGGCGATCCTGAACTACGCACCGGTCGCCCTCCGCGTACCGCCGCGGGTCCTCGTGCGGAGCATCGACCCGGTGGCGAAGCTGCAGGCGATGGCCTTTTACGTGGGGGCTCGGGAACCTGAGCATCTAACGGATCTATTGCGCCGGCAGCCGGCCGGCGGTGCAAGAGCTCAACTGGTGGATAGACGAGACCAGGCTGCCGCTGGCAGAAACGCGGGATCGTCTTTCGGAGCTAGCTCTCCAGACTGACCAGCCCGTGTTGGATGGCGAAGCGGACGAGGTGGGCCCGGTTGTCGAGTTGGAGCTTGTCCATGATGTTCGCTACGTGGTGCTCGACGGTGTTGGCGCTGAGGACCAGCCGCTCGGTGATCGTCTCGTGGAGTTGAAATCGGCCCTCAGCGCTCGGGCGAGGCGACGCGTTCGAATCCCGGACCAACAGCCGCGACGACGCCGATTTCGTCCCTGGTTGCCTCATGGACAACTGCATTGCCATGAATGCGAGCACCCTCAAATAGCTTCTCCCCATGAGTGGGGCGGGCCTGGCTGGCCACCGTCTAGATCGGAGAAGACAGATGAACCAGTTTCCCCTCCTCTTCAGTCCGCTGAAGATCGGGTCGTTCACAGTCCGGAACCGGATCATGAGCACGCCCCACCACACGCTGTTCACCGACCCGGACGGCCTTCCCGGATCGCGCGAAATCGCCTATTGGGTATCGAAGGCCCGCGGTGGCATCGGCCTGATCGGGTCGCATGTGCACGGCATCCACAAGTCAACCGGGAATACGTTCGCGCAGCCAATGGCCGTGCAGAAGTTCCGGGCGGCGGCCGACGCCATCCACGAGCACGGGGCGAAGTTCGTTTGCCAGCTCTGGCACCCGGGTGCTCAAGGCGGCGCGCCGGGCCGCGTTCCCTGGGCCCCGTCCGATGTGCCCCATCCGGACTCCTGGACGATCCCGCACCCCATGACTCTCGAAGAGACGCGGGAGGTCATAGACGGTTACGCGCGTGGCGCCGCCGTGCTGCGTGAAGCGGGAGTGGACGGCGCCGAGATTCACGGTGCCCACGGCTACATGATCACGCAATTTCTGTCACCTCTCTCCAACCTGCGGGACGACGAATTCGGCGGGGACTTCGAGCGCCGCCTCAACTTCCCCCTCCAGATCATCGAAGCGATCCGGCGCGAGGTCGGCCGTGACTGGACGGTCGGCATGCGCATCTCCGGGGACGAGATGACGGAGGGCGGCTACACGGCCGAGGACTTCCGCAAGATGGTGCCCTACCTCACGGCGGGCGACCAGCTCGACTACATGAGCGTCAGCGTGGGCACTTACCGCTCCAAGGACACTGTTATCGCGCCGATGTACTACCCTTCCGGCGCCTTCGTCTACCTGGCCGCCGTCGCGAAAGAGGTCCTGGACATTCCGGTGGTCTGCATCGGCCGGATTAACGACCCCGTGCTGGCTGAGCAGGTCCTCCAGGACCACCAGGCCGACATGGTCGGCATGACAAGGGCGAACATCTGCGACCCGGAGCTGCCCAACAAAGCCTTCGAAGGCCGTTTGGACGAGATCCTGCATTGCATCGCCTGCAACGAGGGCTGTTGGGGCCACATCGAACGCCAGATACCGATAACCTGCGCGATCAACCCGACCGTCGGCCGTGAGGAGGTATGGGGCGATATCAAGCCGACCGCCAACCCCAGGCGCGTCGCGATCGTGGGAGGCGGACCCTCCGGCTGCGAGGCCGCGCGTGTCGCTGCTGCGGCGGGCCACGAGGTCACGCTCTTCGAGAAGGAACCCGTCCTCGGCGGACAAGCCAACATCGCGGCCAAGGGCCCCGGTCGAGTCGATTTCGCCGAGATCGGACGATTTAACTCCGTCGAACTGCGGCGTCTCGGCGTCAACCTCCGGTTGGGTGCGACCGCGACCGCCGCGGACGTCCTGGCGATCGCCCCGGACGACATTTTCATCGCCACCGGTGGGACTCCGCGGGTGCCCGACCACATCGCGGGCATCGACCGCCGCAACGTCGTCCAGGCCTGGGATGTCCTTAACGGGACCGCCGAGATCGGCGCCCGGGTCGTCGTCCTCGACGAAGAGCATCACGTCCAGGGACTGAATGTGGCCGAGTTGCTCGCGAGTCAGGGCAAGGACGTTACGGTCGTCACTCACCAGTTTGAGCCCGGGGCGCTGATGGAGCCCAACACGCGCATGGCGACCCTTCGCCGCATCGATGCCCTGGGCATCCCCGTCCGCGTTAACACCTGGGCGAAGGAGGTCGGCCCGGACTACGTCACCCTGTTCAACTTCTACACTTCGCAGGAGGAACGGATGCCGGCCGACACCATCGTCCTCGCCTGCAACATCACGCCGGCCAACGGCCTCCACGCCGAGCTGGCAGCGCGACACCCGCGCGTGCAATCGATCGGCGATTGCAACGGCTCCCGCAGGCTCGAGCAGTCGACGTTCGAAGGGCATCTGGCGGCTCGTAATCTCGATGGACCCGTCGACCCCCGGGTCCTGATGGCCGCCCGCCGAGTTGGATGAACGCCGTCCTCGTTGTCGCGGACGGAACGCTGCCTTCCTTTGAGGGCCGCACAGGCGCGGCCTTCGACTTCGGGCGCAGCCTGGCGTCCCAAGTGGGCGGTGGGGTCGAGGTCTTCGCGACCGGCGAAGGTAACGTGAAGGCGGCGGGGGCAAGCCGCCTCTGGCGCACGGGCACCGCTGACGGCCGGGCGATCGTCGCCGGCCTGCGGCCCCTGCTCGAAGAGCGGGCGTATGCCGCTGTCGTCCTCGCGGAGACTCCTCTGGGCCGGGAGGTGGCGGGGCGCCTTGCCGCGATCGCCGGCTTTCCGGTCGTTGGCTCGGTGCTGGCAGCGTCCTGGCGCGGCGAGTGTGTAGAGGTTACCCGAGCGGTCGAGGGCGGCCGTAGGAGTGCGCGTCTCGTGGTCCGCGCTCCGGTTACGCTGCTGATCGACCCGGAGTTCGCCGGCGCGGCAGCGGCCCTTCAGCCCCAGACGCCCCCAACTGTCGGCGTGCCCTGCCCACCCGAGACGCAAGCGTTCACGATCGTGGCTGAGGAGAGGCTGGCGCCCCAGGATGTGGACCTCGCGGAGGCCGAGATTGTCGTGGCTGGTGGCCGCGGCATGGGCGGTCCAGACGGGTTCGGCCTTCTCGAAGAGCTGGCCCGCTTGCTCAACGGCGCTGTTGGCGCCACGCGGGTGGCCGTGGATGCGGGCTGGGCGCCACGCACCCGCCAGGTTGGGCTAACCGGCAAGACGGTTAACCCGCGACTCTACATCGCCTGCGGCATTTCCGGCGCCATCCACCACACCCTGGGCATGCGCGAGTCCGGATTCATTGTCGCGATCAACAACGACGAGCGGGCGCCGATCTTCAAGGTCGCCAACGCCAGCCTGGTCGGTGACGCCCGAGAGATTGTTGCCAACCTCATCCGGGAGCTGAAGAAACGTCGGCCGCCGAGGTCGCCGGCGGAGTCCGTCCGCGCGGTGGTGGGACGGTGATCGCGGCCGTCCTCCTGCGCGCGGTTAGAGACATCGAAGGCACCCCGCCGGCGCCGTTTGTCCTGGACACGGCTACGATGGTTGCTATCAATCAAGGCCTTGCGTGGCGGCGCGGCGTCCCCGGCTCGCGCCTGGTCGGCGTGGCCCGCGGGCCCGCGGCCTGGGAGCCGGCGCTTCGCGAGGCTCTGGCCCTCGGCCTGGACGCCGTCACCCGCGTCGAGGACTCCGGGCCCGAGTGCGGTAGCGTCCAGGCGACCGCCGCGGCACTCGTGGGCGCGCTGCCTGCGGGAGCGGTCGCCGTCTTCGCGGGCGCGAGCGCCTCCGACTTTGGTTCGGGCGCGCTTCCGGGCGCGATCGCGGCGCTTTTGGACCTGCCGCTTCTCGCCGAGGTCATCGCCGTCGAGGCCGGAGAAGCAGCAGTGATCGCACGGGTCCGGGCCGGCGCCGGCAGGCACCTCGCCGTCCGAGTGGCAGGCGCGGCGGTCTACGTTGCCGCGAACCTGCCGCCGCCGCCCCTCTATCCGCCCCTTGCCCGCCGCCTCGCTGCGCAGAGGACGCCGATCGCGGTGGCCGGTCCCTATCCCGGCCCGCTTGCCCCCGAGCTCGAGCTGGCCTGCTACGGTCCTGCCCGGCCTCGCACGCGCCGGCTGCTCAAGCCGGACAGCTCCGCCCGGTCCGGTGAGCGTTTGAAGCAGCTGATGGCCGGCGGCATGA
>CAYRCD010000057.1:0-15719 GCA_964422735.1 uncultured Dehalococcoidia bacterium | reverse complement strand
AAGAGGTCGCCGCGCGCGGCCAGGAGCTGCCCTTCGTCCAGGCCATCCGCTTCGGAGAGACCATGCGCCGCGTCGCGGGCGCCACGCAGGACGCCGCCGAGGGCCGCGCCGCGTTCCGCGAGAAACGCCCAGCGCAATGGCAGGGCAAGTGATCGCCATTCTCTATCGCTGGCGGCTCAAGCAGGGCGGCGAAGACAGCTTCCGCGAGGGCTGGCGTCGTCTGACGCGCGCCTTCAAGGAGCGCGGTTCGCTCGGTTCTCGCCTCCACCGCGCCACCGACGGCACCTGGGTGGCATATGCCCGCTGGCCCGATCTCGCAACGCGGGACGTGGCCATGGCGCGGATGCCCGACGAGGAAGCCGTGCGCCTGATGGAGGAGAGCGTAGAGGCAACCGAGCCCGTGCTGGTGATGCAGATCGTGGACGACCTGCTGGTCGAGTCGGCCTAGCTGTCGGATCTCGGCCGGGATGAGCCGCATGGCCCTGGCCGCCGGCTCTCGGGTGGGTAAAATATGAGGAGCAGACATGAACGTCAGGCTTAGAGTCCTCCCCGCCCTCCTTCTCGGTCTGGTGTTGGCGCTGGTGCCGGTCGCGGCTTATGCCGCCGAAGGCGACGACGGGGACGACCTGCTCCTGCGGATAAACGGCGATGCCGTAGTCCGTTCCGGTGACCGCGTTGGGACCGTGGTGGTGGTCAACGGCGACGCCCGCATCGACGGCACCGTGAAGAAGGCGGTGGTCGTGGTTCAGGGCACCGCCTTCGTCGCCGGGACCGTCGAGGGCGAGATCACCGTGATCAACGGAACCCTGGAGTTGGCGGGCACGGCCCGCGTGAAGAACATTTCCCTGGTCCGGAGCAACCTTGTCCGGGCAAGCGGGGCTGTCGTGACTGGTGGCATTCACGAACGCGAGAGATTCGTGTTTCGCGGCGCCGCCGGCGTCTTTTCCTTCCTGCTCTGGTTGGGGATGACGGTGGCGGTGCTCGGCGCCGGCCTCTTGTTCGCCGCCGTCGGCGGACGGCAACTGGCCGGAGTCGCCAACTCCCTGACCGCCGAAACGGGCAAGACGGTCCTCGCCGGCATTCTCCTTTGGCTCGCCCTGCCGGTCCTCGCGGTCGTGTTCTTCATTACGCTGGTCGGCATTCCCCTCGCCATCGGTCTCCTGCTCGTGGTCGCGCCGGCGTTATGGTTCCTTGGCTATATCAGCGTCGGGACCAGGCTCGGCGCCGTCGTCTTCCGTCTCGTCCGGGCCGACGCCGAGAGCGTCCATCCCTACGCGGCGGTCGCGTCGGGCATGCTCGTCCTGCAGCTGGTGGTGCTAGTGCCACTGATCGGCGCGCTCACAATGGTGCTTGCCGGCCTGTGGGGGGCCGGCGCCCTGGCATTCGCCGCGTTCCGCGCCGCAAGGGGCCACGGTGTCAGCGCGCACCCGGGCCCTCCCATACAGACGGCGCCGGGCGAACCGGCCGGCTGAGGACATCGCGGCCTGAGATCGCCGACCGGGCCTTGTAGTTGGCGGCACGCGCCGCCTAGAGTTGAAAGCGTCGTGTCGAGCCGCCGCGCTGCAGCGCTGGTCATCCTTTTCCTGTGTGGACTCCTGTTGTTCGCCTGCAAGAGTGGCAACCCCATCCCGGACCAGGCGGCCGAGGAGAGCAGCCTCGTACATCCCTGCGACGAGACCGCGAAGGCGGACCCCTTCGGCCTCCAGCCTTCCAGTCTCGGAAGCGGCGCCGCCGGCGTTGCACCTACGCAGCCGGCTGCGACGGCTTCGACCACCGGTATTACGCCTCGTACGGCCGGGACGGGGCTCGCGGGCTGCGACGGCCCCGACTTCAGCCAGCGCTGTCCCCTGTGGGCAAGCGACGAGTACGACCACGGCAGCGGCCAGGACGTCGGTTGCGGCAAGACCATGGCCCAATGTGGCTGCGCCCTGACCGCCGCCGCCTCGCTCCTCGTCCACTACGGCGTCACCCGCGGCCCGGACGGAGGCCAGACCACGCCGAAGGCCATGAACGACTGGTTCAAGGCCGAAGCCCGCCAGACCAGCGCCGGCCTGGTCAGTCGCGGCTACGTCTACGGAGGCGTGAACTGGCTAGCCGTCGCGACCTACGCGAAGCTGGCCGCGGCCCGCTTTGGCACGCCAGAGCTGGCCTACGCCGGAAACCTTGGGCCCGACCTGGCGGCGCTCAGGCGCGAGGTCGAGGGCGGTCATCCCGTGATCCTGGAGGAACCGCGCCACTTCATCCTCGCCACCGCCGCTTCCGCCGAAGGCGTTCGGATCAGCGATCCCTTCTACGCTGACAGGACACGCCTCGACGTGCCCTCCTACGCCAATCGGTTCCTCAGCGGACGTCTCTACAGGCCGGGTCCCGACGTGAGCGCGATCATGGTCGCATCGCCTCCGAGCGTCAGATACCGCGTCTGGGATTCGACGGGGCACCGGACAGGTGTCGGCGGGGGAACAGAGGTTCTCACCGAGATCAGCCAGTCGTCATTCCAGAAGGAGACGGCCTGGCGCGACCCCACCTGCACGGCGTCATCGCCCGGGGACGCGTTCGGGCTCCAAATGTCGGTGCTGTCGCAACCCGGCGCGGGACATTACGGCGTCGAAGTCGAAGGCTCCGGCGGCTCGAAGTTCAACGTGGCCGTCTACGCTTATGACCAGGCCGGCGGGACGACGATCAAGCCGATCGAGGGCATCCTCCCGAGCAGCGGACGGGTGATGGTGAACATCGAATACTCTCCGGCGCCCGGTGCACAGCAGTCCATCGAGCTCGATTCCAGCCCCCCCACGGCCACCCCCACGCGCGCGACGGCCGGCGCGGGCACCTCTCCCGCCACCGGAACGCCGCGCCCGGGTGACACCGTAGCTCCCGCCGCGACCACCGCGACGCGTACTCCAACGCGGACGCCGACCACCAAGGCGCCCCTGACCCGAACGCCAACGCCATCGGCCACGCCCTCGCCGGGTCCCGCCGCCAAGATCGAGGTGACGCTGGCGCCGTCTTCATTCTTATGTACCGACCCGGACTCCTACGCCCTGGTAACGGCGACCGTGACGGACGCCGGCGGCAGGACCGCGCTGACGACGCCGCTTGTCTTCGAGTTATCGGTACCCGGCCAGGCGCCGGGCACGACCACCGTCAACCTGGGCTTCATCACGCCGACGTTCGCGCAGACTATGAACGGAGCGGCAACGGCGCGTTTCTATCCACCGGACAGCGGCTCCGTCCAGGTAAACGTGCGAGTGAACGGCATCGTGGCGGGCCCGCGCGATTCGGCCGTATTCACCTGCAAGATCGTCAAACCGCCGCCCGTGACGATCCTGTTCGCGGGGCCCCATTAAGGCCCGGGGCTGATCGGGACCTGGGCCGGCGGAAACTCCGGGTAATGCAAGACCAGGAGCTTAGCGACGTTGCCCGGACTGAATTTCCACCAGCCGTTCTTGATTTCGCCACAGGGCTGATTGCCCCTGAAGCCCGCGAAGCCGCCCTGGGCAATCAGGCCGAGGTCCGCGGAACCGGGCACCTCCAGGTAGATGCCCTTTTCGCCTCGATCGCGGGCAGCTTTGTGCGACTCGAGGTCCGGTTCCCAGGGAATCTGACAGTTCTGGCCTTCGAAGACGACCGCAAAGAAGAGGATCGGCGACCCGTCCGGCGTAATCCCCCAGGGCCCGAGCTCCCAGCGGCCGGTGCAGGGTTGATTTGGAACCGTCGTCTTGCACTCGGTCGACTGAGTCTTCCGGACCGTTACGGTGTCATTGCTGGGAATGGGCTCGAACGCGTGCGGGGTCCGGGTGAGGTCAATCTTCGCCGCCGGTAGGGCAAAGACGCGCAGCTTGACCAGGGTCTCGCCCCTGGGCAGAGCGAAGACCCAGGCACCGCCCGCGGACCGGTCGCAAGAAGCGCTCCCGCCGCCGGCGTTGAAGCCTTCGCTGCGCAGGAGGGGATAATAGCGCCCCTCACCGCCCTCGACGAATGTGCCGGGCTTGCCCTGGTTTTGCTGGTCCTCGATCACCTGCTTGTCGGCCAGCAGGGGCACGGAGCAGCCGGCCTGGCCGATAGCCTTGACCTGGTAGCTGATGGCCAGGCCGTCGCTCTTCATCTCGATTGCGGTGATATCCCAGTGGAGCTTGCAGTCAGCGCCGCGGCTGTCCTTACAGTTAGTCACTTCGAGGCTGCCTAGCGCGGCAGCGCCGCTCGAAGGCCGCACGGGCACCGTGGTGGGACCGCCCGGCTGCTTCGATTGGCCGGGTCGCACCACGAGGTACCCGCCCACGACCGCTGCCGCGACGACGCCTGCCAGGGCGATCGCGACCGCCGTGGGGAAGCGCCGGGGCTTGGGCGGCAATCCGACGACGACCTGGGGTGCCAGTGGCGGCTCGGGCAGAGTCAGCGGGGACGGGACCTCGGGCTGAGGCTCGGGCTGAGGTTCGCGGAAGTCGCGCCAGGCCGGTCCCGTCTGGGCAGGTTGCTCCTGCCCATCGGTGAGCGCTCGCCCACAGCGATAGCAAAACCGGACGCCGGACTCGTTGTTCGCGCCGCAGCCGGGACAAAACATCCCGAGGACCTCCGGCGTTAGTTTAGACGAGCGCCACAGTTGACGCAGAAGGCGTGGTCGGCGCGGTAAGGATTGCCGCACTCGCGGCAGTATCCGGAGACACCCGCGGGCACGGGGCCTGGTGACGCCAAAGGCCCGGCTTGCGCGGGGGCGGCAGGCGCCGGAGCCGAGACCGGTCCAGCCCCGGCCGGGGCCGCGCCCGGCGGCTCCGGTGGGTGAACCGGCGGCGGCTGAGGCGTCGCTGCCAGGCTCTGCCAGGACGGCGCCCGCGGCTCATCCACCACTGGTTCCGGTGGTGGTGGCGGGGGCGGGCTGGGCGGCGACGGCGCTTGCGGAGGCGGCGCCTCGCCCAGGGCCGACTCCAGCCGGGCCAGCGCCCCGAGGGCGGCCAGCAGCGTGTTCTCGCCGAGGCCCTCGACGCGCAGCCAGAGACGAACGGCGACGCCGCCGCCGGCGATCGGCGCCGCGTCGAGCACCCACGGCATAGCCGCTGCAACCTGATTGACGCGCTCGGTGGATGCCGAAACCGAGGCTTCGCGCTCCAGGCGCAAGGCATCGGTGGCGCTGTCGTAAGCGCCGCGCACTTCCACCGGCGGGCGCCCGGGCCAGCCGGCGCTGAGCGTCCAGGCGTCCGGCCCCGAAGCCGAGAAGGTAAACGACAGGGGACCGAGCGGCGCGCGCGAGGCGTCGCGGAGGAGGCGTTCGAGGTCCTTGGCCGCCATAGCTAGGGGTCGAGCAAGGGGAATGTCGGGAATATCGGCACTATCGGCGTGAAGAAAATCGGCGGCAGGATGATTATCCCCGGTGTCGTCGTCCGCGTGGGCGTTCGTGTTGGCGTTCCGGTGCGTGTCGGCGTTCCCGTGCGCGTCGGCGTCTCGGTCCTGGTCGGGGGCGGTGTACCGGTCTCGGTCGCGGTGGCTGTGGGCGTCGGTGTAGAGGTCAGCGTGGGCGTGGCGGTCGGGGTATGCGTCGTCCCGGGAAGGGGCGTCGGGATGATTACGGCGGTCGGGGCACGTGTGGGTGTCGGATCCAGCGCGAACGGGCCAATGTGCGCCGCGGCGGCGGCGGCGGCGACCGCCCCGAGTGCGGCCGCGGCCGGAAGCAAGAGGCCGAGGTACGCGGGGAGCGCGGCCCAGGGCCAACGTCTCATGCTCGGCGTGTAGATAAACTCGCCCTGAGCGCGTTGAGTCTCCTGAGCGGCCTGGGCGATGTCGCCGTAGCGGGGTTGCGCCTCTACGGTGAATTGATATATCCGAGGTTCTCCCACGAACGGTCGGCGGTTAGACCGCACGCTGAAGGCGATGTCGCGCTGCTCATAGGGGTTGAGGTCGAGGCTCGCCGTCGGGAAGTAGAAGGTGAGCGTCGATTCAGGGTCCGACGCCGCCAGACCGAGACTGAGACGCGCGTCCGACAGGTTGGCCGCGCGCAGAACGAAAGAGCCCGTGCGGCCGCTGTCGCGCGCCTTCGGCATCTGTAAGCGGAACCCGCCAGAAGGCGTGATCGTCAGCTCCAGGCCCGCGACGGCGGTGACAGACGCGTCGTCGCGGGAGGTCGCCCGGACGGCAAGCGGATAGACGCCGGCGAGCACGTTCTCGCGGCGGGGCGGATGGATGTTGGCCGTGACCGTCGCCGACTCGCCGGGGAAGAGCGAGACGCGGTCTGGCTGGACGCTGTACCAGTCCGGCGCGCCGCCCTCGACCGTTACCAGGAATTGGTCGACAACCCGGCTACGGTTGGCAAGCGTGATCTGGACGGTGACCGGGCTGCCACCGGCGCTAAGGGCGACGCGAGGTTGCGACAGGCTAAGGCTGATGCGCTCCTGCACGGATCAGGCAGGCGCCGCAGCCTGGACCGCGGCAATAGCGATATTGACACCCCATTCCAGGGACGCACGGATCGTCTCACGGGGAAGGACATCTTTCCCGCAGGAGCCGGACCAGGCGCAGCCGTAGTCGCGCATCGACAGCACGAAGCGACCCGCCGCCGTAACGTCTCCGTCCATTGCTCCGGCCGGCGGCTCCGCGAAGGGATAGCGGCTGTGGAGGAGCGGGCTGGCAGGATCGACGGGCATCAGGCGCATGCCCACCTTCGCCGCCAACGTCTTCATGGAGCCCTGGAACGCCGGGTCGCTCTCCATGACGCAGCTGTCCGCGAGGACGGCGCCGCCTCGTCCGAGGAGCGAGGCGATCGTGGTCGCGGCGGCGCCCTCGGCGTCCAGCGGGCGACGGACATAGAGAAGGTCGCAGCCCGCGTCGCCTTCCTCGACCGCCACAACGCCACGGAATGTCGCTTGATGGCCGGCGACGTTGTCGATCTCGCGGATGAGATTAGCAATCCCGCGAAGGTGCACGGGATCGGTATCGGCGCTGACGACGCCGACTGCCACGGTCACCGGCCGCGCGATCCGCGCCACCGCCCGGAAGCGAAGGTCGATCTCGTCTTCGCGCGGGTTGGAGACGTCCGCCGCGGCGCGCACCGGGTTCGGTGGACCGGACCAGAGCACGCGCGCCAGCTCGATTGCCGGTTCGTCCGGCGCGGTCGCCGAGACCTCGACTTTGTAACTCTCGACGATCCGGTTCGCGGGGGCGCCGCGGGGCGCGTTGGCTTCGGCGTTGACCCGCGTCTCCTGGTAGGCAAGGGATACATATACAGTCCCTGCCGCGGCGCCCTCCAGGGCGGCGCGCCGGGCCTGGCCGACGACGATGACGTTGCCCTCGTGGTCGAGGGCGACACCCGGACTGACGATCACGGTCCCCGGTTGATCGCCGGGCCGTACGTCGAGGCCGGCCGCGATCCCGGGACTGTGGAAGGCGAGGGCGTGCAGACGCTGATGGTCGCGGTGGTAATCGTGAGCCTCGCCCCACGTGGTCTCGTCAATCACCAGACCGCGGAAGGGGTTCACACGGCGGAGGCGGAAGTGGGTAATCGCCTTGAGGTCCATCGGTTGGAGCTATGCCTCTGTGATCTGAACCGCGTAAGTGGCGTGGGCGGGCTTCATCCTGCGGATGACATCCCCTACGGCCTCCAGGTCGACGGAATCCGATCCTTGGGGGAGCGTCACGTGGATGGTGTTCGGCTCACCCGCCGCCAGTGTGGTATTTATCCCCAGTCGGGCATCGGCGTCAAGCCTGAGGCCCGGTGTATTCTCGATCACGAGAGCCTCCGCGCCTGTGACGGTCGCCAGGGCGCGCCTCAGCCCGGCGGCCGTACCCCTCTGGCGGTGCAGCCCGACCGTCTCCTTGATCAGGGCCCGCCGGATGTCTTCGGACCAGCTCTGCTCCACTTCCGCGCCCACCCAGAGGCCGATCCAGTCGGCAATCGGAGTCGGCCCGAGCCCCGGGTCGATATAAGAATCGACCGAGTCGATCATTTCGATCAGCGGCCTCAGAACGGAGTCGAAGATGCGCAGGAAGTTAACCAGGAAGGCGTCCTGGCGCAGAACCCCGGGAAGATAGTTTATGAGCAGGTCGTCCGGCCCGATCTCCAGGGCACGAAGGGCCCGGGCGGCCGGTGGTGTCGGCTGGACCGCGACCGCAACCATGACTACCTCGTGACCGTAATGCTGCAGGCGCCGGCGATGAGGATCCCCATGGTGGGAGCATCGACGCTCGCTACCGGCTGCCCGTAGAGGCCCGTTTGGGGGTCGAAGACGCGGACCTGGAGGTCAGGCACGAAGTCGACGCCGGCCGCCTGCTGAAGAACCCCCATTAGCTCCGAGGCAAAGAGTGGGCGTTCGAGAGGCCAGCCATTGCCATCGGGACCGCCCGCAGTTGGGTGAAGGTAGTGATAGAAGCAGTCTCGCACGGCCTGCTCGACCTTTTCGGCGACGGTGCCTCGCCGCTGACGGACCGTGGCGCTGATCCCGACGCGGATATATTCGGGCGACGTTATCGAGACCTCGACGGTGAGAGGACGGCGGTCCTCGATATAGCGTCGGACTTCTTCTTCGAGCCGGCGGCTGAAGGCCAGATCCTCGTCCGGCACGGGGCTGCCGTTGACGTGGACCAGCGGGATCAACACGAGGTTCACCGTGCCAGGCTGACCGCCGCCCGGCTCTCCCGCGGCCCGGCAATGGGCGCGGGCCACATTCTCGCTCGCCGCCAGAGCGCAGGCTTCGAAGTCGGCGGGCGTGATCGCCACGTTCCTTGAGCGGAGCACGCGTGGCGCTCGCAGCTTCGCCTGATCGAGCGTTTCTCCATCGCGCCCGCCCTGCGCGCCGTAGCGGTTGCGCACCGTCGACACGTAAGGGATCGAAGACTTCAGGACGCTGAGCGTGTTTCGGCCGACGTTTCCGATCGCGCCGCCGCCGACGCGATAAGACGTGAAGCGGACCTGCGCGCCCCGCCGCGGAATGCGGCCATATAGAAGCTCTGTCCCATCGCTTTGGCGCAAGGCCGGCCCGAAGCGAATCTCGCCGCTGGCGCTATCGCAGACGAAGCGAGGGTCGTCGGGCCCGGAGTCACTGAAGTCCTCAACTTCGGTCCATGGCTCCCAGCCCTCCACCCCCTCGACCTCGACCGTCTCTCCCTCTCGCCGGGGCAGGAGGGGAAAATTTCGAACGCTGAAGCTCTGATTCGGCTTACCGTCGCTGCGGCCGAGGACGATGTTACGCAGCGGAATCCCGTGACTGGCCGGGGCGGTGCCGCCGATGGTCTCGGTCGACAGACCGCTGACCTGGGGCGAGGCGCTGTAGCCGCGCTGGTCGGGCCGGGGCCGTATCACGCGGCACCGGACCCAGCAGGCCTCGCGACTATTGATGGTCGAACGTGACGCCTCGTATGGGATGTGCAGGACGACGGTCCCGTCGCGGTTGAGGCCGCCCGTGGTGTCCGACTCTACGTCGGTCAGCACCCAGTCACCGTCATCATCCGACCATGCCTCCCAGACCAGAGGGGGGTCGCGAGGGTCGACACCGACCCCCTCCATCCGGCACTGAAAGCGGAGGGCAACCGTCTGGCCGGCGAGCAGTTCGGCATGGCCGATGTAAATGCCGTTGCCTTCCTGGGGTGGATCGGCAAAGACGCCGACTTCCTGGCCGCGCGCGATGGCCGTTCGGGCATCGAAGAAGTTCTGCGCGTCCCGCGTAACCAACACGTCCCGCAGGGTGGCGACCTCGATCGCGAGGTCACGGTCGGTTGTGAACGAGATCGCTTCCTGGGTCTCCGTGCGAACGGTCGCGACCTCGGTGCCGAGGGGGATTACGACGCGATTTGGCTGAGAGGCGCTGAGCCGGAAGCTGATGTCGGCCCGAGCGGGACGCGGCTCGAGGAGCTTCACGCCAATCAGGTCGAGAAACTTCACGTAGTTGCGCTCAGGCACCTGATTCATCCGGAACAGGAGTGTCTCCGTCATCCAAGCGAACAGCTCGACAAGCGTAATGCCCGGGTCGCTGACGTTGTGGTCTGTCCACTCCGGACAGAGCCGGGGGATCATCGTCCGGGCTTCGTCGACTATGTCCTGAAAGGTGCGGTCGTCGAGATTCGGGGCGCTGAGAGGCATCAGCTTACTCCTCGGGAGTGATCAGGTAGAAGGGATAGACGAGGGTACGGGCATCCTTGGTCGCTCGGACGGTGTAACTGATCGAGACGTCCATCCGGGTCGGTTCTTCGGGACTTGCGAACACCTCGACGTCCTCGACCGCGATCCGCGGCTCCCACCAACCCAGCGCCTCTTCGACCGCGTAACGGGCGAGGCCCCAGGTCGTCTCATTGTTCGGCGCGAACACGAGCTCGTGAATCGCGCAACCGAACTCCGGCCGCATGCGACGCTCGCCCTTGGCCGTGCCCAGGATGATGCCGATGGCCTGCTCGATGTCGCCCTCTCCCCGCGCCAGGGCCACGCGGCCGCGTCCGTCGGCGTGCAGGGGAAAGGCCCAGCCGCTGCCAATGATCTCGTGAAGGTGTTCGACTGTCATGGTTTTAGCCCTCAGCCAATGTAGACAGTGGACGTTGCCACCTGGACCGTCCCGCCGCCCGGCGGCGGAATGGGAATGTCGTTGCAGGTCATTGCCGGGTCGCCGGCGCGGGCAGCGGCCTTGCCGTTGATGAACACGCTCATGCTGCCCATCGTTATCTGCCCCTGGAAGGTTGGTGGCGCCTGGAAGCTCGTGCCAGGCGGTGTGGGCGGGTGCTGGAGCATGCTGGTCCGCGCGACGCTTCCGACCACGGCCGCGGCCCTGTGGTCGATGTAGACGTCGGTGCTGAGGCTCTCGCCGATCATGGCGTTGAACGCGTGGGGCAGGGGCGTAGGAACCGGGCCACCGGGGCTCGGCACCATGACGACGTGAGTGTCCACGGCAACGATGGTGTCGTTTTGCTTGGCGGCGGGCAGTCCCATCTTCCGTTCCTTTCTAGTTGAGGTTAATCCTGGTGGCGGTAACGTTGACCTGGCCGCCGGCCTTCAGGTCGAGGTTTCCTCCCGCTTGGATCTCGATGTTGCCGCTGGCCTTGATTGTCAGCTTGTTGGACTGGCTTTCGAGCGTGATGGAATTGCCGTTCTTGTCCTCGATTACGACTTTCTCCTGGCCTCGCGAGTCGTCGATGCTGACCTTGTGGCCGGCGTGCGACTGGATGACCACCTTCTCGGCGCCATCGTTGTCATCCATGAGGATTACGTGGCCGGCGCGTGACTTGAACATTCGCTGTTGGACGCCCCGCTGACTGACGGCGTCGGTGTTCGCCAGGGGCGGCGCGTCGTCACCATTCCAAAGGGAGCCGAGCACTATCGGATTCGGCCAATCCAGCGCCGTAAGGAGGACTTCGTCGTTGACCTCGGGCAAGATGTACAGGCCACGGCCGTTGCCGGCCATGGGCGAGGCAAGGCGGCACCAGTAGGACTCTAGGTCGTCGCCGAACCAGGGCAGCTTGACCTTTACCCGGCCCTGGCCGTCCGGGTCGTCGTTGTTCGTCACGATGCCAATGGCGAGCGTCGCCGGATGGCCCGGTCTGAGCCTGTCGGGCCCTCGCCCAAAGTTACCCGTGAGCAAGGTATCGGCGGGGTCGCCGCGCCCCACCTTGAAGCTGGTTCGATAGCCATTTCTGTTGAAAGTGTGCCGCGCGTCGGCAACTCTATAGCGCCCATCGTAGCTACCCACCCCTGAGACCTCGACCATCACGCCCGGACTTATGGCCGGGTTGCCCTGAGTCTGAACTTCGGCGGTCAGGTAATTGAGCACCAGGTCATTGAGCTTGGCCCGGGCGATCGCCTCGGCCTCAGCCGGACTGGATATGGGGACATCGACGTAATGGACCTGGGCATCCACGCTGTGCGCGGATTCGGAGACTTCGGTGGCCGGTGGCATCCCTTGGATCTCGGGGCTGACGTCTGACCGGGTCGCCTCACCCACGATCTCTTGCTTTCGCTTGGGGTCCCAGCCTCTGACGGTAACCTTCTTGGGCAGGCCGTTGGAGGACATGCGGACCGCGAAACGCTGCAGGGCTTCCCCCCACTTCAATTGCAGCGCCCCGCCGGCCCCTTGTACAGGGCGGGTCGGCTGCCCATGAGGCTTGAAGTACATCTTTTCCTCCCACACGCCCAGCTGGTAACCGATACGCGCCGCCCTGGTGAGGAGGAACTCGAGGTCCGTCTGATTGTGCTGGTAGACGTGGTCGTAGGCGATATTTACGTCTGAAGAGGTGTCCGAGCCCAGGCCGTGCTCCTGAGCGACCTTCTTGACGATGTCGACGTCGGACACCTGTTCGAACGTCCTGCTCTTTCGCCCCCGAGTGAGCCGGTGAAGTCGGTCGAATGCTCTGACGATGACTTCACTGCGATTGTCGGGTTTATAGATCGGTTCGATGCCCACGACTTCGCCCTTGAAAACAGTCTGTCTGGACCCTTCCGAGCCGGCCAGATCAACCGCGAGGGAGTCGCCGAGGTGCAGTTGGGGGGTCCATCGGGGAGCATCGGCCAGGACAATCTCGACCGAGTCGGGCATGTCGGGGGTCTGGTCCACCTGAGCCTCGATCAGCTTTCCGGGGGCGAGCTCAAGGGTTTGCCCGTTCAGGGACACGTAGACTTGCGCGTCGGCTCGTGGCATGTCAGACCTCCGGGTCGATGGCGAGGACGGTCCCAGCAGGTATGCGCAACGGGTCGCTTACGCCATTGGTCTCGGCGATGCTGCGCCAGTGGCGAGGGCTGCCCAACTCCAGATAGGCGATCCAATCCAGCGTTTCGCCGGCCTCGACGATGTGGGTCCGCCGGCCGGCAGCACCGCCGGAAGTTGGGTTCTGACCGGGAAAGCTGCGCTCGTCCGCGATCTGCTGGAAGGTCACGTCTACCGTAGCCCGCACGGGCGTGCCGGTCGGCAGGAAGAGTGTGAAGTGCTGCGTCATGCTGGTGATGACGGCCTTGAAGCTCCAGGTGAGGCCCCAGTGGAACTTGACCTTCGGGGGCCGCAGTCTGTGGGTCGGGCCTTCGTCTTCAATGCTCACCTCCATGAGCTTCGCCAGCTTCTTGGTGTGGCGTCTCACGTCCGTCTTCTCAAGGTAGGTGTCAAAGAAAAGCTGGACTGTGAGCGTCTGCGGCTCGCCGCTGGTGAAAGTGAGGCTCGGCGTATTCGAGCCGGGCGCAGCCTCGCGGGACCAGGACGCCGTCTTCGTAATGGTGTACTCCTTGGGGTTGAACATCACTTCAATGCGGGTGTGGTTGTCCAAGTCTTCGATGAATGCCTTAAGCATGGCCTATTCCCACTTCATCCGCGGCAGCAAGACGGAGCCCGTTCGCTCTCTCTCCAGAGTGCTCTCGCGGCGGAGCACCCTAAGAACGCCCTCGACGGCGCGCTCGATGAGACCGGCCTCGTCCTCTTCACCGCGCCGGTGTTGGTTCTCTCCGGACGTGGCGTTTTCAGAGCCGGCAGCGGGCGCGCCGGCGGCCGGCTCCGCCGGCCGCGGCCGGTTCTCGGGCGCGCGGGCCACGAGGGCTGGACTGCCGGCGGAAGACCGGCCGCCTCCCCCCGGGGCGCCGGGCGCGGCGAGGTTGACCCGGCGAGGGGGCCCGTCGCCCCCGGCGACTCCGAGCGCTTCCGCGCCTTCGGGGAATGCCCAGGAGATCTCGGATGTCGCGCTTGAAGGCCCCGGCGCCGCCAGCTCTCGGCGCTGCACCGCGTGCTCGAGCCGCAGAGCCCTCTGTTCTTCGGCCACGGCCGGGAGCGGCGCATCGGCGGCCTGCCCCGCAACGTGGCTCAGCTCGTGGGCGAGCAGGGCCTGGCCCGAGGGCGTTCCCGTGTTGCCCCTGCCGGGCGCGACGTAAATGTCTGCGCCGACAGTCACGGCGTCCGCTTGCATAGCATGGGTCAAGCGTTCCGCCGCGGGGGTGCGAAAGATGCGGACGTCGTGCAGGGGCAGGTCGACGAGCCCACCCATGCGAGCCTGCAGGACCGGCGAGAGGACTTCGCCGCGTTCCTCCTCGGCCGGCGGGCCTGGCAGTGGTGGCGGAGCCGGCGGCCGCACCGTCTCTTCGTACCCCGCCTCTCCGGGCGGCTCGGGAGCCACCATGGCGACGCGATGCACCAGATCGACAGTCGCCTCGGAGTGTGAGGGGCCCGGCGTAATCTCAACACGGTCGCCCGACTCCGGTGTGGCGACCGGTGGCGGAGTCGGCTCCTGCCCGACGGGCGTCACGCGTCCGGTCAGAAGCCGTCCCGCCTTGCGGATAACGGCGGCGAGGGTGCGGTCTTCGATTTGGGGATGCGGCGGTTCGGCGGGCGCGCTGTTCTCAGTGTTCTGAGCTGAGGGAACCGGGTTCGATTGATGCTGAACCGCCTCGGGAACCGGAGCGACGATCAGAGGTAGGGCGTCTAGCCTCGAAGAACCGGGGCTCTCCTGGACGTTTGGGGGCTGCTCTACCGCGGCGAGCGGTGGGGACTCCCGCAGCACGAGGGGAAGCCGCCGTGGCTCAGGCTCCGGCGGTGGCCGCGGCCGGCCCGGGCTGGCCTGCCCTTCCTCTGCTTCCGTCCGGGCCGGGACCTCGCGGCCTTCGGCCGGCGGCGCGCTGCGCCGCCGGCCTGCTCCGGTGGCTGGCGAGACAGGGGGCGGCTCTTTCGGTTCAGGCTGAGCGGCTGGTCCGGCTGACCTCGCCGGGGCATCCGGCTGCACCGCAGGGGCGCGGCGGAGGACTCGGGACACGATCTCCAACGGCCTCCGCCACACGGGCGTCGGCCGGGGCGGCTCCTGTGCCTCGAGTTCGGTTTCGGCGACGGGCGCCGGCTGGCCCGGCCAGCCAGCGGTGTCGGGTTCTTGGGGCGCCACGCGTCGCCGCCGCCGCGCCGCCCAGGTCAGGCTGAGCTGTTCGGATAGCGAGGGAGGCAACGAGGAGGACGAGGGCGCCTCTTCAGGCTGCGACGGCCGGGGAACGATGATCCAGGTCTCCGGCGGTTGCAGGACGACAGGGGCATGCTGGGGGCGCGGGGAGACTTCTTCCAGCGAGCGCAGCGCCCGCCAGCCCTCTTCGCGCACCGAGGTTATCGGTTCGGAGAGGATCTCCTCCCAGGTCTGAGCGGCGACGTCCTGCTCCTCGTTCATATCCGTCACAGTCCCAGCAGGCCCTCGTGAGCGAACTCGACCGTTTCGATGGCGATGGCGTTGTTGTTGGCGCGCAGCTCGGGGCCGACCCACTTCACCGGAAAGGCGTTCGCGAACGTCCACAGGCGCGCCCCGGCTGATGGATCGAAAATCATCACCGTCAGCGGGCGGCGCTCGAAAGTGCCCTTCAGGACGCGCATGAACCACAACCAGAGGTCCGGGTTCATGGAGAACCCGTGCTTCAGCGTGAGGTTGCCGTAGCGGGTCCGGCCGGGGAACTTGAGGATGGTCATGTTGTCACCGCCCTCGAGCCATTCATCGACCTGAGCCTCGACCTGGAGACCGGAGCACTCGCTGAAGCCGCCGACGACCTCTGACTCGAGCTCGACCCAAAACTTGTAAGCGAGAAGCGGGTCATCAAGGGGCAAGTTGCATCACCTCAATCGGAGAAGGGAGGTTGGAATCTGGACTCGGGAGCTGGGCCAGCGTTCCGCCTTCAGCCGGGCGTGGGTCGCCGGCCTCAACGGGCCCTGTCCCCGTTTCTCTAGCTTCCAAATTCCAACCTCCAGACTGCTGGACTCAAAAATCGGGTATCCACGGTTTCCATGGCTCCTCGCCCTGGCCCTCGTTCAGGCGCTTGT
>CAYRCD010000056.1:0-15823 GCA_964422735.1 uncultured Dehalococcoidia bacterium | reverse complement strand
GCAGCGTCGTCACCGCCCTGAAGAGCACTGAGATCGCCGGCCGCGAGTCCGTGGACGGCGCCGCCGCGTTTAAGGTCACCGGCAAGGTCGACTCCAGCGCCCTCGTTGCCGCCTTCGGCGGCGCCGATGAGGGCCTGACGCTCGACGTTGAGGTGTGGGTCGGCGCCGCCGACTTCCTGCCTCGAAAGGTGCGGCTCAAGGGCGCCGTCACCCGCGACGAGGCCGCGGACATAGTCCGTATCGTCACGCTCTCGAAGTTTAATCAGACCATCGAGATCAAGCCGCCCGAATGAGGCCGCGGAGCAAAACACGAAGCGCAAAGTGCACAAGGCTCTAGAGAACACCTGCCCTTTGCCCCTTGCCCTTTGCCCTCCGGTTGGGTGTGGGGCGCGTCGGTGATCGCCGGGCTCGACCGTCGCACGGCCTGGCTTGTCGTCCTCGCCGGTCTCGGCGTCTTCTTCGCCGCCGACGACCAGACCTCGGTGGTGGCCGTCCTTCCGAAGATGATCGAGGGCGTTGGCCTGCACCAGGACCAGTTCTATCGCGCCGCCTGGATCGTGAACGGCTACATTCTCGGCTACGTCGTCGCCATGCCCCTCATGGGCCGCGTGTCCGATACATTCGGCCACGGCCGCGTCTTCACGCTCGCCCTTGTCGTCTTCATGGCCGGCTCGGCCTGGGTTGCCCTGTCCAGCGGCCTGACCATGGTTTCGTTCGCCCGCGCCGTCCAGGCCATCGGCGGCGGCGGCGTCGTGCCGGTCGCCATGGCCATCGTTGCCGATGCCCTCCCGCCCGGGCGGCGCGCCTTCGGGCTCGGCGCCATGGCGGCCGCATCCGAGGCCGGCGGCCTGATCGGGCCTCTGTGGGGCGGCGGCGTGGCACAGGTGTTGGGCTGGCGGGGCCTCTTCTGGATCAACCTTCCCATGTGCCTTCCCATCGCCGCCGCCATTTGGGCCATCGACCGCGGCCGCGAGCGCCGGGAGTCCGGCTCGGTCGATTACGGCGGCGCGGGTCTGATCGGCCTCAGCCTCGCCTGTCTGACCATCGCCCTTACCGACGACCCGATCCAGCCTAGGGCTCAGTTCTTAACCGCCGCACTCTATGCCGGCTCCGTGATCGCGTTCGCCCTGTTCCTTGTGCGGCAGGTTCGGGTCGCCCACCCGCTCGTTCCCCTCGACCTGTTCCGCCGCCTTCCGCTCGCCGCCGGCTTCGTCGCCAATGGCCTCGTAGGCGGCGCCCTGATCGTGGCCATGGTTAACGTCCCTCTGTTCACGAACGTCGTCCTCGGGGGCTCCGCCATCGACGGCGGCCTCAACCTCATGCGCCTGACCGTGGCTCTCCCGGCCGGGGCCCTCGCCGGCGGCTTCTTTGCGACCCGCCTCGGCTTTCACCGCGCGGCCGTCGCCGGCGTCGTGCTCGCCGGCCTCGGCTTCTTCGGCATGGCCCGCTGGGACGCGGACCCGGGCGTCCTTGCCTTCACGGCGCCCCTCCTCGTTGCTGGTCTGGGCCTGGGCATCGTCATCGCGCCGATCGGGACCGCCGTCCTGAACCAGGTCGACGAGGGCCAGCGCGCGACGGTCTCGTCCCTGCTCACGGTCGTGCGGCTTCTCGGCGCCCTCGTGGGCGTCGCCCTTTTGACCACGCACGGCCTCGGAGGCTTCTACGCCGAGGCGGGCCTCGTTCCTCTAGATGACCCCCGCTACTCCGACATCCTCCAGGGCCTCGAGATTGGCAGCTTTCGCGACACTTTTCGCGTCACGGGTCTGGTGTGCTTCGCGGCCGCGTTGCCAGCGGCAATGTTGGGACGCGGGCTGGGAAGCCCCCGATAGCCCGCAACGGGCAAGGCGCTAGAATCCAAGATCAGTCAGGCTGGTGGGTCGCAAGTCAAGGAGCAGTCAATGCTCTGCTTGTCCCTGTTCCTTGTTCCTCGTCACGCCGTATCATCTTCTCTAATGGCCGAAGACTCCGCCCCCCTGGCCGCGAACGCCAGGGCCGCCGCCACTCCCAGATCGTCGCCGCTCAGCCAGCTCCGCTACGTCGTCCTCTCCATGCGGCCGAAGCAGTGGACCAAGAGCGGGATCGTTTTCCTCGCCCTGATTTTTTCCGTCAACCAGAGCTGGCAGCCGGGCGAGCCCTCTACCTGGTACCACCTCCTCATCCGTTCGGTCCTTACGGCCGTGATCTTCTCGCTGGCGTCGGGCGCCGACTATCTGATAAACGACGTCCGCGACCGGGCCAGCGATGCCCTCCACCCGACGAAGAGCCGCCGCCCCATCGCCGCCGGGCTCCTAGCCCCCGGAGCTGCCACAGTCTGGGCGCTTGCCGTGGCCGCGACGGCCGTTGCCGGCGCCTTCGCCATCGATTGGCGCACCGGCGCCACGGTTGTCGCCTACTTGAACCTGATGATCGCCTACTCGTACCTCCTGAGGCACGAGGTCATCCTCGACGTCATGGCGATCGCGGCCGGGTTTGTTCTTCGGGCCGTGGCCGGCGCCTACGCTATCGACGTCCCCGTCTCACCCTGGCTGTACGTCATGACCGCCCTCGGCGCCCTCTTCCTCGCCATCACCAAGCGTAGGGCAGAGGTCGAACTGCTGCAGGACGACGCCAGCGGCCATCGCTCGACCCTGGCCCACTACACGCCGGCGCTGGTCGACCAGATGACGTCGATGGTCACCGCCTGCACCGTTATCGCCTACGCCCTCTACACCTTCACCGCCGAGAACCTGCCCCCCAACCACGCCATGATGCTGACGATACCCTTCGTCATCTATGGCATCTTCCGCTATCTCTACCTCAGCCTCTCCAACGGCGAAGGCGGCAACCCGGAGGAAGTCCTCCTCAAGGACATACCGCTGCTGCTGACGATCCTCGGCTGGGTTGTCACATCGATGGCGGTGCTGGCGATCTACCGCTGATCCGAGCACCCGCTCGAGAGGCTCATTCGGCCCAGAGGTCCCCCCTGCATTCTCGCCGTTGGCCATCGGCCGCTACCTCACCACTCAGCAGCCGGAACATGCCCCCGGGCCCTCGGCGTGGTTGAGGATGTGGCAGTGGAAGCCCACACCCCCAGCTACGGCGCCTCGATGAGCGTGTCGCACCTCCGTTAGCTCTGTGTAGATTGTCGCAAGCCCGGTGGGTGCCGGGGCCTGTCGAAGGGGCTTCTCTATATGGGGCCAGGTGGCTCTAATTGGCCGTGGTGCCGGCTCGTCGCTTCATGGTCTCGACCGCGGGACCGCCAGCCCGCAGGCGATGCTCGCGACATACAATGGGAGCGCTAGCCGCGCGGTTGCCGCCCGACCGCGCGACGGAATTGGACCAGTTTGTGACGGTCAGCGAGAATTTGCCGCTTGAGTCCTTGTTGGCATCCGCACCAGATGGATTCCTGGTCGTGGACGGCGGCGGGAGCATCCTCTGGGCGAACCCCATGGCCGAGAGGTTATTCGGTTATGAGCGCGGCGAGCTCACCGGCAAGGGTGTGGACCAGCTCGTCCCGGACAGGTTGCGCTCAACCCACTCGGCCGACCGCGGCAGGTTTCGTTCAAACCCCAGAGTTCGGCCGATGGGGCTCGGCTTGGACCTTCTCGCCCGCAAGAAGGACGGGACCGAGTTTCCGGTTGAGATCAGCCTTAGCCCGGTAGCCGGTGCCGAGACCCTCCTGGTTACCGCCATCGTTCGCGATGTCACTCAACGGAAGAAGCTCGAAGAGGAGCGCAGCCTTCTGGAGATTGAGCTTGAGACGGAGCGCGAACGCGACCGGATTGCCATGGACCTGCATGACGGCATCCTGCAAGACATCTACGCCTCGGCCCTGACCCTCGAGCTCGCCGTCGCCGACGTGGAAGACGAGCGGTTTGCCAACGCTCCCGCCGTTGAACGGGCCATTAATCAGCTCCACGATGTCGTCGGCGACATTCGCAGCTATATTTTCAACCTGCGCCCGCGGCAATTCTCGGGAAACCTGGCCGACGCGCTCACCGACCTGGCGCGGGAGTTCCACCAGAACTCCCAGATCGACACCAGCGCGGACATTGCCAGCCGGGAGGCCATTGAGTTGCCAAAGGCGGTTGCATTGTTCGCCATCGCTCACGAGAGTCTTAGCAACATCCAGCGTCACGCGAAGGCAAAGCACGTGACCATCTCGCTGCGGTTCCATGACGGCTCAGGGCACTTGCGGATCGAGGACGACGGCGTAGGCTTTAAGGCCTCGCGCAAGCTTTCGGAACAGCACCGCGGGCTGAGGAACATGGCCTCGCGCGTTCAGTCGATTGACGCGACGCTCAGGATCGATAGCACGCCCGGGAAAGGGACCAGATTATCGGTTGTCTTCCCGCTAACTCCTGAGCGATAGGCATCCCAAACGCCGGACATGCCCTGGGCGCGGGAAACAAGCTCGGCTAGGAGCCTGCCGGTTTAGTGCTCACCCGCCGGCAGACGGCGCGCGATATAAGCGGCGGCCTCCGATCGGCGACGCAAGTTCAGCTTGCTCAGAATGCTCGAGACGTAGTTCTTAACCGTCTTATCGCTGAGGTAGACCTCGGCCGCGATCTCTCGATTCGTCTTTCCTTCCGCGATCAGCTTCAGGATCTTGAACTCGTTCTCGGTCAGCTGGGACTGCTTGTCGCGCGGCGTAGCGTCCGCCATGCGTCGCACCTGCTCGAGAACTCGCATGGTGACCTGCGGGTCGAGGAGAGATTCCCCCCGTGCCACAGCCTCGACCGCTTCTGCCAGTTGCTGGCCTCGCGTCTGCTTCAATATGTAGGCTGACGCGCCGGCCAGGATCGATGCCATGACGGCTTCTTCGTCGGCGTAGGAGGTGAGCATTATCATGCGCGTCGCCGGCAGTTGGGCTCGAATCTCGCGGCAGGCTTCGACGCCGGTGCCGTCCGGCAGGCGTACATCCATCACCACCACATCCGGCTTCTCCCGCAAAGCGACCTCGATGGCCTGGGACACCGTGCCCGCCTCGCCCACCACGGTCATCCCCTGGCGACGGTTGAGCAGGGCACGCAGACCCTCGCGAACGACCTCGTGGTCGTCAACAAGCATGACTCTCAGGGTTTCAGCGGGCATGTCCCGTTCCTCTCTCGTGGCGGCAGCCTCAATCTCCCGGCTTACTTGAGGTCCTTGATCTGGCTTCGGAGCTGGCCAATCAAGCTATTCAAGCGGGAGATCGCGCTGTCCAGGCCGGCCTTCGCCTCAGACGGAGACTGGTCGATCAGGTGGATGCAATTCTCCAGCAGCAAGGCCAATCCGTACAGCCCCTGGATAGTCCCGTCGTGCACGTCGAACATCCCGGGCGCACGGCGTCTCACCCTGGGTACGGCCTTCTCCCGCTTATCGTCCACGTTCCGATTGTTGCGGGCATGCGTTTCGACATGAGAGTGTCGAACGGCTCTTTCCCCGGGCCTAACGGCCCTTTGACGGGCGCCCGCGAGAAACGCAGGCTATCGATGACGGCCCTTCCTTGCACCGGACGGTAATTCGAATCGTGGCCGGCGCGCCTGCGTCATCTGAACCCCTTCGCCACGTCTTCGCGGAACCGGTCGTAGGCTTCGGTCCGCTCCGGGATCATACGCCCTAGATTGAAATCGGGCACGATGAACTCATCGACGCCGGCGTCCCTGTAGCGCCCGATCGCATCTCTGATCTCTTCGACGCTACCCGCGATCGAGGCGAAGCCGCCGCCCGAGCGTGCCCGCTCGAGGACCGCCGGGTCGTTGCTGATCGTGACCACGGCCTGGCACGAACGCTTGATTGACCTGGGGTCGCGTCCCGCGGCCTCGCAGTGGCGGTCGAAGACCTGGCACTTCTGCTTGAGGACCTCGGGCGTGCCCCAGACATTCCACTCGTCCGCGTGCGCCGCGGCGAGCCGCATCGTCACCTTCTCGCCACCGCCGCCGACGAGGATCGGCAGGTGGGCCTGCGCCGGCTTCGGCGCCAGCGGTGCCTCCTTGATCTTGTAGTAGCGACCGTCAAAGTTGGTGCGGTCGTTGTCGAAGAGGCTGCGAATGACCTGGAGCGACTCCTCGAGGCGCCGCAGCCGGCCGCCGACCGTCGAGAAGCGGATGCCGTAGGCCTCGTGCTCGTTCTGTTGCCAGCCGGCGCCGAGCCCGAGGATCACGCGCCCGCCGCTGATAATGTCGACTTGCGCGACTTCTTTTGCCAGCACGGCGGGATTGCGATAGGTATTGCCCGTGACCAGCGACCCCAGCCGGACCCGCGGGACCAGCGCCGCGAGGCCGGCCAGAAGCGTCCAGGCCTCCTGCGTCGGTCCCAGGTTCTCGGCCCGGTTCGGCATAAAGTGGTCGGCCACCCAGATCCCGTCCCATCCCGTCTTCGCGACGTGCTGGCACTCGTCGACCAAAAGGTTCCACGGTGTCGCCGACCCGGGCCAGGCGCTGAACTTCATCGCTGCCTCCTTAGAGCTGCCAGCCGTCAGTTATCAGCGGTCAGCTTACGCGGGGAAGGAGAATCAAGCCAATGATTCACATCGATTGAGGTCGACCTGGCCGCGGAAAGCCGCGTCAGACCGGTGACAATCAGGGTCAACCAGTGGCCTGATTCTCCGGCTGGACAGGCATCACCGTCGCCTCGCCGCGCAATACCTCGACGCCTTCCTGGTTCCGCACCACGAAGCCCATCTGGCCGACGCCCCGGCGCTCGTCCAGGCCGTCAGCGTCGCCTCGGCGCGGATCGTGTCGCCGATGTACACGGGGTTGGGGAAGCTCCAGCGCTGGTTCAGGAAGACGCTGCCCGGTCCAGGGAGGTCCATCGCGACCAGCGCGTGCAACAGGCCCACGGCGATCCCGCCCTGGGCGATGAGACGGCCGAAGCGCGTTCGCGAAGCGAACGCCGCATCGAAGTGCAGAGGATTGCTGTCGCCCGTGAGCTCGGGGTAAGCACGCACGTTCGCGGGGATGACCGTGAGTTGTCGGGTTGCGGTTTGGCCCGCGCTGACTGTCACCGATCAGACGCTCGCGAGAAGTTCGAAGTAGCGCTCGCGGCTCATTCGGGCCGTCTGCATATTCCTGGTGATGATCGTCAGCGGCACTTCACGCCACATCGGAATGACGACCGGCCGGTGCGCTCCCGGCTTTGTGTACACCCGATGGTCACCCTGCTGTCTGGACAAAGCAAAGCCGTCTGCAAGAAAAACCTGCTCCTGTACTTGCCAGGAGGTCGGTCGGAGCGTGGGCACTAGGTCTTGAGCTGGAGGGTAGCCTTCGCGTGTTTCAGTTTGGGCGGTACGAGCGTGCCACCCTCGAGGCGGTACCCTGACTCCTCGAGGATTTCGTCGAGAGTGCCCATGTCCCGCGTGGTCGCGATGAAAAGCTGAACGGCTTCCTCAAGCATGTGCAAGGCATGTTCTTCCGTCCCGCCGCAACTGAGAACGTCCAGGGGCCACGCCCGCGAGACGTAAGTGTCGCCTTCGAGCCACACGCTGGCCTCGTACTTAATGCGGGCGGCCTTAGTCTGCGTCGGTGCGTTGACTGCCATGACTGCTAGCTGAGTTTACCCGGCGACTACTCTACGCTGTCTGCTCGCCCCTGAGGCGCGGGATCCACTCCTCGGCCTCGATCTCCTGGCCGCTGCGCGTCACCAACAAGGGCCGCCGGCGCTGGCGAATCGTATCGCCGTTGACGATGCACTTCACGACGTCGTTGCGCGACGGTATCTCGTACATCACATCAAGCAATGTGTCTTCGAGCACGGTCCGCAGGCCGCGGGCCCCGGTCTTGTGCCGGATCGCCTCCTCACCGGTCGTCTCCAGCGCATCCTGCGTGAACACCAGCTCGACGCCGTCCAGCGCGAAGAACTTCTGGAATTGGCGGGCTACGGCGTTCTTGGGCTCCGTCAGGATGCGGACCAGGTGGTCGCGGTTCAGCGACTCGAGGCCCACAACCATAGGCAGCCGGCCGATGAACTCCGGAATGAGGCCGTAGGCCAGCAAATCGTCGTGCGTCACGAGCTTCATCAGCTCGTCCGACCGCTCCTGGCCCTTCTTCTGGTCGAATTCGGCCTTGAAGCCGATCGCTCGCCTGTCCCGGCCGATGCGCTTCTCGATAACGCGGTCGATGCCCTCGAAGGCGCCGCCACAGATGAAGAGGATGTTCTGCGTGTTGATCTGGATGAAGTCCTGGTGGGGGTGTTTACGGCCGCCCTGGGGCGGGACGTTCGCGATCGTGCCCTCGATGATCTTCAGCAGCGCCTGCTGCACACCCTCGCCGGAAACGTCGCGCGTGATCGAGGGGTTGTCGCTCTTGCGCGAGATCTTGTCGATCTCGTCGATGTAGACGATGCCGCGTTCTGCCCGGCTGACGTCGAGGTCGGCCGCCTGGATCAGGTGCAGGAGGATGTTCTCGACGTCCTCACCGACGTAGCCGGCCTCGGTCAGGGCGGTCGCGTCCGCGATCGTGAAGGGGACGTCCAGGATCCTGGCCAGCGTGCGGGCGAGGAGCGTCTTGCCCACGCCCGTTGGACCCACAAGGAGGATGTTCGTCTTCTCCAGCTCGACTTCGCCCGGCGTGTTGGTCGAGTTGATCCGCTTGTAGTGGTTGTAGACGGCAACCGACAGGATCTTCTTCGCCTGCTCCTGGCCGATGACGTACTCGCTCAGCAGCTCGTAGAGAGCCTTCGGGGCCGGGACCTTCTGGCCCGTCTTAGCCTTGGAGGGACCGCCTTCCTCCTCGATGATCTCGCGGCACAGCTCGACGCACTCGTCGCAGATGTAGACGGCGCCGGGTCCGGCGATGAGCTTCTTGACCTGGTCCTGGCTCTTCGCACAGAACGAGCAGTGATACTGCATCCGGCTGCCTTTGGTAGTTGCCATGAAACCTCCGGGTGCTCGGGCCTAGCCGCCCTGCTTGGCCAGGATCTCATCTATCATGCCGTATTCCTTGGCCTGCTGTGCGTCCATATAGAAGTTTCGGTCAAAGTCGCGCCGAATTCGCTCGGGGTCCTGTCCCGTGTTCTGGGCGAGTATGTTGCGCAGCAGGTCGTTCACCCTCAGCGTCTCACGAGCCTCGATCTCGATGTCCGAGGCCTGGCCACGCGTGCCGCCCATCACCTGGTGCATGTGGATCGTCGAGTTGGGCATGGCGTAACGCTTGCCGGCCGAGCCCGAGCTCAGCAGGACGGTTGCCATGCTCGCACACAGCCCGACGCAATACGTCGCGACCTCGCATCGGTTCAGGCGCATGGCGTCATAAATCGCGAGCCCCGCGTGCACGGAGCCGCCGGGAGAGTTGATGTAGAAGCTGAGGTCGCGCTCGGGGTCCTCGCGCTCCAGGTGAAGGAGCTGCGCGATGACCACGTTCGCAACCTGGTCGTCGATCGGCGTGCCCAGGAAGATGATCCGCTCCTTGAGTAGCATGGAGTAAATGTCGTACACGCGCTCACCGCGTGGCGTGGTCTCCACGACGGCGGGAATGATGTTCTGCAATCGGGGGTCGCTCATGCCCTGGCTTTGCCTCTATCTAGTCCTGACGGAGCGCTGCGGCGCCGCGCCTTTACTCGGTCTCCCTCGGGGCGCTCCGGCGCGGTTTCGATGGCGTCTTCGCCGCCGTGCCGGTCGCCACCTTCGTTCGCCTCTTGCCGGCCGCCTCGCTACCGGCGATTTCCACCAGGCGCGCCAGCACCGTTCGTGTCAAGAGCGTCCGCCGCAGCGTGTCGCGGCCATTATCCGTACCGAAGATGCGCAGGATTGAGTCCGCCTGGCCGCCCGTCTGAGCCGCCATGCTCTGCAGCTCAGCGTCGACGTCTTCCTCGCTCACCTTAATATTCTCGGCCTCGGCGAACTGACTCAGCACCAGACCGCGACGCAATCGCTGTTCCGCCGCCTCGCGGACCTCGTTCCGGACCTCTTCCTCGCTCTTGCCCATGCGCTGCAGGTACAGCCCCTGCGCTCGTTGGTCTCTGGGGTCGAGGCTCGCCTGCTCCTCGAGGATGCGGTCGATCTCTCGCTCGACCAGCACTGCCGGGTAGTCCAGCTTCGCCCGCGCGATCAAGGCGTCGACGACCGCGTCGTGGTACAAGTGCAGCGCCGCGTCGTCTTCTGCCGTCTGCAGGTCGCTCCGCACGCGTTCCTCCAGGGCCTTCAGCGTCGCGAAGCCCTCGCCCACTTCCTGGGCAAAAGAATCGTCCAGCGGCGCGAGCTTCTGCTCTTTTACGTCCTGCACGACGATGTGATAGGAGACGACCTTGCCCGCCAGGCGCTCGTCTTCGAAATCGTCGGCCGCTTTCACCTGGACCTGAACGTCGGCGCCCTTGGCCAGACCGACGACGTGGTCGGCGAGCCCCGGCAACGAAGAGAGCGAATCGTCCGTCAGGCGGTACTCGATGTCGTCCTGGTTGAACAGGCTCCGGCTCCCGTCTTCCGCCTTCAGGTTGCCGCGAATGATGTCGCCCTTCTTGGCCTTGCGGTCGACAGGCTCGACGGTCCCATACCGCCGGCGCAACGACAGCAGTGCCTCCGCGAATTGCTCGTCCTTGACCGTCACCTTCTCCTGCGGCACGCGCAGGGAGAGATAGTCCCCGAGCTCGATCGCTGGTTTCAGGGGGACAGTGGCCTTGAAGACGAAGGGCTCGTGGCTGACAAGCTCGAGCGATGGGTTCGCCACCGGATCGAGCGCCTGCTCATCGAGCGCCTCGCGATAGACCTCGGGCACGAGGATGTCCATCGCCTCGTCCAGGAGCCGGTGACGCCCAAGCTGGCGCTCGATCAGCGGCCGCGGCGCCTTACCGGGACGGAAGCCCGGAATGCGGACACGCGGCGCCAGCCTGCGATAGGCCGCCTCGACCGCCAGATGGTGGCGCTCCGGTTCGACCTCGATCTCGAGCCGGACCTGGCGCTCAGGTAATACTTCGGAGCTGATCTTCAAAATGGTTCCTGCTTTCGATTATAGCAAGCGCCCTCGATTCGCTCTGGGCCGTCGATGAGCAACCCCTCTCCCCCCCGTGGGCAAGAAGTTGGAGTGAGGGCAATGCGTGGCTCACGCCGGCTTGCCGCTCTTGAGCAGCCGCTCCCGCACGGTCGCGTCGGTCGCCGCGTCGATCGCCGTCCAGGCCATGGCCAGCGCGCCGTCGAACACGGCCTTGTCCGCCACGGGCGTGGCGCAGAAGGCGGTGAACTCCGGCTGGTGGTTCGAGGCTGGAAACGAGTTCAGGCCGATCGATGGGTGAATCGAGGGGATAACGAGCGACACGTTCCCCATGTCCGTGGACGCGGCCGCCCGCTCTCCCAGGACGCCAAGGTTCACGAACGACCGGCCCGCCGCTTCCGCGTTCGCCCTGTACAGGCGCCCAAGCTCCGCGTCGTAGTGCATCTCCGCGTAGGGCTTCTCAGCGCCGTCGATTTCCAGACGGCAGCCCGTCGCCAGCGCCCCGGCCTCGAAGCAGCGCATCACCTTCGCCTGGATGTCGGCCAGGTCAGCCAGCGTCGCCGCCCGCACCATATAGTGCGACGAAGTATGCGCCGGGATGATGTTCGCCGCTTCGCCGCCGCGGGTCACGATCCCGTGCACGCGGTCCGTCGCCCGCATCTGCTGTCGCAGGAGCCCGATTGCCGTCTGGGCGACCGTCAGCGCGTCGGCCGCGTTGATCCCCAGCTCGGGGAACGCGGAGGCGTGCGCTTCTTTGCCGTAATAGTGCACGTCGAACATCGCCGCGGCGATCACCGGCATCTCGACCATGTCCAGGGGCGCCGGGTGCACCATCATGGCGGCATGGACGCCGGCGAATGCCCCCCGCTCGAGGAGCAGGACTTTGCCGCCGCCGCCCTCCTCGGCCGGCGTTCCGATCACGCTCACCTTCAGCCCAACCTCGCTGGCCACGCTCGCCGCGGCAATCCCCGCGCCGGCCGCCATGGCCGCGATCAGGTTGTGTCCGCAGGCGTGGCCCACGTCTGGAAGCGCATCGTATTCGGCGCAGATCGCTACATGTAGCGGCCCGCTCCCGGCCCGGGCGATGAACGCCGTCGGCAGCTCGCAGGCGCCGCGTTCGACCTCGAACCCGGCGCCCTTCAGGATCTCGCAAAGCCAGCCCGCGGCCTTCTCCTCATGAAAGCTCAGCTCCGGATGGCCATGGATCCGGTGACTCAGGTCGATAAGGGAACTTCGCGTCTCTTCAAGACGCGCCCGGGCCGCGGCCTTCGCGTCCATCGATTTCTCCCCGTCCCTGATCCTTAGGCAACCAAGCATCTGCAGAATAGCGCAGGCCCGGCCAACACACGACCAGGCCAGCGATCGGCGTTCTCCGATTCGAAGCCAAACTCCCAGTCTGGCTAGAGGTCGGGACGTTATCTAGCGCGCGCGCGGCGTGAAGACGTCGGTCAGCGCGTCGCCCAGAAGGTTAAAAGCGAAAAACAGAGTGACCACCACACCTCCCGGAAATAGAAGGAGATGGGGGTAGGTGTTCAACGTGCGCACGCCGCTGGCGTCGAAGATCATCGCGCCAAAGCTCGGATGCGGCGGCTGAATGCCGATGCCGAACCAGGTCAGGATGATCTCCGAGCCGGCGATGCCGGCCAGGCCGAGCGAAAGACCGACGATGATGATATTGCTGACGTTGGGCAGAAGATGGCCGAAGAGAATGCGCCAGGTTGACGCCCCCACCGCCTGGGCCGCGAGAATAAACTCAGTTTCGCGCAGGCTCAGTACCTGAGAGCGAATAACGCGCGCCGTCCCCACCCAGCCAAAGACCGATAAGGCTCCGAACACAAGAATGTAGTCGGGAGCGCCCGACTTCACGATCCCGCCGATGCCGGTAAACGCTTCGACTTCTCGCGCCAGCGACCGGACCTGGGTCTTGAGAGTGGCATTTATGAGGATTAGAAAGAGGATCGCGGGCAGCCCCGCAACGATGTCACCGACCCTCATCACGAGCATGTCCACCCAGCCGCCGAAGTAGCCAGTCAACAACCCCAGGCCCACGGAGAACATGAGACCACCGACTATGAGGGTCGCGGCGGTAACGATAACCGTGGTTTGCGACGCCCAGATCACGCGGCTCAGCTGGTCGCGGCCGAGGCGGTCGGTGCCGAAGGGATGCGTCCAGGAAGGCCCCTTGAGTGCTTCGTCTAGGTTCTGGGCTGTGTAGCTGTGGATCGGTAGGACAGGCGCCAGGATGCCCGCGCCGTAGAAAAGCGCGATGAAGGTTATCGCGACGACCGCGATCTTCTTCCTCAGAAGGCGACGCAGGGCGATCGCGGTAGGACTCAGGGGCACCCGCTGCTGTTCGGGCTCCTCGAGCCGGATTGTGACGTCAGCTGCGCTTTGCACTAAACCGGATCCGCGGATCGATCAATGTGTAGCCGATGTCCACCGCTATGCTCACCATCACGAACGACGAGGAGCCGATCATCACAAGGGCCATGATCATGTCGTAATCCCGGCCCAATATAGCTTCGAATGTCAGCCTGCCAACGCCGGGCACGCCGGTCAGAGTCTCGACAAAGAAGGAGCCCTCCAGCAGTCCGAGCAGAGAAAAGCCGATTATCGTGCTCAGCGGCAGAAGCGCGTTCCTCAGCACGTGTCGGGTCATGATGTGGAATTCGCGAATTCCCTTCGACCGCGCCGTGCGAACATAGTCCTCACGCAGGACACCAACCGTGAAGGCTCTTGTGTATCGCGCCCAGACCCCGATACCAGGTATCGACAGAGCGATCAGGGGAATAATGGCCTCCTTGCTCACGACGCCGATGCACTTGTAGTTGTCACCGAGAAAGCTCAGCTCGAGGCCGCAGTCTCTGGGCCAGCCCGAGGCGGGCAGAAGCCCGAGCTTCAGCGCAAATAGCAGCAGGAGGACCGGTACAGCGATCAGCCCAGGGATCGACTGGAGCAAGAGGAAGAAGCTAATCGCAGCCGGGTCTTGCCACGTGCCCTGGTTCCGGGCGGCGAAGACTCCGACGGCCATCCCCGCGGTCATCGTGACGGTCATGGCGATGGAGTTGTATTGGGCCGACCGCCAGAGCGCGGGGAATAGTACTTCTGTAACCTCGCGGCCCTTGTAGCGGTAGCTTTCGCCGAAGTTTGCCTTCGTGAGAACATTCTTTACATAAATCAGATACTGCCGCCAGATCGGCTTGTCCAGCCCGCGCGAGGCCCTTATTCGTTCAAACGCCTCCGGGTCCCGGAACTGCCCTGAGGCGATGCGAATCGGGTCACCCGGCCCCAGCCGCGCCAGTGTGAAGGTAACCGCCGAGACGACGAAGAGGATCAGCGGCACCCAGAGCAGGCGCCGCATCAAGTACGAAGAAGTCCCCTCCATCTGCCGAGCGGACTGGCCCTACTTCGTGATCGTCACGAACCGCAGCCGCGGGATGACCATGGGTGTCGGGTCGAAACCCTTCACGTTGGGCTTGACGACGAAGTGGTCCTTGCCGAAGAACAGCGGCACCCAGGGCGCGTCCTGGATAAGCACCTGCTCCGCCTGACGGTACAGGGCCAGCCGCTTCTCCACGTCCTGCTGCGTCCTGGCCTGCTCCACGAGGCTGTCGAAAGCCGGGTTGTCGTAGCGTGTGTTGTTCTGGCGGCTCTTGCTGTAGAAGAGGATGTCGATGATGTCCTCCGGGTCGGGATAGTCCATGATCCAGCCCGAGTCGAAGAGTTGGAGCTTGCCCCGGTCGAGGTCGTCGAAGAACGCCGCCGCCTCCGATTGGCTGATCGCGACGTCGACGCCGAGGTTCTGTTTCCACATTTCGATGATCGCCTGCGTCCCGATGCCCGCCGTCGCGCCCGCCCCGATCTCCGTCATCGTTATCTGGCCGAGGCCCCGGGCACTACCGTACTTCGACTCGGCCAGAAGCTCCTTTGCCCTGGTCGGGTTGAACTCCAGCGCCTTGGCGTCTTTGTTGTATCCCGGAAGGCCCGGCATCATGATGCTGTTCGCCACGGGCAGCATGTTCTTCAGCACCACGCGCGCAATCTGGTCGCGGTCGATCGCCATCGCGAACGCCTGGCGAACCTTGGGGTCGTCGAACGGCGGAGTCTTGGTATTGAAGCCGAGGTAGCTGATCGAGAGCTCCTGGGCCGTTACGTACTCCTTGCTCAGCGGATCGCGGGTGCTCTGCACGCGCTCGATGTCGTTGACGCTGATGCCCGAGACATCGATTTCGCCGTTCTCGTACTGGGTCAGCGATGAGCCGCCGGCCAGGTTATAGAGCACGCGCTTCACCGAGGGCACTCCCAGGTGATAGCGGTCGTTGGCGACCAGAATGATCCTCTCATTCAGACGCCACTCCTGCAGCTTGTATGGACCGGTCCCGTTCGGCTTGCGCGTCCAGTTGCGCGGGTTGGACTCGACCTGGCTCTTGTCGAGGACAAACGCGGTCGGGTAGGTGAGCTTGGCGATGAAGTAGGGCTTCGCTTCGTCGATCGAGATCTGGAGGGTCTGGCTGTCCACGACCTTTATGCCGGAGATCGAGTTGGCCCGCCCCCTGATCATGTCCCGCGCCCCGACGATGTCCCCCAGGTAAGCGTCGGCCGTTTGCGAGGCCGTCTTGGGATTGGCGGTGCGTTCGATCGAGTACTTGAAGTCGTCTGCCGTTACCGGCCTGCCGTCGTGGAAGAGCGCGTTGCGTCGCAGGAAGAACGTGTAGGTCTTGCCGTCCGGGCTGACCTCCCAGCGCTCCGCGATGTCGGCCACAACCTTGAGGTCGCGGTCGAGCGTGACGAGCCCCCCGAAGATCTCGACGACGTAGGCTGCCGACCCGGCGTCACCGGCCAGGGCCGGGTCGAGCGTGATCGGGTCAGACCCCAGCAACCTCAGGTCACCGGCCGCGGCGCCCGAGCCTGATCCGGAGTCGCCCGGCGCCTTCGTCGCC
>CAYRCD010000055.1:0-15843 GCA_964422735.1 uncultured Dehalococcoidia bacterium | reverse complement strand
GTCGTCTTCGCCTGCGGCGGCGACGGTACGGTGAACGAGGTCGTCAACGGCCTGGTGGGCACGGAAGCGGCCCTGGGGATCGTTCGCGCCGGCACGGGCAACGTTTTCAGCAAGGAGGTGCGCGTGCCTCGCGGCCTTAACGACGCCCTGCGCGTGCTCATCGATGGCGAGGACTACCGTTTCGACCTCGGGTTGGCGGGAGAGCGCCGCTTCCTCCTCATGGCGGGCATCGGCTTCGATGGCAGCGTCGTGCGCCGGGTGCCGCCGGGCCCGAAGAGGTTGCTCGGGACGACTTCCTACGTCCTCTGGGGCGCGGCCGAAGCGCTGCGGTTCCAAGCTAAGGCCGTAACGCTATCGATCGACGGCGACGCCCACGAAATCGACCTTTACTGGCTTCTGCTGGGAAACACGCGCTCTTACGGCGGCGTCGTCGACATCACTCATCGCGCCGTTGCCGACGACGGTCTTCTCGATACCTACGTCTTCGCCGGCAGCGGGTTGCCCTGGATGCTGAAGACCGGAGCACGCATCGCCTTGCGCCGTCACGATGCCGCGGACGGCGTCAGCTTCTACCGCGCGCGGGCGGTCGAAGTCCTGTCGCCGGGGCTCCACGTTCAGGCCGACGGTGAGTATTTCGGTCCCACGCCCATGTCGTTCTCGGTCCTGCCGGGCGCCCTCAAGGTCCGGCTGCCTCGCGGAGCGGCGCACAGGCTCATGTCGACGACCTAAACAGCAGCCTCGAGGGTCCCCTCACTCACCTGGAAGACGTGCGCCCCGGACAGGAAGTCCCGCGTGAGGGAGGAGGCGTCGGTAGCGGTTAGCCACACCTGGTCGAAGTCGGCGATCCCTTCGAGGACGGAGCGGCGCCGGCGGCCGTCCAGCTCGGACACGATGTCGTCCAGAAGGACGACCGGGGCATCGGCAATGTCCTCGCGCAAAAGCCGTGCCTCCGCCAGCCGCAGTGCGAGGCTCGCGGTGCGGATCTGGGCGCGCGAGCCGAAGGCCGCCGCGGGGGCGCCGTTGATCTCAATGAATACGTCGTCGCGATGGGGCCCGACGAGGGAAGCTCCCGCGGCCACGTCGCGCCTGCGGCTGGACAGGATCGCGGCGGCAAGCAGGCGCTGGACGCCGGCCGCGTCGTGGCCACCCGCGCTTACCAGGGCTTCCCACTCATCGCCGAGACGGGGCTTGTAGGTCGTTGTAAGCGATTCGGCAGCGCCGCTCAGGTATCTGTGAGCCCGCGAGGCCTCAGACGCGAGCCGCCCGGCGACGGAAAGGCGAGAGGCGACGATGACACCGCCCTCCCGTGCCAGCGATTCGTCCCAGAACGCCAGTTCATCGCTCCCCGCCAGCCCTTCTCTTATGCGGCGCAACACCGCGTTTCGCTGCTGAAGCACCCGCCCGTAGCGCTGGAGAGCGGCGTAATAGCGTCGGTCGGCCTGGGAGAGCATGAGGTCGAGAAACCGACGCCGCTCCGCCGGACCGCCGCTGATGATGTTGAGGTCATCGGCGGTGAAGAGGACGGCCCTCAATTGGCCGACCAGGTCGACGGCGCGTCGCGGTATCCCGTTGACTCGCAGGCGCTTGCCCGCGCGCAGCGCCTGACCGCCGGCCGGTCGCGGCGCACCGACGATCAGCGCCTCGACCTGCACGGGACCGGTGCTCCGCTCCACGGAGGCAACGGCGCGGGCGAAGGGCTGCTCCACGGTTTCCGCTGCCCGGCCCACCATTTCGGCGTCCTGGCCCGCACGGGCCGATCGGGCGCTGGCAAGCAGATACACCGCCTCGAGCAAGTTGCTCTTGCCCTGGGCGTTGTCGCCCAGGAACACAAGCTTGCCGGGGCTGAGGCTGAGGTCGAGGTCGCGGTAGTTGCGGAAATTAACGAGCTGAAGCCGGCGGACGTACAAGCGGGGCCTCGTCCTATTATCTTACGGCGGGATTGGCAAGGACCCAGCCCCGGGGCCGGCACCTCACGGCTACTCGGGTCGCGCTTTGTGAGCGAAGGGCCGTCCTAGGCGGGCGCGATTATTCGGACTTTGAGGCGGTTGGTTTCGGGTCGCGATTCCTCGACGACGGCGTTGAGGCCCGTGCCCGCGCGGACCGCTTCGAGGAGCTGCGCTGCGCTCACACCGGACTGCAGGTGGAGGAGAATACGTGAATCACCCTCCTGGTAACGCTCGACCGAAGCGCCGACGACAGACTCAAGGGCCGCGAGCGACTTTTGGATGTCCATGAGTCCCTGGAAGCCGGGAACGCCGGCGAACGCCACCGTGACGCCTTCCCCGCCGGGCAGGAACATTGGCTCGGGCTCAACCTGAGGCTCCGCAGACTCCGCCGCGGGCGCGCGGCGTCCCTCAGGCGCCGCCAGCCGCTCGAGGAGCTCCGCCATCAGGGTCGAAAGCCCTTGCAAATGACTCACCAGGCGCTCGAGGGACCCGGCCAGAGCTGACAGCTGCTTACCCAAAAGGTCCCTCTGATCGCGGTCCTCGCTCATCTGGCGGTCCACGCGTTCGGCGAGGACTTCAACCGCCGCGCGCACGGCTGCGACCTCGCCGCGTGTCTCCGCCAGGGCGGGCAGGTTGATCAGCGAGCGGACGAGGTCGGCGACACCCTGGCCCAGGAGCGATGCGGCGCGGCTGGGGGCGTCCTCTTCTTGAGGCGGCGGGCTCTGGGTCAAGGCACCCCTCGTCGAAGCCCTTCCTGGGAAGGACGGCGTAGCATTCTAGTCTTGAGAAATTATCGGCAAACGGCCGGACGGTGACAGACCCCGACTCGGGCGGGGCGCATTATAACAGAGAAACTGGGGTTAACCCCGACGCCGGCCGGGCGCGCTGGCCGGCGCCGGATCGGGGACAGCCAAGGCATGCCTATCTCACTCCTGCGGGCGCTGATCGACGCGACGGGCCTCTCCCGGCGCAGCGCCTTCGCCGCCATCCGGGCGGGCCGCCTTACCGAAGATCAGGTGCCGACGACCGACCCTTCACGGCCCTACGCGGGCGGCGCCCTCGCCCTCGACGGTGTGGCGCTCGAGCGCTCCCACTCCGAGAAAGTCTATCTGCTAATGCACAAACCCCCGGGAGTGATCGCCACGGTCACGGACGACCGCGGGCGCAGGACGGTCCTCGACCTCGTACCGCCGCCCCTGCGCGTCCCCGGCCTCCATCCGGTGGGCCGCCTCGACCGGGAGACGACCGGTCTGCTCCTGCTCACAAACGACGGCGCCTTCACCCACAGGCTGACCCACCCCAGGTTCGAGGTGGAGAAAGAATACTGGCTCACGACATGGCCTCCTCTGGAAGCGGCGCAGCTCCAGGCTTTGGCCGCGGGCGTCGAGATCGAGGGCCTCGTCCGCGCCCCGGTCGCGGTCTCGCGCCTTCAACCGCAAACCGGCTGGGAGGTCTCGATTACGCTCCGCGAGGGTCGAAAACGCCAGGTCCGGCGCATGATCGAGGCCGCCGGCGCGCGCGTGAGGCGCCTGCGCCGCGTGCGGGAGGGTACATTGGACCTGGCCGGCCTGCCCGAGGGAGGCGTGCGCCTCCTGACACGGGCCGAGGTGCTGCGCCTGATCGGGTCCTGATGGCGGTCAGATTCGTCCGCTGACGACGAGGAAGCCGACACCGAAGATCAGGGCCGATAGGCCGACCACCGCCGCGCCGAGGGGCTTTCGCTCCGCGCCCGCGAGTCCTCCGTCGCCGGTGTTCGGGGGTGTGATCAGGGCGCCCACCGGCGCGGCAGCCGGCGGCGCCGGCGCATCGACGGCCGGCGCCGCCGCGGGCAAGGCGGCCGGAGGTGGTGCAGGCGGCTCTTGGACGGGGCCTGGAGGCGGGGGACGGAAGGTAGCGGGCAGGATGATCTGCCCGCGCATCTCACCTTCCGGGTGGAGAGTGGTCTTGAGGCTTGCGTACCAGAGCCCGGTGGCCATGTCGTCCAGATCCGCCGGTGTCAGCTTCAGATGACCGGAGGTCGTGATAAAGCCGCCGTCGGCGAGGTGATGGATCACGGGTCCGTTCGTACCGGGCGAGCCGCGGTGGATGTCGGCGCCGAGCACGAGGCTGCCCGAGAAGCCCTTGACGTCGACCGTGTAGTCGGCCGAAAGCCTGTCCTCGCTGAAGAAGAAGCGAACGAACCCCCAACCAATGCTGTTCACCGGCGGCACCTGGTTTGTCCCGTACATGTCGGTCTCGAAAACGAAGGGCGCGGCCTCCGTGGTCGCGTTGGGACGGGAGAGGCCGATGGCGAGCAGGATAGCGGCGAGAGCGAGAGCGAGGTAGCGTGGCAAGGCAGGGCTCCTGGCGTTCATTGGCTTTAGTCTACGGGACGGCGCCGCTTCGGTCAGCTAGACTCGCGCCCACGCTCTGGGCTAAAGCTCCGACGAGTTATCGGCCGGGCGGCACCCCTTCCGCATCTTTCCCTGGAGGCCGAAAATGGCTGTCACGGAGCAGGCCCAGCACCGGCCGGGGCCTCGACGGCGCCGGGGTGGCCGCCGTACTGATTGGAGTGACGCCATGGACCACTATGCACACCCCGATATGCTCGTCGACGGCGCCTGGCTCGAAGCGCACCTGACTGATCCCGGCCTCCGTGTCGTCGACTGCGACCAGGCTGAACGATGGGAGCGCGCGCACATTCCCGGGGCGGTCCAGGTGAAGGACCACTACTTCAAGAACCCCGCAAACGCCCTCTTCATCATGGAGCCGGACCAATTCGCTGCCACGATGGCTGACATGGGTGTCGGCGACGACACGCTCGTCATCGCCTACGATACGTCAGGCGCCCGCTTTTCCGGCCGCCTCTGGTGGTGCCTGAGCTACTACGGCCACAGCGGCGTCAAGGTCCTCAACGGCGGCTGGCCGAAATGGTTCCGCGAGCGCCGGCCCGTCTCCATCGATCATCATGCGGTCCCGCGCGCGACCTTCACCCCCAGGGCCAATAGCGGCCTCTACGCCACAGCCGACGACGTCAAAGCGGCGATCGGACGCCACGGCGTCGTCATCCTCGACGTGCGGTCCAACGCCGAATGGGCCGGCGCCGAGTCACGCGGCAACCGCCGCAGCGGGCGGATTCCCGGCTCGGTCCACGTCGAGTGGCTGGATAACGTCACCGCCGACCAGGTCCAGCTCCTCAGGCCCGCGGCCGATTTGCGTGCGATGTACGAGAAGGCCGGCGTGACGCCCGACAAAGAGGTCATCACCGTTTGCCAGGCGGGGATCCGCGCCGCGCAGGCGGCGATGACCCTGCGCCTGCTCGGCTACGAGCGCGTCCGGACTTACGACGGCTCCTTCGGCGAGTGGGGCAACCGCGACGACACCCCTATCGAGAAGTAGGCGGCTGCCCTCGCGCCCGATTGGCGCACGCGGCTCAGGCGTGAACTTCGGGGATCAGCTCCGACGCCAGCCGCCGGCTTTGCTCCAGCACTTCCTCGCCTGATGCCGCAATCGGGCGCAGCACGAACTTGGATATGCCGCAGGCGATGAAGCGCCTCACGAGGCCGGCGAGAGTGCGCGCGTCGCCGACCGCCATGACCGCCGAAGGCTCGATGCCAGCGCCCAGTCGCGTCGCAAGCGCTGCGGCCGTTCGCTGGACCAGCGGCTCTTCCCAGGCGCCGAACCTGAACGGGATGCCCACGCCGTAGTGATCGTCGTCGATCGACCTGCCGGCGTCCTTCAGCCGCGCCTTGATAGCCCTGACCGTCTCCCCCGCCTGCTCCGGCGTCTGGCCACTGCCGCCCAACCAGCCGGTCCCGAATCGGGCCGTTCGGTCGATGGCCGCGGCGCTGTTACCGCCAATCCAGAGGGGCAACGGTTGTTGCTTCGGCTTCGGGCTTATGGTCGCGTCCTTATAGGAGTAGTACTTGCCGGCGTAAGTCACGCCGTCCTCTGACCACAGGCGCGCGAGCAGTTCTATGCACTCGTTCGCTCGGGCACCCCTTCCGGCCGGAGATTGTCCCGTGGCCTGCCACTCGGGCGCAAAGTCATTACCGACGCCGAAAACCGGCAGAAGCCGGCCGCCGCTCAAGTAGTCGATCGTGGCGCACTCCTTGGCGATGATGAGAGGGTCGCGAAGTGGAAGGACCACTGCGTTCATGCCGAACTTGAGCCGCTGCGTGCAGCCCGCGATGGCCGCCAGGGCGGTCACCGGCTCGAGAATCGGCTGGCTGGAGATCAGGCGCTCGCTCAGCCAGACGGAATCGACGTTGGTCCGCTCGCAGAGGTCTATCCAGCTCCAAAACTGACGCCCGTCAGTGAAGGGGAAGCTGGCGAGTCCGAGCCCGATCCGGATGCTCATCTAAAGGCCCTCGAGATCAATGCGGAGAGTGAGCGCACTTAGTCGGGGCTCATGTTACCGCGTTCGAGACGCGCCTCGTCGCCCCATACTCCCCCAGCCACGGGATTCCCGCTTTCAGGTCGAGGAACGCGATAGTTGACCGAAGCGCGTTACCCGGCTGAGGCGCAAGGGCGGTCCCCGATCCGCGACCGCCGCAACTTGGGGGCGCTGGGTGCCGGACGCCGAAACCCCCACGCCATCTCCTGAAACTGGCGCGAGCGCGCTCTCGACCGACCGTCAGGGAGTCGGAAGACTCGTCGCGGGCGTGGCCACGCGCGGGGGGGTCGCGGTCGTGCGCGGTGTCGGCGTGGTGGTGGGCGAGGGGGTGCTCGTCGGCGGTGGCGGCTTCGTTGCCGTCCCGGCCGGTTGAGGGCTGCCGGCGGTGATCGTTGCCTTTGCTTTTTCGAGGACCTTGTCGGGTATGTTCACGTTCGGCGGCAGCGCCGCGGCGCCCTCCAGGCGTAGCGGGCGGCTCAGCTGCACGCGGTCGCCCTGGAGGTTGACCGCCAGGCCCCAGTCGTCCTCAGCCGCTACCGGCAGCGTGGCGGTGTCGGCGGTCGCCGAGTTGCCGCCGCCGACCGCCGATACGGAGACCGAGCCGCCGCCCAGGGCATGAAGGACCAGCTTGAAGGCGCCATCTCTTGGATCAGGGATGCGCAGGACCAGCCCGTCGCTGCCGCGGTTAATAGCGGCGCCCGCGATCTGATTGACCGCGACGCCGGGCGCGACCAGACCAACCGTGGCCCCCGCCGGATCGGTCAGGAAGCCCAGCGCGGGACCGCCGATGCGCACGACCAGCTCGCGCGGCGGCGACTGGTCCTGGCTCGCCGGGGCGACAACACCCGCGGAATCGACCGTAGTACGCATGCCGCCGGTTACATTCGTGCGCTGGTTGCCGCTGGACACGTCGATCGCCCCTGTCTGGGCACCGACCTGAGTGCGGCCGCCGGAGTCAACGCTGGTCGAGAAAGAGGCCTGGTTCGCCTGCAGCCTTGCCGTCGGGGTATCGATCTCGATCTGGCCCGGGCCCAGGTTCGGGGGCAAGTAGGTCCAGGTGTTGCCGCGCGCCTGGTTCAGGTTCACGCGCACCTGGCCTCTTGCGTCGACCACCGAGCGGATCAGGACAGCGGTATCGCCGTCGAGCGTCACGGTACTGCCATCGAGGAAGGTCAGGACCGCTCGCGCCCCCACGCTGGTCACGATGCGATCGCCCGGCCTCAGCTGCATGCCGCTGCGGGCCACGACCACGCCGACCAAGGTCTCCACCTTGACATCGCCCTGGAGGACAGTGAGGATGGTCGCCGCCTCGGCGCTGTCCGGCGCCCGCGAGGTCCCGTAACCGAAGAACAGGCCCAGGGCGATCGCCGCCGCCAGCGCCGGCACCAGGAGAAGGCGGCCCCAGCTCCGCCCGCCGCCGTCGAGACGGCCGGCCGGCGACCGCGCACTCCCCATGGCCGCCGTGAGGCGTGCCCACCCTCGCATTCGGGCGTCGTCGCTGAGATCAGGCGGCGCCGACGCTCCGACGCGGGCCGCCGCGAACAGCAGGCGCTCCAGATCGGCCCGCCACGAGGGATAGGCCGCCAGGCATTCGTCGACCGTCGCGCCGGCCCTGAGCCGGGCGATGCATTCGTCCAGGACGGAGTCGAGGCGGTCGTCAGGCATCCTTCAGCTGCCTCCTCAGAGCCTGGAGCGCCCGCATTTGCAGTGCCCGCACGGTGCCTTCCCGCTTGCCCAGGATGGCGGCGATCTCGCGGTTATCGCGGTCCATGTAGAACTTCAAGACGAGTACCTGGCGCTGCTCTTCCGTGAGGCGGGCCAGGGCGGCCCGCGTTGCCTCTGCCTCGGCGGCGGCGAGGGCAATCGATTCCGGCCCGGGCCGCGAGTCGGGTGCGGCCTCGTCCAGCGCCGCGACGGTGCCGCGCCGCTCGCGATAGAAGTCGACCAGTTGGTGCTTCGCCAGGGTGAACAGCCAGGCCTCAAAGGGACGGCCGCGCCACCGGAAGGAATGGATTCCCCTCCATGCGCGAAGGAACGTCCGCGAAGCCAGGTCTTCGGCATCGTGGGGGCTGCCCACGTGGTGGTAGCAATAGCGGTAGACGTCATCGGCAAAGAGGTCATATAGCGCCCCGAACGCGTCGGTATCACCCGTGACCGAACGATCGACAAGCTCTCGCACCTGCGCCTCGGCCGCCCTGGTCCTCCCGCTCTGGGAGGACCGCGCGGGGGGCTGGGAAGAGCTCACCGTGCCCGTCCCTACTCTTGAAGAACGTTCCAGGCTTGTCGGTTGTTAGGGGAAGCGCGCCACGCCTCCCGCGATGTCTCGGCGTGAAAGTCCCTAAAGCGGCCCAGTTTTAGCTCGGCCCCAGGGTCGCAAGGGGCGGAGCCCATGCGCGTACGCGCCAAGTTGCCGCCTTCCATGGATTTCCAGTGTGGGCTGCAAGCCCTCATGTGCAATTGAGAGGAGCGGAGCTTGCCCGCCGGCTTCGGTCGCGACGCGGCAGTCTCATCCCCCTATCTAGAATTGCTGATAATAGAAGGTGGTCCTCACCCGGTCTTCGACGCGGGCCGCGATCTCGTCCATGAAGGCGCCCATGGCGAACGACGCGACCATGTCACGCAGGCCGCGGCGCGGCCGCACCCAGACCGGCTTGCGCGGGCTCCGGCCCAGCTCGCAGGCGACGTCAATCGCCCGCTCCAGGTCCCCCAGCTCGTCAACCAGGCCCAGCTCCAGGCCCTTCCTGCCCGTGAAGATCTCGCCCGTCGCGATCGCCTTCACGGCCTCGCGCTCCATGTGGCGCCCGTCGGCGACGGCGTCGACCATCTGCTCGAACAGCTCATCGACCAGCGCCTGCTCCTTCGCCGCCTCCTCGGCGGTCGGCGGCCGGAACATGCTGCCCATGTCCTTGAAGCGGTCCGACTTGACCACCGACATCTTCAGGCTCAGACGGTCCATCGCTTCGTAAAGCAGGGGCCGGATCGAGACCACGCCGATCGAACCAACGATCGCGCTGGGGATCGCGATGATGCGGGCCGCGGCGCAGCTCACCAAGTAGGCGCCGGAAGCGCCGGTGCCGCGGATAAAGGCCACGAGTGGCTTCTTCTTGGCCAGGGCTGACGCCGAGAGATAGAGGTAGCCGGACGCCGGAGCAGAGCCACCCGGCGAGTCGATATCGAGGACCACCGCGCGAACGCGCGCGCTCTCCTCGAGCGACCGGAACAGCTTCGCGAACTCGCCGGCCCGAATCCGGGGGCCGATGGTCCCCTCCATCTCCACAACAGCGACGTGCTCCGTGCGCCCCGCGATGCCAAACGCGATCATGCCTGACCTACCTCGCTTCCTTCCGAGTGTAGGCAGCGTCGACGAGGGTGGTCAAACAAGGGGCTTGCCACGAGGTGACTTCGCCGAGGAAGTCGTGGCCGCATTGTGTTGACGCTCGACTGCCCCTGACTTGAAACGGGATCGCGTTTGTAGCCGGCTACCCATCCAGGGGCTGCCACGCGTCGAGCACCAGCCTCACAAACGTCTCGTTTGACAGCGAGCCCGGCCGGGCAGCGCGAATGGCGTCGACGGCGGCCGCGGGCTCGGCGCCCAGCTCGCGCAGGACGAGGCCGGCGACGAGAGCGCTGCGATTGAAACCCTGACTGCACATGACATAAAGACGGGAAGGCAGCTCGGCCGGCAGCTCGTCGAGGCCTTTCGTCAGGCCAAACGGGCTGCCGCGGAGTCGCAGCGCCAGGTCGCGCGCGAGGCCTGCGACGCGGTCGAACGACGACGGGACCGACTCGACGTCGGCGAAGACTCGGGCGAAGCAAGCCGTCGCGGCAGCGCGGAAGGAGGCCGGAAGCTCGCCGGCGCAGTCCACGAGCCAGGCGCCGCGCAGGTGGGCGGGCGTTACAGGCTCGCCGATTGCCGTGTCGGCGCCGCCAACCCAGATCTCGGTGCGAATGTCGCTCCTGTGGGCGATCGGGATGAGGTTCGCCCGCGGGTCGAGGCGCTTCTCGTGATGACCATCGTGATGGTGGGGCTCGTTACCGAGGACCACGTGGCCTGCCGTCCCGCTCGATGTTACCCGGCTCTACGAGTCCCAGTGCCATCAGCTCCAGGCGTAAGGTCTCGACCTCCTGCCACTCGAGGAAGTCGAGGAGGTCGTCGCCCGGTGTGCGGACGAGGTGGCCGATGCTGGTTATTCCGCGCGCGATCAAGGCCCGCCGCGTCCGAGGCCAGATGTCGAGCGCGTCGACGTTGACGGGTGCAATGCGTGTCGCCTGATACTCGGGCCAGGGTTCGGGAAAGCCGCGCTCCACCAGCTTGCCCCTGAGCTCCGCCAGGCAGCGGCGCGAGAACTGAGGAAGCCCGAGCAGGTCTTCCGCGCTCTTCTGGACGATCAGGCCGACCGTGAACAGCCCGGCGCGATGCAGGCAATAGTAGGTGCGGACGGACAGGTCGAGATTGTTGATCGAGATGCTATAGTCCGCCATTGATAGAGGATTATCGTCCGTTAGCTCGCGCCCCTTCTGGGGTCCGGAGGCGCGGCTTCTCGGCGGCGCTAACGTCGCACCTTGCTACGGCCGCCAGAACTGCCAGAATGGCCGCTTCTGGCCGGCTCCGGCGCCGATCGTGTGGTCCATCGGGCGGCTGTGGTCGTACTCGGCTTCCGCCTGGAGCACTGCCCGCGGGTCGGCATCGAAGTCCTTCTTGCAGCCCACTGCGCAAAAGTAATAGGTCTTGCCGTCGTACTCGGAGGTCCCGGCAGCGCTCGCCGAGGCGATATCCATGTGACAGACAGGGTCATGGACTGTCGTGGCGGCCATGGTGCCCCTCCTTCGAGAAATTGGGCCCGGAGCCCCGGCGGCCGCCGGGCCGGGCTGGCGCCTAGGCGCGTTCGCGAGGCGGCCCCTGCAGCGGCTGATTGTTCTGCGGCACCGGAACCTTCAGAGCCTCGGCCCAGTTCGGCGGGTTCATCCCGGCGAGCCGCTTCTTCGTGGCCTCATCGGCGTACTTCTCGATGATCTGGGCATCGTTCATGACGATGCCCGTGCCGGTCTCCGGCGTCTGCATAGCCAGCAGAACGGCCGCCTCGACGTAGCTGTCCGGCGGAGGCGTTCCCATGCCGCCCGGCCGGCCGCCGCCGACCTGTCCCGGCGCCCGCCCGAAGAGAAGGCCGGGCGTCTCGATGCCTCCGACGGGCTTCATGCAGTTGACGCTGATGCCATTGGCGCGCATCTCGTTGGCAAGTCCCAGGGTCAGGGACTCCATGGCGCGCTTTGTCGCGCCGTAATGCGAGCCGCCACGGTCGGCGCCGACGGAGGAAATGTTGATGATGCTGCCGCTTTTGCGCTCGATCATCGAGGGCAGCACGGCGCGGATGCAGTAAAACGGGCCGAACACGTTGACGCGGAACTCGAGCTCGAAGTGGCGGATCTGGATCGACGAGAGGAAGCCGGGCGGCTGGACGGCCGCATTGGTCATGAGGATGTCGATCTGTCCGTACTTCTCGAGGACCTTCTGTGCCATGGCCTCGACCGAAGCGTTGTCTGCGACGTTGCAAACGACGGGGAAGGCCTCGCCCCCCGCCTCCTCGATCATCTTCGCCGTATGGTAGATCGTGCCCGGCAGCCGCGGGTCGGTCTCCTGCTCGGTGCGGGCGGCGATGACTACCCTCGCCCCCTCTTTTCCATAACCGACGGCGCAATATTGTCCCAGGCCGCGGCTGGAACCGGTGATAATCGCGACTTTGCCCTGAAGTCGTCCCGCCATTTCCTTCTTGTCCCCTCCTCTAGTGACTCTGCCCCGCGTAGGTTAGCGCCGGCCTGTCATCGGCGCAAACGGAGGGGCGGCCGCGGCTGCTCTGCCTCCCGAACGCAGGTGAAGCCAAGGCTGATGGCCGGCCTGCGAAGGAACTCGAGTCTGTATCCACGGGCGGGACCGGGCGACTGCTCCCGAAGCCAGGCCCTGAGGGAGTGATCCCGGCCTTGTCGAAGCACGGCGCCTCGCCTGGAAGGAACGCTAGCCCTCTCGCACAGGCTCCGGCGCTCCCGTGGGAAAGTCGATCTGATAAGTCCGGTACAGCCAGGGGATGCGGATCACGCCGATCAGGTTGAGGCCCATGATGATGAGGAGCACGCCGGCGATCTTTTCCAGGGTGGGAAGGCTGTCGCGCACCAAGTAGCCAACCGCCCCGACGGAGGCGCCCAGGACAACGAACACCGCGCTGAAGCCGGAAACGAACGAGAGCGCGTGCCGGAACGTGACGCCTCGTCCGGTGTCGATCGAGGTCGCCTCGGCCGAGATGCCGGCAAGGTGAGCCAGGTAAGCCGGCACCATCGGCAGGCAGCAGGGTGAGAGGAAGGCGACGACACCGGCCAGGAAGGCGGCGACGAAGCCCAACCGCCCGGCGACGTCCAAGCCGTCGATCCTGCCTTCGGCGCTGGTCACGGTCGTCACACCCGCCGTGAAGTACTGGTTAAAGATCGTGAAGCGGTCGAGGAAGATGAGGATGCCGACGACGACCACCAGCGCCCCGCCCGCAACCTCGAGCACCGGCATGACGGGCTTTAGCTTTCGCAGCGCCGGGACGAGCCGCCCGATGGCCAGTCCGGCAATCAGGAACGGCAATCCCAACCCCGCCGACCACGCGGCGAGAAGAAATGCGCCTTTTGCCACCGTCGCGGAGGAAGCGGCGAGGGTCAGGATCGCTCCGAGGATGGGTCCGATGCAGGGCGTCCAGCCGACCGCGAAAGCGGCGCCAACCCCGAAAGAGCGGCCGTACCGAACAAAGGAGACCATCAGGCCAGGGTCCGGACAGCCAGGCGGTTGAATGCGAACAGGACCAGGTAAGCGCCGATCAAGTATGCCGCGTACCCGAAGGTGAACTCGTACGTATGCGTATGGGCCAGGGGGTGGCGGAAGCGCTCCCAAGTGTCCGCGAGCACCGCCCAGGGCTGAGACATGACCTGCCAGCTGTTCCAGCGCTCGAAACGCCCCAGGTAGGTGCCGAAGGCCGCGAGCACCAGGCTGCCGCAGGCGAATAACCAGCCGGGAAGGTCGCCGGCAATCCGGGCTACGAGGCTGTGGAAGATCAGGAGCGAAACCAGGCCGAGGAGGAGGCCGGTGGCCGCGTAGGCGATCAGCAGTACGGTGTCGTACCAGATCGGCATCCCGGACCACTGGCCAAGGTGGACGAGGTCGGTTGTCAGGTAGGGGGCATTGGGCAGGAACACCAGCCAGAGCCCGATCAAAGGGAACAGCGTGGTCCCGAGGATGAACGGACGAACCAGGAAAAGCTCATAGGCCGCCACGGCGAAGGCCAAAGGTATCCAGGCAAGCAGCAGGTTCCAGCTCAGGAAACGGAACGTTTCCGAGCCCGTGTGATACACGCGGAAGTGAAGGAGCGCTGTACAGCCCAGCGAGGCAAGGGCGAGCGCACAGACGACGGCTGCGAGCTGAAGCTGTCGCGTCAACATGGCTTCTTCACTATAGAACGCCGGCGCCGGCCGTGTGTTCGGGCTGGTTCGGGTTAGTTCGCACCCTGCATCAATGTTCCAGCCTGTCGTTGCGAGGAGCCCCGAGGGCGACGAAGCAACCTCGGGCTGATGGCTGTGAGCGCTGATCAGCTCCTGGAAGCTAGTCCGCGGGCCGAGGCGTCCTGCCCGGGATTGCCGCGGCCGCTGCGGCGGCCTCGCAAAGACAATGCCCAGAGGCTGGGACGGCATGCCCTCCGGACGCGCGGGCGTCAGACAGCGTAGATCTCCCGTGCTTGCTTCTTCAGCTCGCCGCGGAAATCGGGGTGAGCGACCGCGATTAGCTCGGCGGCGCGCTGGCGAACGGTCTTGCCGCGCATGGTGGCGATACCGTACTCCGTGACGATGTAGTCAACGAAGGTGCGCGGCGTCGTCACCATCGATCCGGGCGACAGTTGGGCGACTATGCGGCTGTGGCGCTCGCCACCGGCGAGGGAGCTGGCCGGGGCGGCGATGATCGACCGGCCGCCCTCGCTGTAGGACGCGGCCACGGCGAACACGGTCTGGCCGCCGGGGCCGCTGTAGATGCGGCCGTTCAGGGTCTCGGCCGTCACCTGCCCGGTGAGGTCGATCTGGAGCGCGTTGTTGACCGCGACGAAGTTGGTCTCCCGCACGAGGACGCGCAAGTCGTCGGTGTGGCAGAAGTCCCAGAGCTCGAATCTCGGGTTGTTGTGGGCCCGCGCGAGCTCCTCCGGCGGCAGGACGGCGAACGCGGAGCCCACGACCTTGCCCGGGGCTATGTCCTTGAACTTCCCGGTTATGACGCCTCGTTCGACCATCTCGACGACGCCGCCGGGGATCATCTCGGTCTGCATGCCGATGTCGTGCTTTTCGCCCAGGTAGAGCGCGAGGGCGGACGAGACGTCTCCGAGGCCGACCTGCAGGGTGTCGCGGTCGTTGATCAGCTCGGCCGCGATCAGGGTGCAGATCACCTCGGCCGCGGTCGCGACCTCTTCGGTCCGCGGCGGTATGGGCGCCGGCCGCTCGTCTTCGCGCCGGTGCTCGACGAGATGGTCGACCTCGGAGACGTGGATGTAGTTCTCGCCAAAGGTGCGTATCAGGCGCTCATCGACCTCGCATACGATCCGGCGGGCCCGGCTCGCGGTCGTGCGGTTGAACCAGAGGGCGGCGCCGAAGCTCATGTAGCCGTGCTCGTCGGGCGCGGACGTCTTGGCGAAAAAGACATCGGGGTCGGGAACGACCTCGGCTATGTAGGACTCGCGGAAGTTTCCGACCGGAAGGTAATCGGCGAGGCCGGCCTGGACCTGGTTGCGATCGGCCGGCGTGGTGAACCCGGTCACGAGCCTGAAGGCGGCGGCGGTCTCCTCCGAGGCCCAGACGAAGGGCGAGACGAAGTGGTAGATGGTTACGCCCCTCAGCTCGTCCTTGCGAGCGAGGAGGGCAACGGCCAGAGTTTCGGGGTTGCTGGTGTACGTTCCGAGATATACGGAATTGCCCGAGCTCACCAGGCGCGCGGCGTCTTCGGGCGATATCAGCTTGCCGGCATGAGTCTGTCGCCAGTCCATTTGTCTGGCGGCGATTGTAGCGGTTTTCGTGCCCCTCTGGGGACTCGGGCTGTCTCCGGCGCCCGCTCGGCGCTGAGTTTGTTTTGTATTTTTGTGTTTTTTGGGTTCCGGAGGATCCGCGGACTGGAAGTCCGCGGTACTGGGTGGCACCGAGGGGCTCGCGTTTGGTTCCCCTCGCCTGGCGCCGATTGAGATGACAGTCAGGGCGGCGCAGGAGAAAAGCTCCCGCCGCCCGTAAGGCGAGGCGCGGCAGGTCCGTGCCGGGCCGGGCCGCGGGCCGGAGGCAAGACGGAGATCGGGCCATTCGGCCGTGTCGGTGATCGGCGCGCCCGCGTACAGTGCCGCTGACGGCGACACTCATCGCAGGGTGGCCCTGCCCCACCGCCTCCTTGCGATGACGCCGTCTAAGGGTCGCTGTGGGCGACCTCCGCTCCTCGCAATCGTTCATGAGGGCTTGCGGCCCTCACACAAA
>CAYRCD010000054.1:0-16009 GCA_964422735.1 uncultured Dehalococcoidia bacterium | reverse complement strand
GAGCGTCTTCCGGTTCCCGCCCTTGAGGTGCTATTGGCCGCGACGTGATGCCCGTCGATCCCCCTCGTTGGACTCCACAGGAATTGGATGCCGAGCGGCGGGCCGCCCTGAGTCATTTTCGCGCCAGCAGAATGCAGGAGCCTCTTGAGGCATACTTGGAAGCCTTCGAGATGTATCGCGCTGCTTTTGAAAACCTCCTTGAGTTAACTGTCGATCTTTCGCAACTTGTTCGCATCGCGAATGAAGCCCTGGCCGAATCAGAGCTTCTGGAAGCGGTTCGCTATCTAGCAGGGCCTCCCATATCGGAAGACGATCTCATGGTCCTAGCGGAAGCCACACTTGCCCGCGGACGTCTTCGAGCCGACCCGGCCATGGCGAGAAGAGTCGTCGAGACGGTGTTGTTGGGACTGGATCGGAATCGATTTCCGTGGGTCGCCGAGAACCGTGAGCCAACACATGAGGAACGATCTACAGCAGCTATGGCGTCTGCCGCCCTCATGGCGTCACGACACGTCATGACCAAGCGCGCAAATGAAGCAAAGACTCAGCAGGAGGAGGCCGTCAAGGAGCGACTCAGACAGTCGGGCATGATCGAGGTGCGACCGAGGACGATACGAACGCTCGACGAAGCGCCTGAGCGCGGCCACTTTTGCGGAGAGTCGATATTCGGCAATCGCAAGGCCGATATTGTTCTCCGACTCTGGGACGGTCGAGTCATGCCCACGGAATGCAAAGTCAGTAATTCCTCTACAAACTCCGTAAATCTGAATTGCCACCTGTGCTCGGCAAGCCTCGCTTACGTTCCCGAGCGGATCCTGCCGCCAGTCGCCCAGGGTTCGGAGTCTCAGATTCCGGCCGTTGCCTTTGATCCGAAGTCGTTTATCTGATGTGAACATTCTTTCAACCTCCTTCGTATCAGCCCGGAAAAGCTGCGCACTAGGCGTGACCAGCCGGCAGTTAATTGGGCGGGTCAGTCAGCGACATTCACTCCGTAGCGATCGAGTGCCACCCGAATTTGCTTGAGCCCCTCGATTCCCCAGTAGCGCCCATCGGGGAGCTGGTCGTCTCGATCCCAGCGCCAAGCTGTAATCAGCGCAAGCATCAGGATCCGGCACTCGCGAAGCAGGTCTTGATTAACAGCCGGATAGTGTTCGCTGACTTCTTCGGGTGCATGGGCGATGTCGAACTCGACAGGTCCGCGGCAACACGTCTCAAGGTCTATAAACAGCAGCCCTTTCTTCGTGTTCAGCAAGTTGCCCGGATGCGGCTCGCCGTGCAGCAGCTGCTCGGGTGCTTCCCGGTCGACGATCGCGCGCCTCAGGCTTCGCAGCGTATCGCCGAGAAGCTTCCGTCCCGTCTCATCAAGCTCCGGTGTGTGGGCGGGGTTGCCGACCAGCCACTGCGCTTCCGCGACTCGATCCGTGAAGTGCGGCGCCGTCAGATCGATCTGGCGCATGCGGGCATGGTGCCGCTCGAGCGCCTGCGCATACTCAGCTGGCGCGACGTCTCGAGACGACACCGCCTCGTAGAAGGTCCACAGCGTGACCGCGAAGCCGTCACGCACGTAGACGCGCGGCTCCACCCGAGGTTCAAGCTCCTCCACCGGGCTGCCGGCTTGGGCGAGCCGCCGACCGACCTCGACTTCGAACTCAGCGCTTGCCTGATGCGCCACAGGCGCCACCCGAGCGAGAACGTCACAAGGGGTCAGGCGCACGGCGATGCGGTTCGAGTTGTGGACAACAATCGCATCATCGACTCGAAGGCCTAGGGCGGAGGCCGTCGACCTCCCCGCCTCAAGTGCTCGTTGGACTTCTGACGGCTCCATCGTTTCCCTCGATCGTCGTCAGCGATGAGACCAAGGATGGCTTCCGAGATCTCGACCTGATTCGCCTGAAAGTATTTTAGCTTGGACCGTCCTCGACGTACTTGAATCAGACTGCATGCCAGGATTAGACGACTTCCAGATGACTTCGGCAACAGGCCCGAAGATTGTGCGACATTCCACGACTCCGGGCATCCCTCTGCTCCGTTCGGAGCTAGCGCCACCCGCACAATAGCCGTGGATTCAACTGCTGAATCGGCGTACCAAAAGGTCGGCGTCGTTGCAGCTCGGGCTTCACGGACGGCTGGAGCCCTGACAGTACTTTCGCCTCGATTAACCGATGAAGTCTAACCAGGACATCGTCCAACGCCATCATTCAGGCTTCCGGAGGGCGAACAATTCTGACGTAGACGCTCCACCGGACCCTCGAAGGAGCAATTCTGAATTCTTGCATCCTTCGCTCCAGGTCACGCACGCATGTTCCGACTCGCTGCTCCGCGTTCATTTATCTGCGAGGGGATACTCCAACAAGAACTGCCCCATCGAGATGCTGTTGCGTAGAGCATCAAGACGGCTAAGCTCGCCAGTCAAGCGTTCAAAGGTACCGGTGACGCGAACAATGCGTGCAAACGCCTTGTAGGCGAGCGTTTGACCGTATTGAATGTCAAACCGGCACTCGCCGGCCCACTCAACGTCCCGTCCCTCACCATCCTCGAACCAAAGCGTTCGCTCGGTTGCTTGAGCGGTGACTCCAACATAGATAGTGCCGGGAATCAGGCTCCTGACAAGAACACCCACACAGTGGGCGGCTGTGGTTGCCTTTGAGATGTCTGTGATAGTTGCGAGTGCTTCGTCATTGTCGCTGAGATCCGCAACTAAGGTAATCAGACCCAACGCGTGATCGGGTTTCGGTGGCCGCCAACTCGATTTTTGCTCGGCACCTAGTAAAACGACTTAACAACGATGCTGCCGTGAAAGCACGGCAGTGGCTTGATGAATTTGGGACGCTGCAGACCGTGCCAGCGGCTGTTCTGATGGGCGTCTTCAAGACGCATAACCTTGAGCAGGCACAGAATCGCGGTCTCACACTGTTTTGGTCGCACGGTCTTGACCACCTGACGGAATTCATCGAGACGACTCGTCCCTGAGCCGCACGTTCAGTCCGGAGGCCGCCTAGTCCCTCAGGCCGCGGTAGACGGTGAGAACGCGGGACGGGGCAGCTCGACCGTGAGGCGGGTTTAACGATGGCAGCCCCTCAGGATCGGCGCCCGTGGGTCGACAATGGTAATGAGGAGCGGGCCGGAAGGGGCTCCCCACGGGGGCGCATGGAATACCACAAGAACGACCAACCAGGCCAGACCACGGCGGAGTGGGAGCAACTGCTCGCCGCCCTGACCCGCGGCGTCAGCGACATTAGCCTTGCTTTGCAGGGTCTTCGCGACACCATCGAGCGCCTGGGTCAAATGCGGCCAACCTTCGATTCCCCCGCGGCCGCGGAAACGCGCGCCGGCCGCCTGGAAGTGGTCGCCGCAGAGGCCGAAGCGCCCGCGGCCGAGAGCGCGCCTCACCTGTCCGTCGTCCAGTGGAGCACGCCGCCGCGGGAGCCTGCCCGGGAGGAGAACGCGGCCGCCGCCGGCGACGACCCCGCGGCCGGCGCCGGCGAAGCGCCGGCGGGCGAGGCGGGCAGGCCAGACTCCGACGCCGTCCGTGAAGAAGTGCGCCAGGCCGTCGCGCGCGCCCGCGCCGAGATCGAAGGAAGCCCGGCCGACATGCCAAAGCCGGCGGCCCTGGACTGGTCCCACGCCGAGCCGAGGCCCTGGGCTCTCAACGTTCGCGAGTTGCGCGAGCCCCCGCCAACCCTGGAACGACATCGCGACCCTGAGCGCGGACCCGCACCCCAGGCATCGCCCGGGCGCCCTCCCGCCGGCCAAACCTCTCCGGACGATAGCTCCGCTTCCTCGGAGATGCCGGCTTCCTCCGGGGAGACCGAGGACATCGAGGGCAGGGCGGCGGCGGCCGGCGCCGAAGACGTTCGCCACCAGGTGCGGCGCGCCGTCGAGACGGCCCGCGCTGAGCTCGCGACCCAACCCGTGCAGGCGGACGAGCTCGAAAGCGGCCCCGGCGTCGCTCAGGACCGCCCGCCTGCCCAGGATCCGGCCAGCAACACGGAAGCCTCCTGGCCTTCCAGGAACAAAGCCCGCGTAGACGCGGCGCCTCTGCCAATGCCCGCGGCCTGGGAGTCCCTGGCTCAGGCACACACCGAAGACCGCTTCGCGACGATTATTCCCACCATTGTGATCGAGGACCCCAGCGGGCGCGTAGAGCTGGTCCGCGTCTACGACACGCTCGCGAACCTCGACTGCGCCACAACGGCCAGCCTGGCGAACTACATGCCCCACAGCGTCACGATTACGCTCGCGACAGACTCGCTCCCGGCCGAGCCGGAGATCCAGCAGGCTGTGGAGAGCGCCTTCCGCCGCTCCTGTCGCATCACGGTGGACGGCAACCGCGCGACTGTGCGCCTCGCGGACTCGGGCGCCGGCAGGGCGGCTTGATGGAGGCAGGACCGGCATGAACCTCGTGTCGCGATGGTCCTCGCGCAAGCGCCCGCACGGCGTCGACGCCGACGCCCTGCGACGCGCAACCCGTCCGGCGCCCCGCAAGGCACGGGGCGGCAGCATCGAAGAGGTGCGCGAACGGGCCGAACGCCTCAACGAGCTGGCCGTGCTCGGGCTCTTCATTCATAGCGCCGGCACCATGGAAGAGATGCTCTCGCTGTTTCTGGAGCGTTCACCACGGGTCACCGGCGCCGTCGTCACCTATCCCCTGCTCCTCGACCGCCGCCGCAACGTGCTCCAGGCATTGGCCCTGGCCAACATTGAGGACCAGGGCATCGAGCAAGCTTGCCTTGCCGCCGATGTGAACCTGGCCGACGTCGAATATGCGCTGCCCCTGCGCAGCTGGCGCCAGGAGGTCATGGAGGCCGGCGAGGTCGTCCTGACCGAAGACCTGCGCCAGATCCTCGGCGACGAGATCGAAAGAGAGGCCTGCGACCAGATCCGCAAGATGCTCCAGGTAACCAAGATCGCCGTTGTGCCGCTGGTCATGGAAGGCGAGACCTTCGGCCTCTGCGTGTTCCTCTTTTCGGGCGTCGAGCCCGACGTGGAGATCCTCGAGCTGGCGGCCGGACACTGCACCCTCGCTCTCAAGGACCTCATGGCCGGCGAGGCGATCACGCGCTTCGGTGGCATCGACCCCGTGACCTGGGTGCACAGCCGCGGCTTCTTCCTCGAGACACTGGAGGCGGAAGTCGTCCGTGCCCGCCGCTACGGCCGCGGCCTGTCACTGGTGCTCTTCGACATGGACGAGTTCGCCGACTTCAACGTGAGCTACGGTCACACCCTTGGCGACCGCGTCCTGCGCGCGGTGGCCATGGCCCTTTCCGGATCGATCGCCGTTCCCGAGATGGTGGCCCGCTACGGCGGCGACGAGTTCGCGCTTCTCTTGCCGGAGACGAACCGCGCGGGCGCCGTCGAGCTTACGTCGGCCATCGTCCAGAGGCTCAACTGCCTCTCCGTCTTCGACGGTACTTCCGGCGAGAAGCAGGGCATCTCCGCCTCGATCGCGATCGTCTCCTATCCGGAAGACGGCGGCAGCCGCGACGAGCTCCTGGCAGCCGCTGAGATCGCCATCGAGCAGGCAAAACAGGAGCGCAAGGAAATGATGGCTCCCGAGCGCCTGCTCACCCCCGTCCAGCAGCTCCGGCTCAGCGGCCGCCGCCCGGCCGCATAGGTCGAAGTCCCGTCAACGCATCCCGTCCCCAATCGAATCCGGCCGCCTCGCATGCCGTGGCGCCTCTCACCGGGGCTGTCGCCAAGCCCGCTGGCCCGGGCGCGCCTGACGTTGAGGCGCCAAGTCCCGTTCCTCAGCCCAAGGGATACTCAAAAGGCAAGGAAATTGCCCGACGAGCCGATTATAACTAGCAGAGGGGTGGAATCATGTTGAGGCGACTATCTCGAAGGGAGTCCGACGACGGGCCGGAGCAGCCGGTCCTCGATGTCCTCCAGCGCCTTTGGCAAACCAAGATGAGCTCCATCGCGCTGATCGAGCGCTGGTTGGCTGAAACCCCGGACACCGAGATACGCACCGGGCTCAGCGGACAGATCGTCGACGAGCGCCGCCACCTGACACTGATCGGCGAGCAGATCAGGCGGCTGGGGGGAAAGTTCGCCCTCTCGGCGCATCGCGACGCACTCGGGCGTATTTTCGGTGAGGCGCAGGGCGCGGGCAGCGACGTCCAGCGCCTCATCGCCCTGCACCGCGCTGTCAAAGCCTTCACGATAGACCGCTGCAGCCACTTGATCCCGATGGTCGACGCCACCCTGGCGGGTGTCATGGAGCGTATCGCCCGCGACGAGGAGCGTCACATCCGCTGGGCCGACGTTCGACTCCAGCGCCTGCTGACCCACGAAAAGATGCGCGAGTGCAACCTGCTCCTGGGCCGCTCCCGCGATACGTTAGAGCTGCTCTGGGGACGCTCCTGGAAGCAGTTCACCACCGCTTTCGGCCGCAAAGAATCCGCTTAGCGCCCCGATCTGGTTTGAACGCCAGCTCCGCGCGGCGCTAGTCTGTGCGCGTGCCCGAGGCGCCGAACACTGCCGGACCCGCCGTTCGCATCCGTGACGTTACCAAGAGCTTCCGTCTCTCGGCCCACCGCGCCCGCGACCTGAAAACCGCCGTCCTTCACCCCTTCCAGGGGCGCGGGCGGCGAAGCGAGCCCTTCTGGGCCCTGCGCGGCGTGTCCTTCGACGTACCGCGGGGGCAGAGCCTTGGCATTATCGGCGCCAACGGGTCGGGTAAGAGCACCCTCCTGCGCATTCTCGCCGGCATAACTCCCCCTACCAGCGGCTCGGTGCTGATCGAAGGCCGGGTCGCGACCCTGTTGGAGCTGGGCGCCGGCTTTCACGGCCAGATCAGCGGGCGCGATAACGCTGTTCTCAACGCCGTCCTCCTGGGCCTGAGCCTGCGCGAGGCCCGCCAGCGGCTGGACGAAATCATCGCCTTCGCCGAGCTGGAGGCGTTCATCGACGAACCAATGCGGACGTATTCGGCGGGCATGTTCCTCAGGCTCGGCTTTGCCGTCGCCGTTCACGTCCGGCCGGAAGTGCTGCTCGTCGACGAGGTCATCGCCGTGGGCGACGCCGACTTCCAGCAGAAGTGCTTCGCGCACATTGACGAGCTGCGCCGCCGCGGCGTCACCATCCTGATCGTCTCCCACGACCTGCCGGCGGTCGAACGCTTCACCGACCGCGCCGTGCTCATGGAGAAGGGCGCGATCGAGATCGACGGCGCGCCGGCCGCCGTAATCGCCCGCTATCTTGCCAGCGGGTGACTCCGCGAGTGACCTGCCGCTCACACTGACGATCTCGGCAACCAGAGTTAAGGGTGCTGGCGCGGGGCCTGATTCAGGGCTAGGATTTGGGCCACGAGAGGAGACAAAGGCATGGGCAGCTTCAGCATGGTGGACGAGAAGACGGGACGGAAGTGCTACATCGACGACCCGGACGACCTTCGACCCGGGGAGAAGGTGGTGTTCATCCTCAGCATCCACGGCGGCGGTTCGGTGGGCGCGTGGCAGCGGGAGTATTTCCCGGCTTACCTGTACAAGGAGAAAAACCGGCTGGTCGTGGCGACGCCGTCGGCGGCGACGAAGGAGCCGAGCCGGCACTGGGTCGGCGAGGCGGACGACGAGCACCTGCACAACATCGTCAACTACGTTTTCGCGAGGTACGGCAAGGAGAACATAAAGGCGTTCTGGCTTGCGGGTCATTCTCAGGGCGGCATGACGTCCAACCGCCTGCTAGGCAGCGACTCGTTCTTCAAGGACAGGGTGGACGGCTGGCTGAGCCTTTCCGGCGGCCGGATCGGGCCGGCGGAGCGGGCGGCCTCCTTTGGGCGGCCGGGCCGCCCGGCGCCACCGTTCGCGACCCAGGGAGGCGACGGACCACGGCCGGGCAGGGCCGTGCCGCCCGACTGCGACATGTCATTCATCTATGCCACCGGCGAGCATGAGATCCTCTCCCTGCCCGAGACCTCGCCCTGGGCGGAGAAGTACGGCGCCGGCCCGAAGGTGCGGCTGGCGGACGTGGTCGACGAAGAGCCGGGGCTGATCTACGACCGGCTGAGCGAGGGGAACTCGTCGCCAGGTTGGGGGCTGTTGCCGCGGCCGGGGACGGCGCGGGTCTACGTCTATCCCAACGCGCGGGACCGGCGCCTCATCGCCGACGTGGTGCGCCTGGACAAAGGGCACACCGAAGGCCTGGAGCCGAAGATCACCGAAGCGCTGATCAAGATGATGGCCGGCGCGCCGGGCGGAAAGGCGCAGAGACTGGAGTAGCCCAGTCTTACGCCGGCCGCACGTGCCTGGCCATCTCGGAGGTGTAGGACCGGCCGAGCTGGCCGCCGTGGTCTTGCAGCCAGTCGCGGACGCTGTGCGTCCCGCGAGGCGGCTCCTTCGAGACGAGAAGCCCGGTCATCAGCCCTTCGAGCTCCTCCCGCGAGAGGATGACTTCCCCGACCGCCCAACCGATGACCCTGAGAAGCGCGAGGGCCAGGGTTGGCGGGACCGCGACGATCGGCGTCCGCCGTCCGATCGCGGTCGCGATAGCTTCGACCAGCTGCCGGAAGGTCATGGTTTCCTGCCCCGCGGCGTCGACTGTCATGTCTTCGGAGGCCATCGCGGCTTCGGCGACGATCTCGCCGACATCGTCCAGGGTTACGGGCTGCAGCCGATAGGCGCCCAAACCGGGCAGGGCAAACACGGGGAAGCGGCGCAGGAACCAGGCGATGTTGTCGACGAGGATGTCTCTGGGGCCGACGACCAGGGTCGGCCGGACGATCGCGTAGGAGACGCCGAGCCCGCGCAGCAACTCCTCGACCTGCGCTTTGCCGCGGTAGTAGCCGAGAGGAGAATCGAGTGTCGGGTTGCTCACGCTCACGTGGACGATACGCGCGACGCCGGCCGCTCGCGCGGCCTCGAAGAGGACCGCGGTGTTCCGGACGGCGCTGTCGAAGCTGACGCCGACGCCCGGGTAGCGGACCCAGTAGGTGTTGACGAAGACCCGGGCGCCGCGCATCGCCTCCACCAGGCGCTCGGGTTCGGCGAACTGGAGCGGGAACGCTTCGACGCCGGGGCCGGGGTCGTGGACGGGCTCCCTGCGGTTCGTCAGCGTCCGCACGGAGAGGCCGCGGGCGAGCAGGCTCCGGGCAACGGCGCTCCCGGTGTAGCTGAAGGCCCCGGTAACGACAGCAGTCCCGGTGTTCACGCCGCCATTCTCCGCGCCCCGTCGATGTGGTCAAGGTTGGGGCGGCGCGCCGCCCTCCCTCTATGGCCCGCTGCAGAAAGACCGGGGACTCGGCATGACGAATTGCGGTCGGTCCTCCCTAACGGATGCCTGCGTACAGGGCGTTCATGAACAGGTCGGTGTTGCGCAGCTGGAACGCGCCCTGGAACATCTGGAGGCAAACCGAGAAATAGACCGCGACCACCTCGGCCACCGGATCGACCCAGAGAATGATTCCGCCCAGTCCGGCATGCCCAAATGTGCCGGGTGAAAATAGCGTCGGCGTTATGAAGGGCGTCTTGGATTTGCCGGGTATCATCCAGCCGTAGCCTATACTCACCTCCGGGAACTTCCACTCCAGGAACTCGCTGCCGATGCCGGGGGTCTGATTGCTCGTCATCTCCCTGACGGCTGCGGCGCTGAGGATGCGAGCGCCTCCATAGGCGCCGGCGTTGAGGAACATCTGGCCGAAGACGGCCATGTCGTGAGCCGTGCTGTGCACGCCGGAATAGCCCCAGGGCACCGTGCCACTCAAAGTCCCGTTTAGGCCCATATCGAAGACTGGATGCGGAATCCTCGCTCCCGGCGCGCCGTCCGGCCTGCGCACCAACCGTGGCCGTTGCGATTCCGGCAGGAAGTAATTCGTCTCCTTCATCCCCAGGGGTTCGAACACGCGCTCCTCCGCGAAGTCTGTGAGCGACTTGCCGCTGACGCGGCGGGCGATCTCGCCAATTAGCGCGAAACCGGCGTTGCAGTAGACTTCGGCCTCGCCCGGGGGCCGGGATAGCGGCGCGTCGTAGCTCAGGTGGAGGAAGCGGCTGACGACCGGGTGCTGCGTCTGCTCCGGCGGCGGCGTTTCCCTCGTGTCGGCAACCTTCGCCTGGTGTTCGCGGATGGCGGCGTCATCCAGGCCCGAGGTGTGCGTGAGCAGGTGGCGTATCGCGACGGCGGCTTTCCCTTCGCCCGTGAACTCGGGGAGGTAGTACTGGACCGGGCGGTTGAGGTCGAGGAGGCCGTCGTCGACCAGGGCCATGGCGCAGGTCGCCGTGATCGGCTTCGAGATCGAGCTCAGGGGGAAGATCGAGTCGGTGCGGACCGGCGGTGAGTCCGGCTCCGGGCGCAGGCGCCCGAAGGCTTCGTGCAGGAAGACCACGCCGCGGCGCGCGGCCAGCAGCACCAGCGCCTGGTTCTCGTCGCCGATCCAGGACGCGCCCAGCTTGCGGATGCGCTCGACCCGTTCCGGGTCCATGCTCGCTTCTTCAGCGGTACCGGTTCGAAGCTCAGTCGTCATGGTGCCTTCCAGGTGCGCGCTAGTCCTCGATCGCCGCCGTCACGGCGTCCACGAACAGGTCGGCTCGCGCATCCGATCCCGAATCGTCCAGAAGCCGCGCCGCAACCGAGCAGTAGACTCCGACGACGTCGCGCTCCGGGTCCACCCACCAGTAGATGCCCAGGGCGCCCGCGTGGCCGAATGCAGATGCGCTTGCCAGGCCTCCGTTAAGGTGGGGCGACACCGTGTGAAGAAACGGGTAGAGCCCGTACGTGTATCCACCCGCAAATTTGTGGACGATGGGCATGCCGTCCGGTCCTGGCACTTCCCAGCGGACCGGAGCGCCTTCCGGGACCTGGTTCCGCCTCATCGCCTCCACGGCGGCGCGGCTCAGGACGCGTCTCCCCTTGCCGGTCCCGTAGTCGAGGAGCATCTGGGCAAAGACAGCGAGGTCGTACGCGGACGTATGCATCCCCCTCGCTCCCCAGGGTTGCCCCTCGAAGCGTTCGGAGTCCACGCCAGGGTCGAATCGCCCGCGGAACTCCGGACCGGGCATGCCCTCGCCCCGGCGGACCTTGCGTTCGCGGTGGGCCACCGGCAACACGTAGCTGGAATCGCGCATACCGAGGGGCTCGAAAATACGCTCGCGGGCGAAGGCATCGATCGTCTTGCCGCTCGCTCGTCGCACGAGGTCGCCGAGCAGTTCGTAGTTGAGCTGGCAGTACTGCATCGCCTCGCCGGGACGGCAGGACAGCGGCGCGGCGCGCGCCCCGAAGAGGAAGTCGGCGAGGTCTCGGTGCTGACCGGGTTCGGGTGCTGGCGGCGGCTTCCCTTCCGCATGCAAGCGCCGCGTCACTTCGGCGTAGACATCGATGTCCCGCCAGCCCGAGAGGTGGGAGAGGAGATGATGGACCAGCACTTCCTCGGTCCCGGCGCCTGAGATCTCGGGGAAGTAGTCGCGCACCGGCCGCATGAGGCCGACCTTCCCTTCTTCGACCAGGAGCAGGACGGAGGCGGCCGTCACAGGCTTGGTCGCCGACATAACCGGAAAGATGGCATCCGTCCTCAGCGGCGCCGAATCCGGACCCGGCCCCAGCCGCCCGAAGGCTTCGTGGAGGAAGACGATGCCCTTGCGGGCGACGAGCAGCACCAGCGCCGGGTGGATGCCTTCCTCCACCCAGCGCCCGCCCAGCTTCTTCAAGTGCGCCACCCGCGCGGCGTTCATGCCCGCTTCTTCGGGGGTCCCGTGGCGTAGCTCAGCGTCCATGGTGGTCTCCAGGTGCGCGCTAGTCCTCGACCGCCGCGGTCACCGCGTCGACGAAGAGGTCGGCGCGCCAATCGGAGATCGTGCCGGCCAGAATGGCAGCGACCGAGAGGTATATGCCGATCAGCTCGCGCTCCGGGTCTGCCCACCAGTAGATCCCTCCGGCGCCGCTATGGCTGAACGAGGCGGGGCTCGCTAACCCGCCGTTAAAGCTGGGAGTGACCGTTTCCCCGAACGGGAAGAGGCCGTAGCCGTAGCTGTCCGCGAGATGGATCTGCTGGCCATCGGGCGTCATCAGACCCGAGCGCACCGGTACGCCCGCCGGAATGTGGTTCCGCCTCATGGCCTCGACGGAGGCGCGGCTGAGGATACGCAGGCCGCCGTATGTGCCATTGTTCAGGAGCATCTGGGCGAATACGGCGTAATCGCCGGCGCTTGTATGCATCCCTCTGCCCCCCCACGGCTGGCCCTCGGACCGCTCCGAGTCCACGCCCGCTTCGAAGCGCGAGCGGAACTCGGTGCCGGGCATCCCCTCTCCGCGACGCACCTTGCGCGCCCGGTGCTCCGGCGGCAGGACGTAGCTCGAGTCGTCCATGCCCAGGGGCTCGAACAACCGCTCCCTTGCGAACTGCTCGATTGACAGGCCGCTGACTCGCCTCACCAGCTCCCCAAGGAGCTCGAAGTTATGACCGCAGTACTGCATCGCCTCACCCGGGCGGCAAGCGAGCGGCGTCGCGCGCGTGAGATAGAGGAGGTCGGCGATGTCGCGGTGCTGTCCGGGTTCGGGTGGCGGAAGCTCTTCGACTTCCTTGCTACGCTTCAGCGCTTCATTCGCCACGTCGATGTCCCGCCAGCCGGAGAGGTGGCAGAGCAGGTGGTGGACCAGCACCTCTCCCGAGCCCTCTGCGCTGATCTCCGGGAAGTACTCCCGCACCGGCCGCATGAGGCCGACCTTCCCCTCCTCGACGAGAAGGAGGACGCAGGCGGCGGTGGCGGGCTTCGTCGCGGAGGCGATCGGGAATATCGCATCTCTTGGCAGGGGCGTATCTTCGCCCGGCCTGAGCCTGCCGAAGGCCTCGTGGAGGAAGATGACGCCCCGGCGCGCCGCGAGGACGACGAGCGCCGGGTGCACACCCTCCTCGACCCAGCCCCGCGCCAGCTCCTTGACGCGCTCGACGCGGGCCGGGTTCATGCCCGCTTCTTGAGGGGTGCCGGTACGAAGCTCAGTGCTCATGGTGGCCTCCAAGTCCGCGCTAGTCCTCGACCGCGGCGGTCACCGCATCCACGAAGAGGTCGCTGCGCCGATCTTCGGTGACGCCGTCGGCCAGGAACCGGGCGGCAACCGAAAAGTAAACGCCGACAAGGTCGCGCTCGGGGTCGACCCACCAGTAGATTCCCAGCGCGCCGGCATGGCTGAACGAAGAAGAGCTCGCCAGCCCGCCGTTGAAATACGGCGTCGCGGTGCCGAGGAAGGGGAAGAGACCGTAGCAGTAGCCGCCGGGGAACTCGCGTGTACGCGCCTCGCCATCCGGACCCAGGTCGGTCCAGCGGGCACGCACGCCGGGTGGAAGCTGGTTGCGCGTCATGGCGTCGACCGACGCGCGGCTAAGTACACGCCTGCCACCGTGCGTCCCTTTGTTGAGGAGCATCTGCGCGAACACGGCGTAGTCGCGAGCGGTCGTGTGCACGCCACCGCTACCCCAGGGTTGGCCCTCGAAGCGCTCCGAGTCCACGCCGCCCGGGAAAAACGCGGATGTCCAGTTAGGCATGCCTTCGCCGCGACGGACCTTTCGTTCGCGGTGCTCAGGGGGCAGAACATAGCTGGAATCGCCCATGCCGAGTGGTTCGAAGATCCGCTCGCGGGCAAAGAGCTCAATCGGCTTACCGCCGGCGCGCCGCACGAGATCGGCAAGGAAGTGGTTATTCAACTGGCAGTACTGCATCGCCTCGCCCGGCCCGGCGGCGAGAGGAGTGCCGCAGGCAAAGCGGAGGTAGGCGGCTATGTCCGGATGCTGGCCCGGCTGAGGGGCGGGCGCGTCTCCTCCATTCCTGAGGCGGCGTGCGATCTCTGTCGCGACGTCGAAGTCCGTCCAGCCCGAGAGGTGCGACAGGAGGTGATGGATGAGCACTTCGTCGGTGCCCGGGGCCGATATCTCCGGGAAGTACTCGCGAACCGGACGCATGAGACCGACAACGCCGTCTTCGATCAGGAGCATCACGCAGGCCGCGGTGATCGGCTTGGTTGCCGACATTAGCGGGAAGATGCTGTCCTTCGCCAGCGGCGGCGAGCCCGGTTCGCTCGTGAGCGTGCCGAAGGCCTCGTGCAGGCAGATTACCCCTCGTCGCGCAACGAGCACGACGAGGGCCGGGTGGACGCCCTCCTCGACCCAACCGCGGGCCAGCTGATTGATGTACTCAATGCGAGCGGGCGACATACCCGCTTCCTCGGCCGTGCCATGGTGTAGCTCAGTGCTCATAGCGCCCCCTTAGTCCTCGACGGCGGCCGTGACGGCGTCCATGAAGAGGTCGGCGCGCCAATCGGCTGTAGTGTCGTCGGCCAGGAGCCGGGCGGCGACGGAAAAGTAGACGCCAACGAGCTCGCGCTCCGGGTCGGCCCACCAATAGATGCCGAAGGCGCCGACGTGGCTGAAAGAGGACGGGCTAGCCAGACCGCCGTTCATGTAAGGCGTCACCGTGTTGGCAAGAGGGAAGAGGCCGTAGCCATAGCCCCCGCTGAACTCCAGAGTGAGCGGCTCGCCGTCGGGCCCCAGGCGCTCCCAGCGCACGGGCACGCCCTCCGGGACGTGGTTTCGCCTCATTGCCTCGACGGAGGCGCGGCTCAGAATACGCCTGCCGCCGTAAGTCCCGTCGTTGATGAGCATTTGCGCGAACAGGGCGTAGTCGCGAGCGCTCGTGTGCGCTCCGCCGGCTCCGCTCGGGAGGCCCTCGAACTCCGCGGTATCGATGCCGGGCCAGAGCGGCGAAAGATAGGCGGTACCGGGCATCCCCTCGCCGCGGCGGACCTTGCGTTCGCGGTGCTCCGGCGGCAGGACATAGCTCGAATCGCTCATGCCCAGGGGCTCGAAAAGCCGCTCCCGAGCAAAACGCTCCAGGGGCAGACCGCTGACGCGCCGTACGATCTCTCCCAGGAGCCCGTAGTTCAGCTGACAGTATTGCATCGCCTCGCCAGGACGGCAGGCGAGCGGCGTGCTAATGGCCAGATGGAGGTCGGCGGCGATTACCGGGTGCTGGCCGGGCTCCGGCTGCGGCACCTCGCCGCCCTCCTGCCGGCGCCGCGTCGTCTCCCGACCGACGTCGATGTCGCGCCAGCCGGAGAGGTGCGACAGCAGGTGATGGATGAGCACCTCCTCCGTGCCGTCGGCGGAGATCTCCGGGAAATAGTCGCGCACCGGACGCATCAGCCCGACTTTGCCCTCTTCGACGAGGAGCAGGATGCAGGCTGCCGTCATAGGTTTGGTCGCTGACATTAGCGGGAAGATGCTGTCCTTCGCCAGCGCCGGCGAGCCCGGTTCGCTCGTGAGCGTGCCGAACGCCTCGTGGAGGCAGATGACGCCGCGACGCGCAACGAGCACCACGAGCGCCGGATGGACGCCCTGCTCCACCCAGCCCCGCGCCAGCTCCTTGACGCGCTCGACGCGGGCCGGGTTCATCCCGGCTTCTTCGGGGGTGCCAGGTCGCAACTGCATAGCTTCCTCCTCATGCTTTCACGCGGGCCCACGCCCACGACCAGCAAATAAATGCTGTCATTGCGAGCCCGTGCCCGTCGACGGCAGGGGCGAAGCAACCCCGGGCCGGCCGTCTCAGCGCACGCGAACGGGCTTGTGGGCTGGGCGGCACCGAGGTTGCTTCGTCGCCTACCGGCTCCTCGCAATGACAGCGGCACGGCGTCATGCCTGATCTCCTCCCTACTTCACGCGGCCGCCGCCGGCACCCTCAAGGGGCGCGACTACGGCCTCGCCCCGGCGAGCACCTCTGCGGTCGCCTTCTGGGCCAAGAAGCCCTGCCGCTGTATCGGGTCGGGGATGGTGGCCGCGACCTCGCCCAGAATCGTCGCGGCCGCGGCCGTGTCTCTCGCTGCTCCGGCCGCGTCGCCGAGCATCGCCTTCGCCCGGCCGCGAGCCGCGAGCAGGCGCCAGGCCACGCGCCGGAAGCCCGCTTCGTCTGCAAGAGCCAGCGCCGCATCGCAGGTCTCGAGGGCATCGCGCGGCCGGTCCAGGAGCAAAAAGATGCGCGCCCGTTGCTCGAGGGCGGGGATGAGGTCGCGCCTGGTCCCGGCCGCCTCCCATCGA
>CAYRCD010000053.1:0-16374 GCA_964422735.1 uncultured Dehalococcoidia bacterium | reverse complement strand
GATCCGGAACGGCAAGGTGGTCGAGATCGAGCTGGCGGCTGATACCGAGCGGCTCGGCCGGCTGAAGATCGAGATTCTGCCGTAGCGCTCGACCTCGAGCTGCAGTGAGCTTCCCGCGAACGGCCTCGTTCCTCGCCCGGTGAAAGCGGTGGGGTGGAGACAGAACGTAGGAACAGCGCCACTCAGGCCGAGCCACTTGACAGCAGTCGTTCGCGCGAACGTATATTTGCGGGTCTTGACGCACGAAGCCAGTACGCTCGCAACCCTTACGCGCATCGAAGATGCCCAGGCGGTACTCCGCCAGATGCTTAGACGCGTCAAGTCTTCGCGTCTATACGAGCGGCCACCGTCGGGCGACTGGTCTCCTATGGAGAACGTGCGGCATCTCATCTTCGCCGAACAACACCACTTCTCTCCATATCTGCGTGGATTCCGGTGGAGCAGCGCGGGCGTGGCGCCACCCAACCGGACAGGTGAGAGACGCCTGAGCCCCGCTGGAAGCGATCCCGCCAGCACCGTCGACGAGGTGTTCGAGGTGTGGGCGAAGGTCCATGCCGTCGTGCGGGCCCGCTGCCTCAAGGCACCGGATGGGCTCGTGCGCAGCCTGGAAGGTGACCTGCATCACCTTACCATCCACGCCAAGGCGATCGAGCGTCTGCTGGGGGCATAGTCCTGGCGCGTAGTAAGGTCTGGGGCGCTCCTCTCTCAGCGGCGGTAGTCCCACGCACTTGCCAGTACGCCTCCTGCCACGACTCGAATTGCTTGCAAACGCGAGCAATTCCGAACCGCGTCCAGATCGCTGAAGGTCGAGATTCTGCCGTAGCGCTCGTTCGGGCCGGATCGTTGAGGCCAATGTGGCGAAGCTGGCGGACATCGAGGCGTGGGCAGTGCGACCGCTGCGGCGGGCCGGGCGAGCCGCAGGCCAGGCGTGACCCGCCGATGATGTTGGCGCTGCTCGCGCACCTGCGTGTCCAGCGCACAATCGGCCGGTCACGGACCCGGTCCGAACCGGTTGCTGGCTGACAAGGCCTGCTCATCTCGCCATCGGAACGTTCGCGCTTTGAGGACTCCAGGGCTCAGACCGATGTCGCCGTGGACGTAGATCCGGCACCAAAACTGGCGAAGTGAGTGAAGTCACCTTCTAGATTCAGAACCCGGGTCGTTTGTGAACCCCATCACCATTGGACGAAACATCGGGGATATACGTTCGATAGGGACGTAGACTCAATTCCGATGCTTGCTCGATTTCTATCAATCGGCCCGACCGCTGGGTTGTAAATTGCCAGGGGCTCTGTTGATATCGTGGTCGTAATCACGACCGCTCAAGGGCTTCTGCGACGGCAGCTATAGGGAAAGCACTTGGAGGGAGGCATTAACCTTGACGACCTTCGTTATCGTCCACGGCGCGTTCGGCGGTGGCTGGGAGTGGACGCCAGTCGCCAGAGGGCTCCGCGTGCTGGAGCACAGTGTCTCCCAAAGACGGTCAGTCGGGCCTAAACCTTCTTCCTCCATGGTTCGGCAAGATGGTCCGAGGTGGAGAAGACGACCGCGGACACGGGTGGGTAGCAATTCCGCCCAGCATCCTCCCGCCGGAAGGGTTAATCCCCGACGAAGCGCGGGACCGGTACATACGGCTACTGCGAAGCCAACCCATTGGAACCTTCACAGAACCGATTCGCCTCACTGGAAGCGTAGACCGCCTGCCTCGCGCGTTTATCCGATGTACTGGCGGCGTGCTTGAAGGCGACCCAATTGCGCCTATGGCCATTCGTGCTCGGTCTGAGGGCTGGATATACCGAGAGCTTGCGACCCCACACGACCCTCAGCTGTTCGACCCAACAGGCACGGCGGCGATGCTCGACGAATTAGTCGCTGCCCTCGCGGTAGCCAAGTCGTAGACCCTCAGCCTGATGTGATGCCAATCCACAACGTCCTGCAAAGTAGGACGACGGCTAATTCTCCACCACTACCCCCTAGATTTGCTTGCGGAGGGGGCGGGCTCAGATAACCTGCCAGAGCAGGGGCTAGATCAAGAATGAAATATTGACGCGGACGTAGCTTTAGTGGTGAATACGCCGATTCTTAGACTTCGCTCTCAAGTTCACCAGACGGACGTGATTGTGAAGACAATCACCACTGCACGAACATCGGCATGATCACGTGCGTGTAATCGCTGCGGCCGTCGGGGCGGAACACGCCCTGGGCCGAGGGGCCGCTGGCCTCGAGCGAGACGCGCCCCTCGCTCAGGGCTTGCAGCACGTCCGCCAGGTACTTCCCGTTGAAGGCGATCTTGACGCCCTCGCCCTCGACCGCGGCGTCGATCTCGCCCTCGTTGTCTCCGATCTCCTCCGCGCGGGCCGAGATCGTCACCTTGCCCGGCTGCATGCCCTCGCCGCTGGTCACGATCAGACGCACGATCCCGGAGCCGTCCCGGGCGAAGACCGAGGCGATGCGCGTCTCGCGCAAGAAGTCGCCCACGTCGACCATTGCCCGCGTCGTGTAGCCGCTGGGGATGAGCTGGTTGAAGTTCGGGAAGGTGCCCTGGATCAGCTGGGCGACCATCTCCGCGTTGGCGAGCTTGAACAAGACCTGGGTCTTCGCGGAGTTGGTCTGAAGCGTGACCTCCTCTTCTTCGTCCCCTAGAAGGCGGTTCAGCTCGGCGAGCGCGCGGGCCGGGATCACAATCTCGGTCTTCTCCGACACGGCGGACTCCAACGGCAGGTCGAAGACCGAGAGCCGGAAGCCGTCGGAGGCCGCCAGCTTCATCATCTTGCCGTCGAAGTTGGTGTGGACCCCGGTCAGCACCGGACGCGAGTCGTCGGTCGCGGCGGCGAATACGGTCTGGCTTATGGCCTGGCGCAGCTCCTTCGGCTTGAGGCTGACGGCCACGCCGTCCTTCACCACCGGCGCCGGCGGGAAGTCCTCGGCGTCGAGGCCGCCGATCGTCGCCTCGTTGCGGGCGCAGATCAGGCGCACCTGGCGCGAGCGCGGCGCCAGCGAGAGCGTGATCCGGTCGTTGGGCAGCGAGTTCACGAAGTCCGTGAGCAGGCGGGCGGGGACGGTGATGGCGCCTTCCTCATCGATCTGGGCCCCGATCCAGCAGCTGATCGTGATCTCGAGATTGGTGGCGGCGAGCTTGAGGCGGCCGTTGTCGGTGGCGATCAGCACGTTTGAGGTTATCGGCAGGGGGCTGCGCGCGGCCACGGCGCGCCCGACGATGCCTAAGCCACGGGACAGGGCTTCCTGGGTGCAGGACACCTTCATTATGCTCACCTATCTAAGCAATTTGGTGGAATATTCGATTGGCGGCAGTATACCAGAGCGAAGGTGAGAAGTTGGAGATCGCGATCTGCCTCGAAGGAAGTGTCACCGAGGGACCGTGAAGGCGGCTCAAGAGTGCTGCTATATTCTTCCCGCGATGGTCACCCTCGTCCTCGTGGCCTGTTCGGTCCTCTTCGGCGCGGTCTTTCTGCCGGCTTCGTGTGGAATGGGACCACGAACACTCTTAAGCAGCGAATGACGCAGGCCGAGGCGGCAGCCTTCGTCTTCGGCGCGCCGCGCGCCACCGAGTCCGGCGGCCTGCGTCTATCGTGGTGGCGAAGATGGTTCCGCGGCCGCGCCTGGGGCATAAGCTGGTCGGACGAGATGACCTTCGGCGAGCTGAAGCGCGGCGTGGCCGGCGGCGACTGGCGTCGCTCGGTGCGGCTCATGCAGTTCCTGATGATGGTCGGCGGCTTTCTCGGCCTGGTCTGCTCGATCACGCTCCTGATCGGCTGGTCCACGGGACCCGTTGGATTCGTCGTCTCTGTGGGAATCGTCGTCTACGTCGCCCTCCAGATGACCCTTGGCATGCGCCGGGCGCGCTAGCGGTTGACGTCCTGAACGGTTGGAGTGGTGAAGAGCTATTCGGCCGCGGCCCGGATCTGGGCCGCGTGCTCGCGGAGATGGCGGCTCATCTGGCGCATGATGCCTTCCACAGAGCCAAACCACTCGTGGCTGATCGCCAGGTCCTTTTCCGTGACGTACTTTATCTTGCCGTTGCTCAGCTCGACCGCCTGAACGAGACCTTCCTCCGCGGACGCGGCCGTGGGATACGAGGCCTGCATCCGCTCGAGGCCGGGATACCCGCAGGCCGCGCAGATGGCGCTCGTGTAAATGACTTCGACCGGGATGGCGTGCTCGGCCGCCTGGCGCGCCGACCACGCGGCCTCGCCTTCCCCGGTTGCCGGCTTGCGCTCCCAGTCGCCGGCTGCCGCCCTCAAGGCCTGGCCCAGCTCATCGCGAGCCTGCGCTAGCTCCGCCCGCAGCTCATCCGCTCTCGCCATGCGTTCTCCCCGTAGACTAACTTACTACTTATCACTTATTGCTTATCACTTATCACTTATTGCTTATCACTTATCACTTACTACTTATTACTTATCACTGATCACTTCCCAAGCAGGTGTTCCTCGAGAAACCTGACAATGGTGCGGGCCATGGCCAGCCGGTTGTGCAGGTGCTGAATGCCATGGCCTTCGCGCTCGTACACCACATACTCAACGACGCCCTCGTTGCGGCGGACCGTGTCGGCGATCTGCTGCGACTCCTCCGGCGGCACGCGCACGTCGTGGTCACCCTGGATCACGAGTAAAGGCGCGCGGATGCGGTCGGCCTTGAAGATCGGCGAGATCGTCTTCAAGAAAGCCGGGTCGTCGCCGTACTCGCGTGCCCGGTGGCGCCGGCGCCAGGGCCCGGTGTTTTCCAGGAAGGTCTCGAAGTTGGCGATGCCGAACATGTCCACAGCCGCCGCCCAGCGCTCCGGAGCCTCGGTTATCGCCGCCAGCGTCATGAAGCCGCCGTAGGAGCCTCCCATCACCCCGATCCGCTCCGGCGCGATTTTGCCCGTCGCCACCAGCCAGTCCGTGGCCGCGATCAGGTCGCGCACCGAGTCCATGCGCTTCTCGACGTCATCCGCGTGCGCGTATTCCTTGCCGTAGCCCGTCGAGCCCCGCACGTTGGGCACGAGGAGGGCGATATCGCCGCGCGCGAGCAAGTACGTCGCTCCCGGCGACTGTGCCCAGAGGGCGGGCCGGCTCTGGCCCTCCGGTCCGCCGTGCACCAGCACCACACAGGGGACGCGCTCCCCGGCGCCCTGCCTCGGCGGCCTGTAGAAGAACGCCGGGATCTCCCGCTCGTCGAAGGTGCGATAGCGGACCAACTCCGGCTCGGGCAGAGCGTCGACCGGAACATTTCCCCGGCTGCTCCGCGTCAGCCGGCGCAGGCCCCCGGATTCCAGGTCTATCAGCCAGGCATCGGCCGGATGCCTGGCCCCAACAAAGCCGAAAGCCAGCGCGCCTCCGTCGGGACGCCAATCCAGGCCGCTGATGATTCCGCGTGGCGTCTCCGGAACCGGAATCTCCCTGCCCAGCGTACCCTCGACCTTGATTTCAAAGACGTGGGGACGCGAATAGCCGTCCTCGTTCACGATGACCGCTGCGCGGGTGCCACCGGGGCTCAGGGCGAAAGCCTCCACGTCCCATTCTGGAGTCAGGAGATAACGCCGCTCGCCGGTCGCCGGGTCGATGCGCTGAAGACCGGCGAACTCCCGTCCCTCGTCGCTTAGCGCCAGCACAGCGCCCGAGGGATGAAAGTGGGCCGCCGACCAATTCGCGGCCCCTTCGTGTTCGGTCAGGCGGCGGGTCTCCCCGCCGGCAAGGTCCACCACAAACAGGTCGCTATCGCCGGGGAGGTCGAGGTTGGGACGCGCGAACAGCAGGCGGGAGCCGTCGCTACTGAAGCGCCCGGCCGCGTTCATCTCATCGCTCTGATGGACGCGGCGCGCCTCCCCGTCCTTCCGCGGAAGGACCGCGTCAGCCACATACACGTCGAAGAAGCGGCGGTCGCGGCGGTTCGAGCGAAACGAGACCAGCCTGCCGTCCGGCGACCAGGCGCCGAACTCGTTGATCGTTCCCGGCGCCGAGGCCAGAGCGTGCGCATCGCCATTGGTGAGGTCGAGGAGATGGAGCTGGAACTGCTCATCCCCGCCGTCATCCGTGACGTACAAGACCTGCTCGTGGCCGGGACGCCAGTGCACGCCGTAGATCACAGTGCCGGTGTCGGTGAGCTGCCGCGCCGGCGCCTCGTCCTCACCCTCCGCGGCGACTACGAAGGCCTGAGACACGCCGGACCGATTGGAGCGAAACGCTATCCGGCGCCCCTCGGACGAGAACGACGGCGCCTGCGCTGTCTCGACGCGGACGAAGTCGTCCACGGTAAACGGGACCTCAGCGGGCCGGTCATCAGGCGGCATCGACGGCGATCTTCGGTGCGGACGGGCGACGTGTCAATCGCGGCCTGCTCTGGACGCCCGGCTGCCCTCTCGCGATGCGGCGGGCCGCACGCGATTACCCCGCGCGGACGGTTACCGTGACGGCCGCGTCCGAGTTAGCCGGCAGGAGGGCGTTTACGATCCCGCCATCCAGGTAGATGGGGAGGAAGACCGAGCCCTGGGCGACGGCGTCGGTGAGCGCGGCCGAGAGCGTGATCGCCCGCCCGCCGTTCTGCACCACTACGGGGCGGTTTTGGCCGATACCGAGGGCAGCGGCGTCCACCGGGTTGACCTCCAGGAACTCTTCCCGATGGAGCTTGTCGGCCTCGGGCGACCGCATGGAGGCGCCCTCGAAGCTCGTGAACAGCGTCCGGGAGGTGGTGAGGACGAGCTTTCCGTTCCCCGAAGGCATCGGGGGAACGGTCACGGCCTGGACGCGGCCCCGTAGCGCGGCGTCGCCCAGGGCACGGGTCACGCCGGATTGGATCGATGCCGCGCGGGCGGCGGCGTAGGCGGGATACGTGCTGGCGATCTCCTCCATCACGGCCTCCGCCTCGGCCGGCAGGTCGCCGCTCTTCCCCAGCCGAGAGCCCAGAGCGGCGCCGAGCGCGGAAAGGACCTCGAGGCAATCGCGCTGGTCGCCGGTCGCGGACTCAGCGCGCGTCAGCCTGACCAGGCGTCGATCGGCTGTGGTGAAGGTGCCGTCTTTCCCGTACGCCGCCAGGTCGGCGAAGGCGAAGTGGGCCAGCTTCACCGTATCCGTCTGTAGAGAGTCGACCGTGATCAGGCAGTCGAGCTTCTCCAGCGCAGCGCGGACCGTGTCCGCGTCTCGCGCGTGCATCGCCGGGTTGTCACCGACGGCGATCAGGGCTTTGACCGATCCGAGCATCGACGCCGCGTCGCTGCCGCCGTTCATGGGCTTTACACCCATGTCGCGGATGCCGTTCACGTTCGCCTCGGCAGGCAGGACGTAGAGCGATTCGGCGGCATTGTCGCCGCGACAGAGCACCGCCAGGTTGGCGACGGCCGCGGCCATAGACGCGGCCAGGGTGGGCGAGACCGGCGTTGGCGCGAAGATGATCGCCAGTTGATTGTCGCTGTGGGCGGCCCTCTGGAGGATGGTCGAGGCCCGGGCCAGTTCCTCGGCCGAAACGCCGGGAACTGCCGCCGGTCCTGTCGCCGCGGCCTCAGCCCCGGGAACGCCGGACATGCTCGCCGCGAGCATGCGCCCCAGGGCGGCGACCGCGGCGATCTCTCCGCCCGGCGCCGGCCGCAGCCAAACGCCGCTCTGGTCGGCCGTTGCCACCCGCTGCGGCGATGGCATGATCGAGCCCGCCGGCGGCGGATTGATGAAGTCGCAGACCTCGCCAAACCGCGAGCTGACAACGACAAGCGTCGCGCCGGCCCGCACCACGGCATCTTTCACGCGCAGCGCGGCCACATTGTGGCTGGATTCGAGGTCGTCCGCCACGACGACCACCGTGGCCGCCGTCGCGATCCTTGTCATGTCCGCGGGCAGGGCGTCGCCGCCGAAGGCCCTGGTAAGCGCCTCTCCTACGGCCGACGCGACCGGACCCGCGCAGGAGTCCACGTTCTCGCTGCCGATCACGCCCCGAGCGAGCTTCTGGGCCAGATATGCTTCCTCGTTTGTCGCCCAGGGGCCGACCAGGACGCCGACCGCGGCGGCGCCGTTCGCCTTCACGATCTCGGCCACACGATCGGCGGCCACGCCTACCGCCACCTCAAACGCAGTCGGCACCGAAAGGCTGCCCTGGCGCACGAGATGGCGCGTCAAACGCTCCCGCGGCTTGATCGCGTCGTAATGGAAGCGGCCCCGGACACAGATCTGGTCGTCGCTCACCGGGTTCAGCGCGTCCGGTTTCACCATGACGACCTTGCCGTTACGAACGCCCATGCTCAGCGTGCAACCGACGCTGCATGAGTTACAGGCCGTGGAAACCCAGGTCTCGGTCTTGGCGATCCACTTGTTCGGCTTCTCCAGCAGTGTCGCCGTGGGACATACGTCGATGCAGGCGCCGCAAAAGTCGCAGTTCGAGTCATGGATCGCGCCGCCGGCCCCGAATGCGATCCGGGTCGTGAAGCCGCGGCCGGCGAGAGTCACGGCGCCCGTGTGGCGAATCTCGTCGCAGGCGCGGACGCAGCGCGTGCAGATGATGCACATCTGGGGGTCAAACTCGAGGAACGGGTTCGCGCGGTCGGCCTCCGGCTGCTCCGACTCGTAGTATGTGCGCTCCTCACCCACCCAGGGCTCGTAGTTGGCCATGTCCAGCAGCTCGTTGGTCGTCTGCAGCTCGCAGCGGTAGTTCTTGGCGCAGGTCAGGCAGCGATGCGTGACGTTGTCGTCGCGCAGGCAGATGTCCCCCGGCATGCAATGGACGCGCCGGTGGCACGTGAGGCAGCGGTCGGAATGGTTGGCGTTGATGATCGAGAGCACCGCCTGGCGGGCGTCCTTGAGGACCCCCGAATCGGTCCGCACGACCATTCCCTCGGCGACGCGGCTGGTGCAGGCAAGCTGCAGTCCCCGCTGCCCTTCGACCTCAACCAGGCAGGTGCGGCAGCCCGCGTACGGCGGCAGACCGTCGATGTAGCACAGGTTTGAGATCCAGATTCCGTTCCGCTTGATCACCTCGACCAGGGGCGCGCCGGCGCCGGCGTCGACCTCGACGCCGTTCAGCGAGAACTTAGCCACCCGTTACGGCCCCGGAAGCCGGCTGGGGCTGACTCGCTATCTGTGCGTGGGTGCCGCCCGGAGGCGGCACGCTCTTTCCGGCCGCTTCCGCCTCGATGAAGTCGATCACCGATAGCGGCGCCTTCATCTCGTTGGGGTAGGCGTAGCTGTTCTTGCGCAGGTGCTCGTGAGCCAGCCGCGTCAACTCGTACTTGTCGTGGTACATGTCGTCGAAGAAGTAGACCGCGTCGCGGAACGTGCCGCCGGCCTGTATCGCCTCGTAAGGGCAGGCCTCGACGCAGAGGCCGCAGTACATGCACAGGCGGAAGTCGATCTCGTAGCGGACCTTGTGCAGGGACCCGTCGGGCCTCGGCTCGGTGGCGACCAGAATGCAGCCATCCGGACAAGCCTGGGCGCAGGTGCTGCAACCGGTGCAGCGCTCATCGAACCACAGGAGATTCGTGCGTGCGCGGGCCGGGAAGTCGCGCACCTCTTCCGGGAACTGGACCGTCGTCGGCGGCCGGAACATATGCCGGAACGTCACCATCAGGCCCCTGGCGAGACCGAATCCGTACACACCCACCTCCAGGCTCGATTGTAAGGGGGTGGTGGCATAGGGCAAAGACCGCGGTCATGCAAACCCATGCGCGCTGCTGAACCCACCACGTAGCCGAGGCTTTCCAGCAAACCTCGTAGCGTCCCAGCTTTAGCTCGGGACCAGGGTTGCGAGGGGCGGAGCCCATGCGCGTTGGTGAACCCGGCGGGTTTTCGGTATTTTTCGAGCATTTTGGGGGCTGGTTTGGGCTTTTCCAGATTCGCGTTTTGTAATTTCGATGTTTCGAATCGTCAGCGGATGGGGAACAGATGAGCGGATGGCGACGCGGGGATTGACAACGGGATAGGAGGTCGAGGGCACCTTTGTGGTCATTGCGAGCCATCCGCCGAGGCGGAGGCGCGGCAATCCTCGGAGGCCGCGCCTGGGATCAACAACGGATGGGAAGGGATGAACGGGTGGCGGAGCCCAGGACAGACGGCGGTTTGGTGTGATTGGGAGTGCTTGCCGGAAGGACGCGGCAATCTCGGATCCTCCGCTCACGGAGACGGCGGAGCGGATTCGCATCGTCAACGGATAGGAAGCGGATAAACGGATGCGCTAAACGGGCAGCGCTCAGTGGCTGGATTTCGGCTCTCGGAGCGGCTGTCATCAGTTGATCTCGACGCGAGCGAGAGGAGTCTGGTGGCCGTTGCGACGGGCCTGGAGGGCTTCGAGCTCGTGGAGGTCCCTTCGAGTTCCTCAGGGCAGGCTTTGAGGAAGATGCGGTGCAGGTGGGCTTCATATCGCTGGATGCGGTCGATGCTGGAACCAAAGGGAAAGGAGCGAATGGGGAGGACGGTTGCGTCGGGGTCAGCGGCGAGGGCCTTCCTGGAGTAGGCCTTGAGCTGTTTGAGGTAGTCCTTGTCGGGACGGAGGGCATGAAGCTCGAAAGTGATCACGCGATTCAGGCGCCAGAGGGTGAGGGCGACGCGGTGAGTGAGGACGATCTCAGCGTCGCCGGCCGGCTCGAGGGCCGTGACGAGGCCGCGGAAGTGGGCCTGCCAGTCTTCGAGGCGCTCGACTTCGGGGATTACGGGGATCGAGGACATGATCCCGTGGTCGAGGGCGTTGAGGGCTGGAAGCGGGCGGGGTTTGCGGGGCCGGCCGCGGGTGGCCATGGAGGGCAGCCTTCCTTTGGGGATGGAGTCTGGGTTTAGTGTCGGGGTTTGGGGATGGAGGTGTAAGGGGTTGGTGGCAGCGGGCGAAGGTTGGACGGGCTGGCTCGAGGCCAGGGGTCAGCCCGACGACGGCCGCGCCGCCCTCGTCCTTCATTTACGCGGGACCATGAGCGAGAAGAGCGGACCCACGGGCTGGGTGTCCTGGGTGGCGGGGCAGCCGTTCGTAGACCGGTCTCGCTGACCTGTCTCTTTGAAAAAGAGACAGAGCTGGCGGAGGCGCGCGGGGTCGGCGACCAAGTCGATGCGACGATCTTCCCGCGCGTGATCGTGAAGCCGAATACGACGCGCGGCTGTCTGCCCGGAGCCACCCGGCTGCCGTCCGTCATACTAAAGTGACGAACGAAACCCGGCCCATGTGACAAGGAGATCGATGTGAATCAAGGTATCAGGACAGTCATCTATCCCGTCCAAGACATAGCCCGTGCGAAGACCCTATACAGCAAGCTCTTGGGTATAGAGCCTCTTATGGATGAGGCTTACTATGTTGGCTTTAAGGTTGGAGACCAGGACATAGGTTTAGATCCCAACGGCCACAAGCAGGGAATGACGGGGCCCGTCGGCTACTATCACGTTGACGACATCAAGAAGAGTCTGCAATTGCTCCTGGAAGCCGGCGCACAAGCACAGCAAGGGGTCAGAGACGTCGGTGGCGGTAAGCTGATCGCATCCGTAAGAGACGCGGACAGTAACGTCATCGGGCTTATTCAGTCACCCTAAATGCTGGACGCGCCGCGCTCGTCGAAACCCACCACGCAGCCGAGGCCCACCGCGTGGCCGAGGCCACCACGTAGCCGAAGCCCACTACGTAGCCGAGGCCACCACGCAGCCGAAGCCCACTACGTAGCCGAGGCTTTCCAGCCTCGGCGGTTACATGCACATGGAAGCCGGCGGCCTCAAAGCCCGTTCGGAAGTTGGCGCTCGCCCCTAAGCCCTGCGATTGCTCGGACTTAGTTCGCGTGCCCGTCGTTAGCCGTTGGCTGTTACTCCCGGAGATGGCGCTGGTACGTGGCCACAGTAGTTTTCGTGGCCGCGTGAAGCGGCGTGCCGGTCCTTCCCGGGAAGGACCGGGGAGTATGAGGGGTGTCCGGTCAGACTCCATTCTGCCTTTTTCAAAGGCAGAGCAGCGCGAGAGCGCTGCGCAGCCTGTTGGACGAACGTCGGTGGACGTACCCGGCAACCCGAATTTGGGCCCGACTAGAGCCAGTTCTCCACCTTCAAACCCGGGAAGCGCTCGAAGTGTCGCGTGTTACCCGTAACGACGGTGAGGTGATGGACGAGGGCGATCGCCGCGATTCGCGTGTCTGCATCGCCCGCCGGCGTGCCGCGTCGCTCCAGCTCCGCCCTGATCTCGCCATAGGTACGTGCAGCCGCAGAGTCGAAGGACAGAACCGGGCGGTCGGCGGGAAACAAGATGCTTATTCGGTCCAGAAAGAGCCGGGTCCTCCTTTCGAGCTTAAAAGCGCCGTATATCAGCTCGCCAAGGCTAATGCTCGACGTGAACTGCTCAGAGACGGGAGTCGTGGCCAATTTTGCCACGAGCCCGACCGAAGGCCGCTCACGCATCAGGTTGGTGAGGATGTCGGTATCGAGGAGGTAACTCAATCTTTGAGGTCTATGGAGCGTCCTGTGTCCTTGAGTCGCTCCTCGTAGATGTGAGCAAGGAGGCCGTCTAATTCTGCCTCCGGCGCCTCCTTCCAGGCCCCAACCAGACACAGGAAACCCTGCCAATCACCCGCCTTCTCGTCCTTAGCCTGTTTCTCCAGTTCGGTCACGCCGACCAATGCCGCGACCGGCCGGCCGCGGCGCTCGATCACGAAACTCTCGCCGCCATAAGCGACCTTCGACAAGAGCTCAGATAGATGCGTTTTTGCCTCGGCGGCGCCTATTCGTGTCGGTTTCATTCTCCCCCTGGACTGGTCTAAGAGGTCATCTCGACCAATTCTAGCACACGGGGCTGAGAGGATCCGGAGGCAGCTCGGCGTGGCGCGAGCCCGCCGCAGGGGGGCGCGGCAATCCTGGTCGCCCGCGGAGATCAACAACGGATGGGAACGGATAAGCGGATTCGGGTGGCGGATCCCGCCGCAGGCGTGTCCCTTGCGAGCCAGTCGATATCCGGAGACCGGACGCAGTGCTATCGCGGCACGACGAACGAAAGGGCACTCTCGTCGCGCATCCGTCTATCGGCTGTCTATCCGCTTTCCCCAAACATCGAAATTACCAATCGCTTATTACTTATCCCTCATTACTTATCACTTCGTCTCACACCTTCTCCGTCACCCTGTACTCCATCCGCCGGCCCAGCATCAGGCGCACCTGGGAGTCCAGAGCGGGAAGGGTGGAGAAGAAGAAGGTGATCGGCGGTAGGAGAATCCAGTGAACGAAGCCGGCGATGTGCCTGCGGCGAGAGAACGACTCGGGCCGCGGTGGACGCAGACTCGCGTCCTGGGCGATGAGGATTACGTAGAAGATCAGACAGGGCGTCAGGATCAGCGTCGGGAGCGACAGCCACCCTGGCAGAAACGTCTCGCCGATCAGATTGCGGAGGTAAATCCAGTCTGGCATCAGGTTCCCGCCCCCTAACCTGTCGTACAGCCAGGGGATGAAGCCTCCCAGCGTGATGAAGAACCACTGCGTCGACCAGGTAAGGTGGTTTTCGAACAGATACCACAACCGCAGGTAGCGGCGTATCGTCGGGATCTCCTGCCGGCGAAGCGCCTCGAGAAAAAACAGCGGGATGTCCACCGCGCCCCAGGCCCAGCGCCTCACCTGCAGGTATTGATTGACATAAGTCGCCCGGGTTGTGCGCGAGAGTGCCCCGTCGTTGCCGATGGGGAGGTGGACCGGCTCAACGTCGACCGCGCCCCGGAGCGAATAGAAGCATTTCAGGAACATGTGCCAGTCCTCGGGGATCACGTCAGTGTCCCAGTAGCCGACGTCCTTGGCCATCTGCATCGAGAGGCTGTAGGTCGACTGGGAGAAGAGCACCCTGCGTCGGCGGCTCAGGCGGCTCAGGTGGATCAGGCCACCGAGGGCGTTGGGCACGCGAAGCGGCGCCGGCACCTGCCAGATGTTGTTGTAGAAGAAGATCGGAGCCTGCCAGAAGCGGCGATAACGGTTGGGATCTGTCGCGAACTTGAAGGTCAAACAGTCGAAGTATTGGCGGGGGAATTGCGTATCGGCATCGCAGCTGGTGACCGTCAGGTGCGCGAGGTCATTACCCCCGCGGACGACCAGCTCGTCCACCGCGCAACGTGCCGCCCAGGCCTGGTTGGAGGATTTCCCGCGGACCTCTCCCGGGAGACCAAAAGGATGAAACGTCACCAGAAGGTCGGCGAAGTACCCCTGGAACTCGCCGGCCAGTATGGCCGCCTTTTCGCGCGCGTCCTCGTCTGCTTCCTCCATCGCCAGCACGGGAATGACGTTCTCGCGCGCCCCCGCGGTTTTGGCCATGACGCGCAGCGAATCGCGCAGCTTCTCGACCGATTCCTTAAAATTGGGCATGATCACGACGTGCCGCACGAGGTCCCACCCCAGGACCGGGACGCCGCGAGCGGCCGCGGCATCATATTCCGCCCGCCAGTCTTTCGCCTGGGAGTGGCGCATAAGGCGAACGCCCTTGACCACGTGAAAGGCAATCGTCCACGACTTCCAGAGCCAGTAAACGTCGAACAGCAGCAGCCCGATCGCCAGCTCGTGGGGGACAAATATGTAACCCCAGACCAGGGTGCTGATCAGGAAAAGGGCCAGCCCGCCGGGGACGATCTCGAGAACGCGCTTCAGGCCCGGCGACAACGCCGCGGCGATCTGATGGACCGGGAAGCTCTGGGGAACGTGGTAGCGGCCCGGATCGGCAAGTTCGCGGGGAAGAGGAGCCGGAAGTTGTTCTACTGCCATCGGCCGTCCCGGCCGAAAGCAATGCGACCGGGCGGGGAGGTTCTGCCTGCAAACAGCAAAAAGGGCCCCCTTTGAATGGGAAGCGCCTTTCGCTACGCCTACGAGGTTAGCTGACGGATTAGGGCTGGAAAGGTAGCCCCTGGTCTAGCGGCCGGCCCTGCAGGCACCGGGAAAGTCCCTCAGAGCCGAGGGCAGGCCTTCCCCGCGCCTGCGGGGTTAGCTGACGGGCTAGGGCAGAAAGGTTTGCCCCTGGTCGCTAGACCACTCACCCCAGTTATTGGGTCCCCCGCTCCTCCCGACGTCGTCGGGAAGATTCGGCGCTCTATGTTGTTGCCAGGAGATTAGGCGACGGCGGCGGTGGCGTCAAGCGACTTCATTCCACTCGCCACGGCCGAACGACGCCAGGGCGCGCCTGTATTCGGCCGCCGTGTTGAGGTCCACATCGAACGGCGCCGCCGGAAAGTCAACGGCCTCGGTATCGGCGAGGTGGCGCTTGAGGACGGCGCGCAGCCCCAGCGTTGCCTCGTCGACGGTGCGCAGTTCCGCCAACAGCGAGCCCGCGACGATCACGGGATGGCCGCTGTGTCCGCCGAGGCGGGGGATGACGACCAGCGCCGCCTCTCTCTTCCACGCCTCGAGCAACTTGCGCGTGACCCAGGCCGGCCGTGGCTGGTCGACGCTGAGAATGACGACAGCCTCGGTAGGTTCCCGGATCGCCTTCGCGCCGGCCCGCAAGGAAGAAGCGCGGCCCTCCCGGTAAGCGTCGTTGACTACGAGGCGACCTTTTAGTTCGCCCGCGGCCGTGCGGATCTGGGCCGCCTCGTGTCCCAGAACCACCACGACTTCACTCGCGCCACCTTCAAAGAGCTGGTTTACCTGCCATTCGAGCAGGGTCGAGCCGTCCCAGGGCAGCAGTTGCTTGAGGCGGCCCATGCGAGTCGACTCGCCCGCGGCGAGAAGGATGGCGGCGACCGTCACCGCTGCTTCTCTCCGTCCGCGGCGGCTGGCCCGGCGTCCGTGTCCGGGACTTCGCGCCCTCGGCGCACGCGAGCGCTAGGTCGCGTCCAGCGCCTGATTAGCAAGGCGGTCCGCGTCCCTGTTCGACTCGCGCGGCACGCGGCGAAAAACGATCTCGTCGAACTGGCCGCGCAGGGCGAGCACGCGCCGGTGAAGCGGGATAAGGCCCGGATTTCGCACTTTGTAACGCCCGATCGCCTGAAGGACCACGAGCTGTGAATCCATGATTGCCTCGACCCTCTTCGCGCCCAGCGCCAGCGCGGCCTCGAGACCGGCGATCAGCGCTCGATACTCGGCGACGTTGTTCGTCGCCCCACCAATGGCCTCTGAGACCCTGTGCGCCACCGAACCGTCGGGACGCAGTACGAGTGCGCCCGCGGCCGCGGGTCCGGGATTGCCCCGTGAGGCGCCGTCGGCATAGACGGTCCAAAACCCCTCTCGAGTGGGACGGGTCGCGGGCTGGGCGGTCACGGACGCAGGACGACCTTGACCTCGTCGTCGCTGACCACCACCCGGTCCACGATGCTTCGCAGGAGCTCCTGCCGCTCACTGAGGGAAAGCAACTCCCAGCGCTCGGTAATCCGCGCCATCGCTTCAGCGCGCGCACGGCGCCTCTCCGCGGCCGTGGCGTGGTGCTCGGCGCGCCATTCCGCCAGGCGCAGGTCTTCCTCGACCCGAAGGCGGTCCTCGGCCA
>CAYRCD010000052.1:0-16964 GCA_964422735.1 uncultured Dehalococcoidia bacterium | reverse complement strand
CCTGGAAACACTTCGGGGAACAGGGTCAGGACGTCAATCCTCATCGTCATGGTCGAGCGCCGGCGCCGCGCGCAGCCTTTTCAACGTCACGCCTATCAGGCTCACCCTTCCGCCACCGGGTGCCGCGCTGTCTCTCCTCGCAGGAGCTCAATGGCGTGGGGGATGAGATCGATGACAGCCTCCAGGCTCTCGCGGGCTCCTGGCTCGCTGCCGGGGAGGTTAACAATTAACGTTCGCCCGCGCGTGCCCACGATCGAGCGGCTCAGGGCCGCGGTCGGCGTGCTCTTGCGTCCGGTCTCGCGCATGACCTCGCCCAGCCCCGGCACCTGCCGGTCGACCACGTCCAACGTTGCTTCCGGAGTCACGTCGCGGAGGGCCAGGCCGGTCCCGCCAGTCGTCAGGATCAAATCAAGGCGGTCTGCGTCGGCCCACAGACGCAGCAGCGCCGCGATCTCGTCGCGCTCGTCCGGTACGATCGCACTCTCCAGCACCGACCAGTCCCTCGACCTGCACAGGCCCGCCAGGGCGGGACCAGCGGTGTCTACGCGCTCGCCCCGCGCCCCTTTGTCGCTGACCGTGATGATGCCGACCAGGATCGGTATGGAATTGATAAGCGATCTTAGCACAAAGGCAGTCGTCAGTCCGGCGTCGGCAGGAACGGCCCCACTTTTCCCCACGTCCGTCATCTGATTTCTGAAGGTCAGGCTTGCGGCCTGGCCGGCGTTGGCCCGCAGACTCGGGGCGTCGTGAAGTCCCGCGCCCGGCCAGGCTGCCAGCCTGGCCGGCGGCGGACACCCGCGTCACATCGTCCCGTGCGGCAGCCCGGGCGTATGGCCGACAAGAAAAATTGCATAAGCGGTTGACAAGATGGCAAATGGTGGTAGGATGTGGTGGCTCGTGGTGAACTTGGCCGGCGAGAGGGTGAGAAGGCCCTCTCTCCCGGTGGGGTGCGGGGCCCCGCTACATGCATTTCCTCGGGACTTACGAATACAGCATGGACGACCGCGGTCGCGTTCCTCTGCCGCCACGCTTCCGGCCGGAGCTCAAAAGGGACGGTCTTGTCCTCACTCAGGGGACACCGGACCGCTGTGTTCGCGGGTATCCCAACGCGAAGTTCGAGGAGATGGCAGCGATCATCATGAGTCAGCCCGTCACCACCGAAGCCGGACGCGTCCTGCGCCGCGTTTTCTTCAGCGCCGCGTTTGCAACCGAGTTGGACGGTCAGGGGCGGGTTCTGGTGCCACCGCCGCTGCGGCGCTGGGCCCATCTCGCCGGCGAGGTGGTCGTTACGGGCACAGGCGACGCACTTGAGATCTGGAATCAGTCAGAATTCGAGTCCACCCGACCGGCGGAAGAATTGATCGTATCCCGCATGTGGGGCGCGGAGCCCAACCGGGATCCGGAGTCCGAATGACGGCGATGACAGAAGTGGGCCACAACCCTGTGCTATTGCGAGAAGTGCTGACAGCGCTGGACGTGAAACCTGGGGGGCGTTACGTCGACTGCACCGTCGATGGCGGCGGACACGCCGAGGCCATTCTCGAAGCTTCCTCACCCGGCGGCGCCCTCCTCGGCATCGACGCCGACCCCGTCGCTCTCAATAGAGCGTCGCGGCGGCTCGCCCGCTTTGGCGACGCCGCCGCGGTCGTCCGAGGCAACTTCCGCGACGTTGATGTCATCTGCCGCGAGCGTGACTTCGCGCCGGTTAACGGCGTCCTCTTCGACCTTGGACTCTCATCTCTCCAGATCGCTGAATCCGTGCGCGGTTTCAGCTTTCGTCAGGAAGGTCCCCTCGACATGCGCTTCGACCCCGAGCAGGACGTGACCGCGTCCCATTGGGTGAACGAGGCGGACGAAGAGGAGCTGGCGGACGTAATCTGGCGCTTCGGTGAGGAGCGCGAGAGCCGTCGTATCGCCCGGGCCATTGTCAACGGCCGTCCCCTGCGGACGACCACCGAACTCGCCAAAGCCGTCGAGCAGGCCGTGGGCCGGGGGTCGAAAAGCCAAACCCACCCCGCCACCAGGACTTTTCAGGCCCTCCGCATCGTCGTGAACCAGGAATTAGCCAGCCTGGCTGACGCGTTGCCTCGGGCCCACGGCCTGCTTGGCTTTGGATCGCGCATCGTCGTGATCAGCTATCACTCCCTCGAAGACCGCATCGTCAAGCAGTTCATTGCCCGCGAGTCGCGCGATTGCGTTTGCCCCCCGCGCCAGCCCGTCTGCACCTGCGGTCACGTCGCCAGCGTCCGCCCCGTCACCCGGGGGGCCGTCACGCCCTCCCCGGAGGAGGTGCGCGCCAACCCGCGCAGCCGGAGCGCCAGGCTCCGCGCGGCCGAGCGTCTCGAATCAGGGTCCTTCCTCGGAAGGACGGTCTGAGGTCTGCCGATGGCAACGCTCGACCGTCTTGCACCGCCGCCATCGCCGCCCATCGCCCTCCGGGCGGCGTGGTCGCCCCGCCGCGCGATAGCCGCCGCCCTTACGGTGGCGGCGGCTATCGCGGTCCTTCAGGTCGTTCAGTCCAGCGGCTTCGCCCACGCCGGCCAGACGCTCCAGCGCCTTGAGACCGAACGCGTCGACAGCACAGCCCGCGTCCATCAGCTTGAGGCCGAGGTCGCGGCCCTCTCCTCCCTCGACCGCGTCGAGCGCGCCGCCCGTGACCGCCTCGGCATGGTGCCGGCGCGCAACGTGACCTATCTCCAGGTCGGCGTGCCCGCGCCTGCCGATCCTCTCCTGCCGCGCCCGCTCGTGACGCGCGAAGCCTCTGCTCCGCACGCGTCGAAGCCATGGTGGCAGCGCGCCCTGCGCATTACGCCTCTCTTCTAGCGCCTTGGCAGCTACGGCGAGCAGGTTCACCTGGCGCATGGCGGCCCTCGCCGGCGCCATGTTTCTCTGCGCGGCCGGCCTCGTCGCCCGTCTCGCCTACATCCAGATCATCCACCACGCGCGTTACGCGCTCGAAGCTCAGGCCGAGCACCTGGACAAGCGAGAGATCCGCGCCAGCCGCGGCGCCATCCTCGACCGTAACGGCTTCCCCCTCGCCACCTCCATCGATGCCTTCGACGTCTACGTCGACCGTCGCGCCTGGCGCGGTGACGCCCGGGCGCGCGCCACGATCATCGCCGAAGCCATGGCACCGCGCCTCAACAGGAAGCCCGACCAACTCTTGGCGATGCTCCTGAACGACCGCGATGGCCCCATCGCCCTCATCGCCGATGGCGTGGACTTCGATACCGGCCGCGACATCGAGGACCTGGCCCTGCCCGGTGTTCAGCTCATCCAGGCCACTCGGCGCTACTACCCCGAGGGCGACGTCGCTTCCGGTCTTATCGGCTTCCTTGGCCGGGACCACTCCGGACTCGCCGGCATCGAGGCCGACGCCGAGGACGTCCTTGGCGGCCGGCCCGGGGCGATCTTCTTCGAACGGGACAGCATAGGCCGGCCCATCGCCTTTGGCACCAGTAGCGTAGACCCCGGCCAAGCCGGCGCCGACGTCCGCCTTACGATCGACCGCTATATCCAGCGATTGGTCGAGAACGAACTCGATGCCTCAATCAAGGAGCATCGCGCCAGCGGCGGCACGATCATCGTCATGGACCCTTTTACCGGCGCCGTCTTCGCCATGGCCAGCCGACCCAGCTTCAAGCTCTCACAGCTCTCTCTCGCCGATGGTGACCTCTCTCTCTACCGCAACCGCGCCGTTACCGACCTCTATGAGCCCGGCTCTGTGATGAAGGTAATGACCATGGCCACGGCGATCGACCTTGGCCTCGTCAACCCCAACACCACCTATTACGATGCCGGCACAGTCGTGAAGGGCGGCTACACCTTCAAGAACTGGGACTTTTCGGTCAATGGCATCCAGACCATGACCGACGTACTTCAAAAGAGCCTCAACACCGGCGCCATCTGGTTGGCCGACCAGGTCGGCCCCGACCAAATGTACGCGTCGCTCAAGCGCTTCGGCTTCGGCGACTCGACCCACTCCGGTCTCGGCGGCGAGTCGACCGGGCTTCTGCGCACAAACAACGACAGCGGCTGGTATCCGGCCGACCTCGCCACCAACAGCTACGGGCAGGGCATTGCCGCGACGCCCCTCCAGGTGATAACCGCCATCTCCTCCGTAATCAACGGTGGCAAGCTCATGCGGCCTTACGTCATCCAGGAAGTCGACGGGCCCGGCGGCCGCAGGATATATGACCCCGTGGTTGTGCGCCGCGCAATCTCGGAGCAGTCCTCGCGCACGATGGTGAAAATGCTCAACGACGTCGTCGACGGCAATCCCGTCCACCAGGCCCACGTCAAGGGTTATCATGTTGGCGGCAAGACGGGCACGACCCTCGTCTCTATCCCAACCGGTTATGCCCTCGACTCCACTCTTGCCTCCTTCGTCGGCTTCGCGCCGGTCCAGAGCCCTGCCTTCATCATGCTGATAAAAATAGACCAGCCCCAGGACGACCCTCTCGGCGGCATCGTCGCAGCTCCTGTATTCGGCAAGCTCGCGCCCCAGATCCTCGCCTATCTGAACGCCCGGCCGGACGCCGTCGCTTTCGCGCGCGAGAGCCCTTAGCATGCTCTCGGTCCACGACCTGCGCGCGGCCCTCGGCCGCGAGCTGCTCCGAGAGCGCCCCGGCAGTGCCCGCGTCTTCCAGGCTGTAACCAACGACTCGCGCGTCGCCGGTCCCGGCGACCTGTTCTTCGCCCTTCACACCGAAAACCGTGACGGGCATCAGTTCGTTGGCGCCGCCGTCGAGGGAGGCGTCGCAGGTGTCGTCGTCCACCGTGACGTCGTCGTGCCCGAAGGCGTGTCCCTGTTTCGGGTGCGCGACACGACCCACGCCCTCGGCGAACTGGCGTCCTCTTGGCGCGACCGATTCCTTCTCCGGACAATCGTGATCACCGGCAACGTGGGCAAGACGACGACCAAAGAGCTTACGGCCGCTCTTCTGGCCGGCCGCCACCGCGTGCTCAAGAGCCCGGCGAACTTCAACGACGAGATTGGACTCTCGATGACCCTCCTTCAGCTCACCAACGCCCACGAGCGCGCCGTGCTGGAGGCCGGTATGTTTGAGCTGGGCGAGATCCGGCGGCTGTGCCAGATCGCTAAGCCCGACATCTCGGTCGTCATGAATGTCGGCCCGACTCACCTCGAGCGCCTGCGAAGCCTTGAAGCCATCGCCGCCGCCAAAGCCGAGGCCGTGGAGGCTCTTTCGCCCTTCGCCACCGCGGTCCTCAACGCCGACGACCCGCTTGTCGCCGCCATGGCCGAGAAGACCAGCGCCCGCGTCATCACCTTTGGCCTCGGCCCTCAGGCGATGGTCCGTGCTATCAACGTTCTTAGCCGGGGCCTTGCGGGCGTCGACTTCCAAATCGAGATGCTCGGCCGCTCCCTGGCCGCGCATAGCCCCCTACCCGGCCGCGAGCTCGTGCGCAACGCCCTTGCCGCGGTCGCGGTTGCTGTCGCCGACGGATTCGCCCTGGAGGAGGCGGTGGCTGTGCTCCGGAACGCCGCGGTCGAGCCCCGCCTGAAGGTGAGGATTTCTCGCGCCGGCTCGACGATCCTCGACGACTGCTATAACGCCAGCCCTGCGTCCGTGCTCGCCGCGCTCGACGTCCTCGCCGAGACCGAGGGCAGGCATTTGGCCCTCCTGGGCGACATGCTCGAGTTGGGCAGCCAAGAAGAGGCGGGCCACCGCCGCGTTGGCGAGCGCGCGGCGGAGGTTGTCGAAATCCTGTATACCACGGGCGCCCGTGCCGAAACCATTGCTCAGGCCGCGCGGTCGGCGGGCGCCAGGTGCGTCATCCACTTCCCCTCGAAGGACGCTGCCACCCGCCAGCTTGCGCACGACCTTAAGGCCGGCGACGTTCTCCTCATCAAAGCCTCGCACGGCATGGCCCTGGAAACGGTCGTCGAACAGTTGGTCGAGCGGTGACGATCGGCGAGGTCTCCCGTCCCCGGATTCCGGGGCGGTCATGCTCGGTATCGCCATCCTGAGCCCTAAGGCGTGACGATGGTCTATGCCTGTGTCTGCGCTCTCGTCGCCTTCACCGTCGCCCTCGCCGCCGGCGGGCCTGCGATCAGGTTCTTGGGCGCGAAGGGGCTCGGCAAGGCTGAGTCGGGCGAGGAGCCGGAGGAATGGGCCAAGAGGGAGGGCAAGCCGACGATGGGCGGTGTCATCTTCCTCGCGGCGATCATCGCCGTGGGCGTTTTCATCGTCCTGGACCGCGATAGCGACATCCTGCTGCCGCTGCTGTCTATGGTCGTCGGGGCAGGCTGGGGGTTTGTGGACGACTCGCAGACGCTCGCCGGGCGGCAGAAGTTGACCGGCCACGAGCGCTGGTTCTGGGCGGTGAAGTGGTCCGTCCTTGTCGGCATGGGGATCGTTGCCGCACTCGTTTTGTACCAGCAGTTCGATCTCGAAGACGTGGTGGTGCCACACTTCGGCGCCTTTAGCCTGGGCGCCTTTTATATTCCCGTCGCGGTTATCGTCTTCGTCATCGCGACCAGCGGCGCTGTCGTCACGGACGGTATGGACGGCCTCATGGCGGGCGTGAGCCTGATCGCGTTCGCCGCCTACGCGGTCATCGCTCTCGCGCAAGGCCAGGGCGCGCTGGGCGCCTTCGCGCTGACGGTCGTCGGTGGCACCGCCGGGTATCTCTGGTTTAACGCCCCTCCGGCGCAGGTCATCATGGGTGAGGTGGGGGCGCAAGCGCTCGTCGTCGGCTGGGTGATTGTAGCGTTCATGACCGGCTGGTGGTTGCTAATGCCGGTGATCGGCATAGTCTTCGTGGCTGAGGGCCTCTCCGACGTCATCCAGATCGGCTACTTCAAGGTGACGAAGGGCAAGCGCTTCTTCCGCATGGCGCCCATTCACTACCACTTCCAACTCGGTGGCTGGGCGGAGACACAGGTGGTCCTCCGCTTCTGGATCGTCGGCATCGCCGGTGCCCTCGCGGGTATCGCGCTGGCCTTTACAGATTAGCCAAAATGCTATGACAAATAAGCAAGACTGGCGCGGTAAGAAAGTCACAGTGCTCGGCCTTGGCATCGAAGGCGAAGACCTCGCCCGCTACTTCCTGGGCCAGGGCGCGGCCGTCACCGTCAGCGACATCAAGGACCGCGCCGCTCTCGGCCGCCGTGGCGACGCCATCGAGGCCCTGGGCGCCCGCCTCTCCCTTGGCCGCAATGAACCCGCCGACACCGTCGGCGCCGACCTCGTCTGCGTCTCTCAGGGAGTCCCACTCACGATCCCCGCTCTGACCGCCGCCCGGGACCACGCCGTCCCCGTGAAGTCGATGATGGGGCTGTTCCTGGAAATGTGGCCAGGCCAGGTCGCCGGCATAACCGGCAGCAGCGGTAAGACGACCACCACTTCACTCCTCGACGCCGTCTTCACGGCCGCGGGCCGGGCCCACGCAGTCGGCGGCAACATCGGCATCGGCCTCATGACACTGATTGACCAACACCTCCCCCTCTCCCTCTGGTGGGATAAGGGGCCGGGGCGTGAGGGTGCTGCCTTCGCCGTCCTCGAGATCAGCCACACTCAGCTCGCTCTCCTAGATCGCAGCCCCCAGGTCGCCTGCCTCCTCAACGTCACGCCGAACCACCTCGACCAGTTCAGCTGGGACGAGTACATTGAGCTGAAGACGCGCATCTTCGCTTTCCAAGCTCCGGGGGACGCCGCCGTCTTCAACGTCGAAGACCCGGTTTCGAGCGACCTGCGGCCGCGCGCACGGTCTCGTGTGTTCCTGTTCTCGGCGGCGGCCGATCACGGCTGTGACGGCGCCTTTGTCAGCGGCGGGCGGGTCTTCTGGCGACGCGACGGCCGCGCCGAAGCCGTCCTCGACGCGTCCGAGATACCGCTGCGCGGCGCCCACAACATCGCGAACGTTGCCGCCGCGACCGCCGTCGCCGCGGCCTGCGACATCGGACCGCAGGCAGTGCGCAAGGCCGTTCTCGACTTCAAGGCGCTGCCACACCGCATCGAGCACGTCGCGACCGTTGACGGCATCGACTTTTTCGACGACAGCATCGCGACGGCGCCCGAGCGCACCCTCGCCGCCCTCCGCTCCTTCGATGACCCCGTCGTGCTCCTCCTCGGCGGTCGCGACAAGAACCTGCCCCTGGAAGACCTCGCCGCCGAGGCCGTCCGTCGCTGCCGCGCCGTGGTCTGCTTTGGTGAAGCCGCGCCGCTTTTCGCGACGGCTTTGGCCGGCGGCGCGGTCGCCGTCGAAAAGGCTGAAACGTTGGCCGATGCCGTGGACGCGGCGCGGCGCCTGGCCCGCCCCGGCGACGTCGTTCTCATGTCGCCCGCCGGGACCAGCTTCGACGCGTACGACAACTTCGAGCGCCGCGGCGAACACTTCCGCGCCCTCGTGCAAGCTCTGACGGTGCAAGCTCTGACCGGGGAGGCCCGCGGATGACCAGGCCGGCGGCCACCAGCCGCCTTCGTGCCGCCCGGCCCGACTACGCCATCCTGGCGACCGCCCTCGGGCTGGTCGTGATCGGCCTGATCTTCGTCTACAGTGCCAGCTTCGCGGTCGCCCTCGCCGCCTATGACGACGTCAATTACTTCATCCTCCGCCAGGCCATTTCGGCGGTGATCGGCCTTGGCGCCATGATTACGCTTATGCGCTTCGATTACCGCTACCTTCGCTATGCCAGTCCCGCCCTGATGCTCGCCGCGGTGCTCGGGCTCGCCGCCGTACTCTTCGTCGGCGAGTCCAGCTACGGCGCCCGTCGCTGGATCACCCTGGGCTCCCTGCCACCCATCCAGCCCAGCGAGTTTGCCAAGCTGGCCATGATCGTCTACATCGCGGCCTGGCTCTCCACGCGCGGTCGCAACGTGCGCAGCTTCGTCGTCGGATTCGTGCCCTTCGTCTTTCTCGTCGGGGTCGTGGCCGCGCTCGTCTTTCTCCAGCCGGACACCGGCACTGCCGCGATCATCGTCCTCACGACGGCCACCCTCTTCTTTGTCGCCGGAGCCTCCCTCACGCACCTCGCGACCATGGGCGCCATCGGCGGCGTCACGGCGACCGTGCTCGTGCTCGCTCACAGCTACCACGCCGAGCGCATCCTCGCGTACCGCGCGGCCGAAGAAGACCCCACGGGCATTGGCTACCAGGTGATCCAGATGCTCATCGCCCTCGGCTCCGGTGGCATCCATGGCCTCGGTCTGGGCGTGAGCCGCCAGAAGTTCTTTTACGTTCCCGGCGCCCACACCGACGGCATCTTCGCCATAATTGGCGAGGAGACAGGCTTGATCGGCGCCCTGCTCGTCATCAGCCTGTTCGCCTATCTCGTTTACCGCGGCTTCCGCGTCATCCTCAACGCCCGCGACGATTTCGGCGCCTATCTCGCCACGGGCGTCGTCTCCTGGATCGCCTTCCAGGCGCTGATCAACGTCGGAGGCATCACGCGCTCGATTCCCCTGACCGGTATCCCGTTGCCCTTCGTCAGCTACGGCGGCTCTTCTCTAATCGCCGTTATGGCCGGCGTCGGCGTCCTCCTCAGCGTTTCTCGCTATGGGCGCGACAAGACCTACATGGAGCGCCCTGTCCAGAAGCGCGTACGCCCGCGCGTCCTCACCAGGAGGCCCGCGCAGGCCGCCGCCAGGATGGGCGCCGCTTCGGCCCGGACGAGGACGGCGAGTCCGTGAGGGTTGTCTTTTGCGGCGGCGGGACCGGCGGTCACGTATACCCCGCCCTCACCGTTGCCGCCGCCGTCCAACGCGCCCTCGCTTCGAGGGGCGGCGCCGAGATGCTCTATGTCGGCGTCCGCGGCAGGATAGACCTTGAACTGGTCGGCCGCGAAGGCATCCCCTTCGAGGCCGTCACGGCGGGGCCACTACGCGTCGGTTCCGCTCTCGGCACCGCACGCGGCGCTCTCGCCCTTGGCCTCGGCGGCTTCGAGGCCTACGGTATCCTGAAGCGCTTCCGGCCCGACGTCGTCTTTGCGACCGGTGGCTACGGCAGCGTCGGCGTGGGCCTGGCCGCCCGTCTCCTCCGTCGCCCGCTCCTCCTGTTTCTCCCGGACGTCGAGGCCGGACTGGCCGTCAAGGCATTGACCCGCGTCGCGACCAGCATCGCCGTGACCAACGCCGCCGCTCTGAAGGCCATGCCACGGGCAAAGGCCGTGGTCACCGGTTATCCGGTCCGGCGTGCGTTCTTCGAGGCCGAGCGTGAGACCGGCCGTGCCCGCCTCGGCCTCCATCCTGCCCTGCCAACGCTGCTCGTCTCCGGCGCCAGCACCGGCGCCAGCCGCATCAACCGCGCCGTCATCGCCTGGGCGCCCGATTTCCTCCGCCTCGGCCAGCTCGTTCACCTTTGCGGACGCAACGACGAGTCATGGCTCAGTGCCGAGCGCGAGAAGATGCCGCTGGAGATGCGCGAACGCTACCACCTTTTCGGCTATCTTCACGACGACATCGCGCTGGCCCTCGCCGCCGCTGACGTCGGCGTGATGCGCTCCGGCGCTTCCACGCTCGGCGAGCTGCCCGCGACCTGCCTCCCCGCCATCCTCGTCCCCGGAGAGTATGAAGGCTGGGACCAGAGCCCGAACGCACGCTACCTGGCCGAGAAGGGCGCCGCCGTGATGCTCAGCCAGGACCGGCTCGACCTCGAGCTCCGCGACACGGTCATGACCCTTCTCAGCGACGACTCCCGCCGGCAGAAGATGAAAGAGGCCCTCGCGGCTCTCGCCCGCCCCGAGGCCGCGGACCGCCTGGCCCAGATGGTCATCGACATGGCTGGCGTCCTGCCAGGAGTAGCCGCATGAGCGGCGTGATACCGCCGCGCGTCCACCTTGTCGGCATCGGCGGCATGCACATGTCCGCGATTGCCCGAATTCTCCTGGCTTGGGGCCACCAGGTCTCGGGCTCAGACCAGCGCCGCTCGCCGCTCACCGACGCCCTGGCGGCCGAAGGCGCGCGTGTCTTCATCGGTCACGACGCCACCAACGTAGGCGACGCAGCGCTCGTCGTCACCACCTCGGCCGCGTCCGAATCCAACCCCGAGCTGGCCGATGCCGCCCGCCGCGGTATCACCACAATCAAGCGGGCGGACATGGTCGCGCGCTTGATGGAAGGGAAGACCGGGGTCTGCGTCGCCGGCAGCCACGGCAAGAGCACGACCAGCGGCCTCGTCGCCTTCCTCCTGCGCGAGTGCGGCCGCGACCCCACCTTCTTGATCGGAGCGGAGGTCGCGGCCCTCGCAACCAATGCGGCGGCGGGCTCCGGTCCCCAGGTCGTCGTTGAGGCCGACGAGTACGACCGCGCCTTTCTCAGCTATCACCCCAATGTCGCGCTCGTCCTCAACGTCGAGCCGGACCACCTCGACTACTTTAAGACGGAAGGTGCGATGCGCGAGGCTTTCGCCGGCTTCGTCGCGAACGTGTTGCCAGGCGGGACCGTGGTGCTGTGCGCCGATAGCCCTGGCGCGCTGGAATTGAAGCCCCACGCTGTGCGCGGCGTTAACGTCGAGACCTATAGCCTTGGTCACGACCTGCGTCTGCGCAGCAGCCCGAAAGCCGGCTGGTTCGGGAGGCTGCTCCGTGACGATGGTGATACCCGCAAGCCGCCCGAAGGCCTACCCAGGCAGCGCTTCGAGGCGATCCGTTATGGCCAGCACTTCGGCGAATTCTCGATTTTGCTCGCCGGCGTCCACAACGTCTCCAACGCCCTCGGCGCGATCGCGATCGGGGCGACCCTCGGTCTCTCAGCGACCGAGATGCGTGTACCCCTCGCGCGCTATACCGGCGTTCGCCGCCGTTTCGAGCTGGTCGGAGAGGTCGGTGGCATCACCATCATGGACGACTACGCCCACCACCCAACCGAAGTCGAGGCGCTGGCCGCGGCGGCGAAGGCGCGCTTCCCGGACCGCCGCATCGTGGCGTTGTTCCAGCCCCATACCTACGCGCGCACCCGTTATCTGCTCGACGGGTTTCGAACCTGCTTCCGCGGCTTCGACCGGGTCTTCATCCTTGAGACATACGCGGCGCGCGAGCCCATCGCCGATGGCATGACGGGCGAGCAGCTGGCGGCGGAAGTCGTGGCGCCGAAGCCCGGCTACTTCGTCGCCTTCGAATCGGCGGCCGAGGGCATCTCGCCTGAGCTGCGGGCGGGCGACGTCTTCTTCACCGTCGGCGCCGGCGATGTCGACGCCGTGGGACCCATGGTGCTGGAAAGGCTGAAGGCGCGCAGCGCCGCGGTTTCCCCCTCTCCCGCGGCTGGGAGAGGGGGTCGGGAGGAGAGGGCGACGAGGGCGCAGCAATGACGATAAGCCCCGCCTTCCTCCACGACCTCGAGCGAATCGCGCTCGTGAAGCGCGACGAGCCCCTCGACCGCTACACCACGTTCGGCGTGGGCGGTCCCGCCGACGCCTACGTGGTCGTGACGAAAGCGGCTCAACTCCTCGAAGCGGTCCACCTCTGCCGGCGCGCCGGACAGCCCTTTTTCGTCCTCGGCTCGGGCTCGAACATCGTCATCGGCGACCTCGGCATTCGCGGCGTCGTCATCGGCAATCAGGCCACGGGCAGCACCGCTCCCGAGTCGGTCCCTAACGGCGAGAGCCACTTCCTCGTTCGCGCCGACGCCGGCGCCAGCTTTGCCGCGCTCGCGCGTCACCTGGCCTTCGCCGGCTATGCCGGCCTCGAGTGGGCCTGCGGCATACCCGGCACGCTGGGCGGCGCCGTCGTTTACAACGCCGGCGCCTACGGCGGCTGTCTCGGCGACGTCCTCCGCCGCGTCGCCGTCGCCACGGACGATGGCGACCTCGAGATCGCCGCTTCCGACCTCGGTCTCGTCTACCGCGGCAGCGCCTTCACCCGCGGCCTCATGGCCGGCCGCGCCGTCCTCTGGGCTGAATTCTCGCTCTGGCCCGGCGACGCGTCCGAGCTCAGGGCCCGGGTCCGCGATTACGACCAGCGCCGCCTCGCCGCCCAGCCCCGCGGCCGCAACGCCGGCTCCTTCTTCAAAAACCCACGTGGACAGCCCGCCTGGAAGCTGATCGATGGCGCCGGTCTCCGCGGCCACCGCGTCGGCGGCGCCGAGTTTTCGGCCAAGCACTGCAACTTCATGGTCAACGTCGGCGGCGCCACGGCCGCCGACGTCTTCTCCCTCAAGACCCTGGCTCAGACTCGCGTGCGCGACCAGTTCGGCTTCGAGCTCGAGCCCGAGGTCGCGTTGGTTGGCGAGGGCTTCGGCGGTGCCTGAGAAGTTGAGGCTCGGCCTGATCTTCGGCGGCCGCTCGACCGAGCACGAGGTCTCTGTCGTCTCCGCCCAGCACGTCATCGCCGCCGCCGATCGCGAGCGCTTCGAGGTCGTTCCCATCGGCGTGAGCAGGTCCGGCGTTTGGCTCACCCGATCTCGCACCGAGGCGGCAATGGAGAGGCCCGACCCGCCCTTCCGCAAGCAGGTAACGAGCTCTTCGGACCACGGGACTAGAGACGAGGCGAACTCGGACGCCTGGGCCCTGAAGCGTGCAAGAGGCCGAGGGATCGAAGCGCTTCGAGACGCATTCTCCGCCCTGCACGACGTCGATGTCGTCTTTCCGCTCATCCACGGTACCCACGGTGAGGACGGCACCCTCCAGGGCCTTCTCGAGCTCGCCGGCGTCCCTTACGTCGGCTGCGGCGTCGCTGCCAGCGCCATCGGCATGGACAAGGACCTGATGAAGTCCCTGTTCAGAGCGGCCGGCATCCCCGTGGCCGATTACTTCGTCCTCCGGCTCGCGGACTGGAGCGCGGACCCTCTCGCGGCCGCCCGCAACGTCGAGGACCGCATCCCTTACCCGGCCTTTGTCAAGCCGGCGAACGGCGGCTCGAGCGTGGGGGTGAGCAAGGTCCGCGGTCGCGAAGACCTCGTGACCGCGGTCGCGGAGGCCGGCCGCTACGACGCTAAGGTCATCGTCGAGAATGCCATCACCGGCCGCGAGGTGGAGTGCGCCGTACTCGGCAACGCGAACGCCGAGGCCTCGCCCGTAGGTGAGATCAAGTACACCCGCGAGTTCTATGACTACGAGGCAAAGTACCTCGACCCGACGACCGAGATCATCGCGCCCGCTGACATCCCGCCCGACATCGTCGCCCGCGTCCAGGAGCAGGCCCTGCGCGCCTTCCGCGCCATCGACGGCGCCGGCATGAGCCGCGTTGACTTCTTCCTCAAGCCCGACGGCGAGCTGGTGATCGACGAGATCAACACCATTCCCGGATTCACCCCCGCGAGCATGTACCCTCGCTTGTGGCAGGCCGCCAGAGTAAGCTACAGCAGTTTAGTGTCGCGTCTGGTAGACTTCGCCCTGGCGCGGCACAGGGAGAGGCCTATTGTCTAAGGACCGCAGCCCCCGCCGGCGGTTCGACACGACGACACCAGCCAGGACGGCGCGAAAAGAAAAACGCCGCATCTGGCCCTGGTTCTTCGCCGTTCTCACCATCGCCCTGGCCGGCGGCGCCACCTACGCCGCACTCCGCCTCCCCTGGATCGAGGTCCAGCACGTCCGTGTTGAGGGCGCCCAGACCCTTGACGGCGCCTCGATCGCTGAGATCACCGGCATCCAGGGCCACAGCATGCTGCGTCTCGACTTCGACTCTGCCCGCGAGCGCCTGCTCGAGGTGCCGCAGGTCAAGTCCGCGTCGTTCTCGCGCGCCTGGCCCCAGACCGTCACCGTCCACATCGAGGAGCGCCTGCCCTGGGGCTTCTGGTCCGTCGGTGGCCGAGACTACGCCGTCGACCGCGAGGGCGTGGTCCTAATCGGCGGCGCGCCTTCCGCAACCTCGCCCCGCATCGTCGAGCACGACGCCAGCCGCGTCATGGGTCCCGGCGACCGTGTCGACCCCGATGCCATCGCCTTCGCCGAGCGCATCGCGCGAGAGTCCCCCCGCTTTCTCGGCCAAACCGTCCAGGAGCTCGAGTACCGCGCGGGTGTCGGCGTCACCGTCGTCTTCACGTCCGGCCTGCGGGTCACCTTCGGCGACGACCGCGCCTACGATTATAAAGTCGCCGTTCTCTCCAAGCTCCTCGACGACCTCAAAGCCAAGAAGTACGCGCCCCGGGCCGTCGATCTGCGCTTCGGCGAACGGGTGACATATGAGTAGGACAAAATGCCGGAGCGCGCCGTGAAATCCGGCACCTACGCCGCCATCGACGTCGGCACGACGAAAGTCACGACCCTCGTCGGCGAGGTCCTGGGCACCGGCGAGGTCCGCATTCTCGGCGTCGGCGTCGCGCCCGCCGCCGGCCTCAGCCGCGGCATGGTCGACAACATCCGTGAGGCCACCGAGGCGATCAAGGCCAGCGTCGAGAAGGCCGAGCGCGCCAGCGGCACCCGCATCCTCTCCGCCCACGTCGGCATCTCCGGCACCCACATCGAGAGCCTGAATAATCGCGGCATCGTCGCCGTTCCCGACCGCACCCGCGCAATCTCCCGCGACGATATCGCCCGCGCCATCGAGGGGGCGAAGATCCTCTCCATCCCCTCGAACCGCGAGGTCCTGCACGTGATTCCCCGCTACTTCGTGGTCGACGGGCAGGACAGCGTCAGCGACCCCTTGGGCATGTTCGGCCAGCGCCTCGACGTCGAGGCCCACATCATCACCGTCGCCTCCAGCGCCATCGCCAACGTCACCAAGGTCGTGGAGAGCGCCGGCGTCCAGGTCGACGAGCTGGTGCTCGAGCCCCTGGCCAGCGCTGAAGCCGTCTTGACTCCCGAGGAGAAGCGCCAGGGAGTCGTGCTCGCGGACATCGGCGGTGGCAGCACCGACGTTTGCGTCTTCGTCGAGGGCAGCGTCCAGCACAGCGCCACCCTGCCCGTCGGCGGCGGCCACATCAGCCGCGACCTGGTCATCGGCCTGCGCACGCCTTATCACGCCGCCGAGGAGGCGAAGGAGACCTTCGGCAACGCGCTGCCCAGCGCCGTTCCCGCTGATCAGACCATCGAGATCGAGTCCTTCGGCGCCGAACGCCGCCGCGAGTACTCGCGGCGCCACCTCTGCGAGATCATCCAGGCCCGCACCGAGGAGATCCTCGAGATGGTGGTCACAGAGGTGAAGAAGACCGTCGATCTGCACATGATCTCGGCCGGCCTCGTCCTCACCGGCGGCACGGCCCGCCTGCCGGGCATCGACCTCCTCGCCGAGCAGGTCGTCGGCCTGCCCGCCCGTGTCGGCTATCCGGGTCGCATCTTCGGCCTCGTCGACGAGCTTCTCGACCCTGCCTACGCGACCGCCGTCGGCCTGCTCCAGTGGGCCGTCGGCGTCCAGGAGCTGACCTTCAGCGTCCACCCCGAGGGCGGCCCCACCGTCTTCGACAACCTCTTCAAGAAAGTGAGCGCCTGGTTCAGAGTGCTCCTGCCCGAGTGAACCATTGAACCCTAAAACCATCGAACCGAAGGCCCGCAGACTGCGACCAACGCTGGGACTCTATTGCCATGCCGTCTCGGTTGAATGGTTCCAAGGTTCAATGGTTCGGCGCGACCAAAGCCGGCCTGTCCCCAGTTTCTTACTCTATCGCCATGCCGTTTCGGTTGCATGGTTCCAAGGTTCAATGGTTCGGCGGGGCCGAAGCCCGCCTGTTCCCAATTTCTTACTCCTTAGCCCGCCCGAGGAGGTGCCATGAAAGCCTACCGAGAGTACGAAGGACTCCCCCCGATAAAGGTCGTCGGCGTCGGTGGCGGCGGCTGCAACGCCGTCAACCGCATGGCCGGCGAGCGCATCGCCGGCGTCCAGCTCATTGCAGTCAACACCGACGCCCAGTCGCTCGCCCACATCGACTGCGACCTGCAGATCCGCATCGGCGACAAGCTCACCAAGGGCCTTGGCGCCGGCGGCGACCCCGTGCGCGGCAATCGGGCCGCCGAGGAAAGCCGGGATGAGCTCAAAGACGCAATCCGCGGCGCCGAGATGGTCTTCGTCACCGCAGGCATGGGCGGCGGCACCGGCACCGGCGGCGCTCCCGTGATCGCCGAGGTGGCCA
>CAYRCD010000051.1:0-17208 GCA_964422735.1 uncultured Dehalococcoidia bacterium | reverse complement strand
GGTCGGCCCCAGGGATCAGCTCAAACGTCAGGTGTTCCAGTTCGCCTGCCAGCTTTTCCAGCAACGGAGGCCCGCCACGCATTGGGATAATGGTCTGCTGCTCTTGCGTCCCAATCATCAGCAGCAGCGGCACCCGGACGTTGGGGATGTGGTCCAGGATGTCATATTTGGTACCGGGCCCGTACTTCTGCATCCACACTCCAGCGGTCAACAGCCACGGAGGCGCATTCCCATCGAAGAGGGCCTCCGGGTGGCCCTCGTCGATGAGCTGCTTTACCCGGGCGTAGTCTTGCTTGAACTTGTCCCCTGACGGCGCGATATTGGCGCGGGCGTCAAAGTTGAACCGCGCCGGTGACGCCGCAACCACGCACTTGACCCGGGGGTCGTGCTGTACCGCCATGTAGTAGATGGACTTGAGGGCTCCCTGGCTATGTCCCCACAGTCCTATCCTCTCGTAGCCTGCCGCCTCGGCGAAGTCGATCCACGCCTCCCAGTCGTACCGGCAGTCATCGATGACCTCGTAGGCGGCGCCAAACCGCTTGCCTCCCCAGTTGCTCACCACGTCATGGCCGCGGTTGTTCACCTTCAGCACGGCGCATCCCTGCTCCAGGAGGGCGCCGCTGTACTGCCACATCATCCCGTTCGTGTAGAAGCTCCCGTTGGTTCCGTGCATGAGGAGGACGACATCCACGCCCAGCCGCGAGGCCCCCTCCTCCTTGGGCCGGCGCAACATCCCGGCCAGACCTACGCCGTCCCGCGTCGCCACCTTCACCAGGTCTCCCGTCACAGAGGCCTCCCATTCGGGAATCCCGGGAATCCATGTAGCTTCTGGCATCTTCATCCTCCTTGGGCACTAGCTGAAGTGCCCTGACTCCTGCCAGTATCCGGCGCTCATGACCTCTCGCCCGTCTCCCAGACCCTCACCCGGCAGGGGCATGCTCTGTGAGGATCTACTGGCAGCACCATGGGGCGTCGGGCGGTTCGTTAACCACGCCGCTTGGTTGCCATAGCGAGGACCGTTCGACCCCGTGCGTGAAGGCCATCGGGTTCCTTGAGTGATCGAAGCTTCTCGAACACGTCGGCCTTGAATCTCTCCAGAGTCTCCGGCTCCATCCTTTCCAGAACTTCACGCATCCAATTTGACCACTGCCACGCCCACCACTCCTTTTCGTCTGCGAATACGAACTCCGCCTCCTCCGGTACGATCTGAATATCGACGAACCCGGCTTGGCGCAATGCCTCCTCGAACCCTGCTGGGTAACCAGCAATAGGCCAACTCTGCCCCGTCTCCTGTCGGTAGCTCCGCCGGGCTTGCAAGTCTTGTTCGCGACGTTGAAGGCCCTGGGACTGGGGCACATAGGCTCTGAGCAGTTCGGCGAACCAGCCTATGCCACCGAAGGCGCCGACTACACCTCCAGCGCCACGAGACGGAATCAGACCTCCAGCGCCACCACCAGTCGGAATCACGGCCACTTTCCCTTCGGGCCTTAGCACGCGGGCCATCTCGGCGAGCGCACGATCCGGGCTTGGGCAGAGATTGAGGACGCTGCTGGATAGCACGTAGTCAAAGGAGGCGTCAGCGAAGGCCAGAGCTTCTGCGTCCATCAGGTACGCCTCGGCGTTCCGCAGACCACGTTGACGAATCTCCTCCACGGTCAGTCGAACCATGGGCACCGCAAAGTCAATGCCTATGACGTAGCCAGTGCGCCCGACGCGTTCGGTGGCTGGGAAGAGCTCCTCTCCTCTCCCTGTCCCCACGTCGAGAACGTTTGCTCCCCTGGGGATGTTCGCCCATTCCACTAGTCGCCTTCCCCAATACGAGAAAGCCCGTGGACCCAGACTGTCGTAGCTTTCTGCCGCCCGGCCGAAGAGACCGGCCAGTCCTTCCTTCATTCTGCGCCCATAGTCGCTGTCGCTCATTCTAGTTTCTCCCCGTACCTTAAATGCGTATTGCCCGTCTTCCTCCCACACCACCCCGCGCCAAAACGGCGGGCGGAGGCGGGAGAAGCGCATGGCCTCGTTCGTGCCGATGCTGGTGCAGAACTTGCGGCGCATCGACCTAGTGCCTGGGGCGCAAGAGGAGAGGCAAGTTGCGTGGCGTCGCGGGTGTGGTCCTGCGCCACAGGAGGGCACGGGCGACGTGGGCTGAGGGGCTCTCGCTGACCATCAGGAACCATCCGTCCCAGCGGGTGGGGCGGTGCAGCCAGAAGGCATAATTGAGGCTGGTGAGCGCATACTGGGGTTCTCGGCGTGCCGTCTTCCTCATATTGGCCATCGGCGCTTCGAGGCGAAGGCAGAGTCCTGGGCCCCTGCCCCCGCCTCGGACGAGTGCTACTCCGGTCGCCCTACTCTTCGTTGCCCTGGCAATCGCCGTTGGAGGGTACGCCGTCGCATAACTGGACCTTGCCGGCCTCGGCCACTGGACCGAACCCTGGCAGGAAGCTGTTCAAGACCGGCGTTCCGACGGCGACCGTCATGAATGCGGCCAGCACCAGCGCTACTAAACGCTTGCCCATGGTCTTATCTCCTTCCTTTTTCAGCTACTGGCTTTCGGCCGGGGCCCGCCGGGCGCAGATGGCCCAGGCCACCGGCGTCCGGCAAGTCGCCCGGCCAGCTAGAGGTTGCACCACCGCTGTGCCGCTGCCATCGGAGAAAGCACGCATCGTTTGGAAACAAAAACACGTAGGCGCGGGCACCTAGAGGCCACCACTATCCCGCCTGTGGGGGGAACCACGTAGAGCGATGCTATGGGGACGGTGTCAGGCCGTGGCGTTGGGCGTAGGCAGTCGCCTCTACTCGCCGGCGGACGCCGGTCTTAGCGTAGATGCTCGTTACGTGCCGCTCGACGGTGCGGACGCTCAGGACCAGCTCGCTGGCGATCTCGCGGTTGCTCTTGCCAGCGGCGATGAGGCCGAGCACCTCCACCTCTCGCTCCGTCAACCTATCGGGGTACACGGGCTTCGCGTGGGCTGCAGCCCTCTGCCGAAGCTGGAGCTCTTTGGCGCGGACCTGATCGAGGTAGAGCTTTGCGCCGTACTGCTCGAAGAGGGCCGCCGCCCGCTCGAGGTGCTGCAACGCCAGCCGCCGCTGGCCCCGGCGCTCGGCCACGCCGGCCAGGCCCTGGAGGCAGCGGCCCGCCTCGATGGGGCAGCGCTCTCGCTCACACCATTCGAGGCCAGCCCGTAACAGACGCTCGGCGTCATCCACAAGGCCGCGGAGCAAATAAACCACGGCGCCGAGTCGGTCCCAAGAACCCCGTACCCAAAGATAAGGACCCCCCCATCTCGGGTGACCCTCGTAGAAGCGCACATAGCTCGCGACCGCTTTGATGAACTTCTCGTCTGCAAGGACGAAGGCGTCATCGAGTATCAGCGCGCCGGGTGACACGATGAGGCCGTCGAAGCGCTGGAACCTGTGCCCAGGAAGAGGAAGGCTCTGCAAGACCTCCTGAAAGCGCGAATACTGCTCCCGGGCGGCGGTCTCATCACCAGCGTTGAGGAGCAATCCCGCCCTGTGCGCATGTATCATAACGGGATCTTCGGGATCGCCGACGGCTAAGGCTGGGTTTGGTGAGAGTGCGACGGCCCGTTCGAGATCGCCGGCCAGCTCCGCGCGCCAGGCGCGCATCGTCGCGATGGAAAAGACGGATGCATCGCCGGCGGCCTCCTCCATGAGGGCGTCGAAGGCGACAAAATCGCTCCGGGCAAGGAAGATGGCCGAAAGAGGGGCGGCGGTGACCTCCTCATAGAATCTGTGGTGGTGCTGGCGAGCGTATTTGTATGCTTCCTGGAAGGCTGAGATGGCGTCGTCGAGGCGCCCTTCTCCAGCGATTGCTAAGGCCCAGAAACGGAGCGCATTCGCGGCGTCACGCACGAGACCCAGCTTCGCAAACCTTTCAAAGGCCTCCCTCAGCATTTGGGCGGCGTCTCTTAGCGTGGCAGCCCGGAAGGATTCGGACATCAGCAGGTGCGCCTCAACGTCGGGAAAGTGGTGACGAGCGACGAGCTGTGATACGCGATCCAGGGCAGTCGCCGTTTTATCTGGATCAAATCTCGCGATTTCCATTAAAAGCCGCGCTTCCAAATGCGGGTCGCTCCCTTCCAAGCCAGCGAGCGCGGCTTCCGCCAACTCAAGTCGCCGGGCTATTGGCCCAAAGACCAGTACCGCTTCTAGTGTTGTCCGCGCCAAGCTGATAGCGTCACGGCGCTCCTGATAGAGCGTGATTGCAGGCATCAGCGAACGCCAAGCCGTCCGGTACTCGCCAGCGTTGCGCGCGCACTTGCCCAGGGCGGTCAGCAGCTCGGCCTCGTCCTCTCCGAAGCGGTCGTCTGCCTCAGTGACCAGGGAGAGACACGTCTCGTAGTGGCGCGCCGCCTCGGTCCAGCCTGTGACCTCCTGGGCCTGCTCCGCGGCCAGCCGGCTGTAACGCGCTGCCTTTAGGGCAGAGTCGCGTCCCAACGTGGCGGACTCAACGAAGTGGCGCGCCAGCTCGGCGGAGTGGCGGTCGGCGCGATCGCCGTACAGCGTTTCCATGGCCTCGGCGATGCGGCCGTGGAGCCGCACCCGCCGCGTGGTCGACAGCTCGCCAAGCAGCGTCTCCTGGATCAGGGCGTGGCTGAAGCGGTACTCGCCGGTCCTCCCTGTGTCGACGATGATCCCGCCCCTGAGTACCGCCTCCACCAGTTCTAACAACCGCTCCTCCTCGTACCCGCTGATGGCCGCCAGGAGGTCGTGGCTGAACTCCCGGCCACAGACGGCCGCCAGCCTCAGGAGCTCGTTGCATTCCTCAGAGAGCTTGTCGAGCCGCCGCCCCAGCACCTCCCGCACGCTCTGGGGCACCGTCATCGAGACCCCGCCCTGCAGGCTGGTCCCGCTCAGTGTTCCTTCCTCGACCATGAGGGCAACGACCTCGGTGAGGAAGAAGGGATTCCCCTCCGTCTGCTCGTAGATAGAAGAGAGTACCTCTCGGGCCGGGTCGACGTTGGTGCTGACCCGGACATATGTCTGTGTCTCCTCCTCCGTGAGGCGACGGAGGAGCACCCGCTGGAAGCGCTGCTCCCGGTTCAGCTCGGCCAGGGCCGCCGCCAGGGGGTGGGGCCGCCCCACCTCCACGTCCCGGTAGGCGCCGAGGATGAGCAGCCGCGCTCGGCCGACCTCGTGGGCGACGTGCTGCAGGAGGAGGAGGGTCGGGTTGTCGGCCCAGTGGAGGTCATCGAGGACAATGAGAAGCGGCTGCGCGCTGGCGACGCTTTTAAGGAAGCTGGAAACAGCGTCAAAAAGGCGGAACTGGGCTTCGTCCGGTTCTAGGTTTGTCGGCGGGTCGGGGAGTCCGGGCAGCCGCGCCCGTATGTCGGAGACCACTCGCGCTACCTCCGGCGCACCGCTGCCGAGATGGGCGCTGAGCGTCTCCGGCTCGACCGTGACGACATATGAGCGGATGGCCTGGACCCATGGCCAGTAGGCGGGGGCACCCTGTGCCTCATGGGCCCGACCCCAGAAGACAGCGCCGCCCCGCAGGCGGGCGTAGGTCTCTAGCTCCTGCACCGTCCGTGTCTTGCCAATGCCCGGTTCTCCGACGAGCATGACGACGCTGCCCTGGCCAGTCTCGGCCTGCTCGAAGGCCGCGCGTAGGCGCGCGAGCTCTCGCTCCCGTCCGACGAACGGCGTCTGACGCCGGAAGAGTGCTGGTGACATAACTTTGTCCCCTCCTTCGAGCGCCGACGTCGTGGCGGACCTTCAGGACTTCGCGCCAGTCTCCGACGTTTATAAGCAGCTCGTTGCTCAGATCACTCTTGAGGAAGGGGCTCGACGTACGACGCGGCGAGCCTTTCTAGCATGTCTCGCAGCTCGCTCTCTGGCAGCCAGCGGCCTCGGAGCATAACGCCGACGCGTCGCGCGACGTTGGCCACATCTTGGGGCGGGACCTGGTTCTCTGCGGCGAGCTTTCTCGCATAGGCCTCAAACTCGGGAATCCAGGTTAAAATCACAACGGTTGGCGGCCGGCGAAGCCCGTATCCAGCTCGTGCCAAAAGAGGATGTCGTCCTCGCCGAGCTTCCAGCAGAGGTAAACCACCCTTCCCCCGCGCATCGAGCGGAAGTCGACCAGGCCCTCCTCGATTCCTTTGAGCTCGCACCCCAGCTCCTGAATCTGCGCGAGCAGCCGGTCGAGGTCACTGGCGCAGCGCTCGGTCTCGGCACGCTTGGCGGTGAGGCGCGCCCCGGACGAATGCCCGTTGCCCTTGGTGCTGTCGATCAGGCCCTCCATCTCGGCGCTGAGTCTGTCGACGTCGCTCTTCTTGGCCTGGATGGCGGCAAGGCGGTCCCGAATGCCGGGAAGTAGCGCCTTGGCTTCTTCGAGGCTGAACAGTCGCGGCGGCACGGCCTAGAATTCGGTGGCGCCCGTGAAGTCCCAGGCGGAGATCTTCAGTGCGGGTACGCGGCAGGAGCCGAAGAACGAGGGTAGGAGCTTCGTGTCGCGCGAAATCAGCTCGACGTGGTTCATGGCGTCGAGATAACTCTGCGTGAAGCGCAGGTTCTTCACTGGATGGACAACTTTGCCGTCCTCGATCAGGAAAGTGCCGTCTCGTGTCATGCCGGTCAACACGGCATTGAGGGGGTGGACCGGACGGGTGTACCAGAAACGGCTGACCCAGATGCCTCGCTTGACGGACGCGATCATATCGTCTCTGGTCGCGTTTCCCGGGGACAGGAACAGGTTCCCCGGGGCGGGCCCGAATGTTTCGCCCGCCGGCAGCGCGTGGCCGGTCGACTGGGTGCCGTTCTTTGCCCCGTAGTATGAATCCCAGACAACGCCTTTCGCGATGCCGCCGACGATGAAGTCGACGCGCTTGCGCGCGACGCCCTCGGCGTCGAAGGGAGCCGGCGTGCCCTCCAGCGACAGCCCGTCGTCCCAGATCGATACGTTCTCGCCCATCACCCGCTCACCCAGACGGCCGGACATGAAGCTGCGCTTCTCTGCGAACGCCTGCGCCCCGAAGGAGAGATAGGCGAAGTAGTCCATGATGTCCGCGACGGCGTAGGGCTCGAGGATTACCGCGTACGTGCCCGGCTCCAGCGCCCGCGGGTCGGCCCCGCGCCGGCATTTGTCGATCGCCTCGGCCGCCAACGCCGCGCCATCGATCTGGCCCGCGTCCAGGGTCATCGCCTCGGCGTGGCCGCTCGAGGTTTGGCCCATTACGACGGTGTTTAGGTCGGCCGTCGTGCGCCGGTGAAAAGCCCAGACTCCGAGCGAGTTCGCGACCGCGACCGCGCCGTGCGCCGTCCGAAAGGCGCCGGCCGACGTAAGGCCGGCCTGCGCCGCGGCCTCGCAGATCTGGCGCACCACCTCCGCACGCTGGTCCGGTGTAAACGAGTGCGTGCGCTCGATATAGGCATCAACCCGCGGTGCAGAGGTGAGGCCGGGTAGCGACACGAAGTCCGAGTTCTCCGCCTGAAGGCGGGCGAGCGTCACGGCCCGCTCCGCCACGGCCCGCAGGCCCTCGGGCGTCACGACGTCGCTCGCCGCGACGCCAATCTTCTTCCCCAGCACCGCACGCACCTGAACGGATGTGTCCCGCTCTGCGACGTTCTGATGGATGTAGTTGTTCGCGAAGCGGGTCAGCGCGGACGTGCCCGCGGAGAACAGGACCTCGGCCTGGTCTGCGTCCGTCATATCGAGCACGGTCCTGGCAATGTCTTTGATCTCGCGCTCGCCGAGCATGGCGCGAAGATAACCCAAACGAGGAAAAAGGAACAGGGAGCAAAGGAGGAAGAGGGTTGGCGCGCTGTTACCTGGCACCGCGGGGAGGGTGGTGATGGTCAGGCCGAAGGCCTTACCTACGCGAGTCCGATCCTGCTTGCGATGTTCCCTGTTCCTGTTTTCTCGTTTGCTATGCTCATCCCATGGCTATGGCGCCCCGAAGCCACTCACGTCAAGGCCTCTTCCTGGGCTGGACCGTCGTCGGCGTCGCCGCGCTCGCGACCTTCACCGAGGTCACCTTCTTCAACCCGGTCCTCGGCGTATTCATGCCCGTCCTCACGAAGGACTTCGGCTGGGGCCGCACCGAGATCTCCGGTGTCATGACGACCGGCTCGCTGATGGGTGCCTTCATGTCGCCGGTCTTCGGCCCCTGGATCGACAGATACGGGGGGCGGATGTTCGTTGCCGGCGGCGCCCTGGTTATGGGCGTCTGCCTCCTGCTGCTCTCGCTCGTTCAGAACGTGTGGGAGTTCTACATCCTCTACTCGATCGGGCGCGCGATGGCCTCCGGGCTGGTCGGCCTTGCGGCGACTGTGACAGTGTCGAAGTGGTTCGCGCGGCGCCGGGGCCTCGCGGTTGGCGTCAGTACCCTGGGGACCAGGGCCGGATTCGCGATCATGCCGATCGGCGTGCAGGTCATCATCAGCGGCTGGGGTTGGCGCGAGGCGTTCGCGACCCTCGGCGTCGCCGTCCTCGTCCTTGGCATCATTCCCGCCCTCCGCTTCCTCCATCCACGACCTGAGGCCTTCGGGCTCCACCCTGACGGCGACCGCGCGGTCGTCCCCATCCCGCCCGGCGCCCCGGTCCTGGTACCGCGCGTCGTTGCTTCGGAGGTGAGCTGGACTCGGGACGAGGCGGTCAAGACCCGCGCCTTCTGGCTTGTAACCGCGGCGGTGAGCCTCCAGGCCTGGGCCGGCGGCGCCATCAACCTCCACCAGATACCTCACCTCGTCGACCGCGGCCTCTCTCCCGAGGCGGCCGCCGGCATCATCAGCCTGCTGGCCCTGTTCGCCGCCGCTGGCAGCCTCGCGGAGGGCTTACTCGACGCCTCAATCGGCGCCCGTTGGACGCTAGTCATCGGCCTCGTCGGCTCGGCGGGCGGCATGGTCATCCTGATAAACGTTCACGGCATCGGCATGGCCCTGGCCTACGGGGCCGGCTACGGCCTTGCCTTTGGCCTCATGGTCACGAGTAGCCAGGTCGTGTTCGCCGACTACTTCGGCCGCGAGGCCCTCGGCGCCATCCGCGGCAGCGCCGCGCCGATGCAGATGGGCCTCAACGCCATTGGGCCGCTGGTTGCCGGCGCCGCCTACGACCTTACTGGGTCTTATCTCGCCGCCTTCATCCCATTCACCTGCGCTTACCTTGTGGCGGCGGCGGGGCTGGTCCTGGCCCGCAAGCCCGCCTTGCCGGCCGCGCGCGAGGTCGAGATGGGGGCGGCTGCCGGGGCATAGAGACGCTTCGGGTGAACGCCCGCCGCCGTTGAAGCGCAAGCACGGCTACGTGGAGTCTGACTCTACGTGGCCCCCGCCACAGATCTCGCTGGTGCAACAGAGTCCAACGCCGTAAGATTTCGCGAGGTGAACGCTGACAGAAGCAGACCGAATGCGAGCAAGAGGCACCTGAACCGGCGCCTTTTTCTGCGCGCCGGCGCTGCCGGGGCCGTGGCCGGGGCGATCGGGGTGCCGGCGGCCATGCTGGGTCTTTTCAAGCGCAGGTTGTCCTCGTCGGAGGACAACGTCGATGCCGCAGGGCCGCTCGCCGACGGCAACCCACACCCTACGGCCGAGCCACGTCCGGATAGCTATGGCCCTGTGCGCCCGGCCCGCGACCTGCGAGACGGCGTCGAGCGGGTGGCTCTGCCGGAGGGCTTCTCCTATCGCTCGTTCGGCGTGGCGGGAACGCCGATGTCCGACGGCAACCTCACGCCCCTCGCCCACGACGGCATGGCCGCCTTCGCGCTGCCCAACGGCAACATCCGACTGATCCGTAGCCACGAGGACCACAACCCACCCGGACGCGGCTCGGTTGGAGGCGACGCGAGCAAGAAGTACGACCCGCTGGGCACGGCCGGGACAACGTCCCTCGAGGTCAACCCGACGACGCGCGAGCTGGTGCGTGATTTCGTCAGCCTCAACGGCACGTTCGCGAGCTGCGCCGGCGGCCCGACGCCGTGGGGTTCGTTCCTCACGACCGAGGAAACCTACGAGGGCCCGCCGGATTGGCGGAAGCCACACGGCTACGTATTCGAAGTACCGGCGAGTGCAACCGGGCCGGTCGAGGCCGTGCCCCTGACGGCGATGGGGCGCTTTGTTCATGAGGCGGCGGCCGTCGACCCGAAGACGTTGCTGGTCTACCAGACGGAGGACAACGGCGAGGCGAGTGGGTTCTATCGCTTCATCCCCACAACGCCGGGCCGCCTCGCTGCTGGCGGCAAGCTGCAGATGCTCGCGGTCCGCGGCTCACCAAGGTATGACACCAGGAAGGGGCAGAAGGCCGGGCAGGCTCTGCCCGTCGAGTGGATAGACATCCGCGACCCGGACCCCGTCGGCGGCAATCCGCTGTCGGTCTGGGGCTCGGGCTTCACCGCCGGCGGGGCGCGGTTCCTGCGCCTGGAAGGCTGCTGCTTCGCGTTCGGGAGCGTCTTCTTTCATTCGACGAACGGTGGGGACGCCGGCATGGGCCAGGTTTGGCAATACGACCCGGACACTGGCTCGGGAGAGCGGCTGACGTTGCTGTTCGAGTCGCCGGAATTCAACGTAATGAAGGAGCCGGACAACATCACCGGGTCACCGCGCGGCGGCGCCCTTGTCATTTGCGAGGATGGGGCGATGCCGCTGCGGATGCACGGCTTGACGCGCAAAGGTGAGCTGTTTCGTTTCGCCGAGAACCTCCTGAATGACAGCGAATGGGCGGGGGCGGCCTTCAGCCCGGACGGCCAGACGTTGTTTGCGAACTGGCAGGGCCCAACCTCGGGCGCAAACCCGCCGGAGAAGGACCCGGGAGTGACGTTCGCGATCTGGGGCCCCTGGGACAAGGGGGTGCTGTGATCGCTGGTGGAGCTGGCCCGCGGCGCTTCCCGCGACAGTCGCTGTCACGCGCGGCGGCACCGGTCTCCGCACAGTGAACACGAGAAGAGCGCCTACCTCCTGGAGCACGCCAGGGCGAAGAACGCGCCGTAATAGTTGCTTACATGCTCGAAGTACGAGGAGACGGCCCGCGGTGGACCGGCGCCCAGGAACAACCGGAACGGCGGCGGCGGCAGACTGAGCACGTGCCCGATGTAGCGGCGCCCAAATAGGCGGCCGGATCGTCTCCGGCATGGGCACTTGACCGCCAAAGCCCGCGCCGACGAGCGCCACAAGGGCTACTATCGAGATCATGAAGCTCCCGCTCGACGCCTGGCGAACGAGAGGCCTTCCACTCTCGATCTCGCTGACGCTGCTGCTCGCGTCCTGCTCCGGTTCCGGGGACACGGGGCCCGCTGCCACTGCGACAGCAGCGCCAACCGGCGCTGCAACCTTACCTCCCGCGGCCGCCGGCCAGCCGCCACCCGAGTACGCCGCGATGTACGCGAGCCTGAGCCAGAACCTCGATGCCTGGCAGCAGAAGCTCGCGCCTGTTCCCGCCGCCGGCGCGGCGCCGGTTTTCGGCGCTCACGTCCTCGCGGCCAACAGTAACCGCGGCGCCGCCTTACTCGAAGCGGGCACGATCGGGGTGGTCGACCTCTCCCTCGACCGGCTCAAGCAGCTCGGCGTCCAGGGCGCCACAATCACCATATCTTTCCCCCTCCTCAACCCCGACCAGCCTCGCTCAGCCGACTACCTCGCCTTCTACGAGACCGTCGCACGCCACGTCCGCGACCGCGGCCTCATGCTCTCGATCGAGCAACACGTCATCTTCTCCGGAACCCAGTTCTCGTCGGTCCAGTTCGACTTCAGCAAGCTGACCTTCGACCAGTTCGTCGCGCTCGATCGTCAGATGACGGAGACGCTCCTGATCAGGCTCCAACCCGATTACATGACCGTGCTTTCCGAGCCCGACACTTTCGTCCGCCTCACCGGCTACCGCCAGGCCCTGGGACCGCAGGCGGCCGCCGCGATGGTCGAGCGGATCGTCGGCGGGCTGCCCAGGGGCAGGACGAAAGTCGGCGCCGGCGCCGGCGCCTGGCTGCCGGACGCGCCCGACTACGCGGCGGCGTTTGCCCGCACGTCTCTTGATTATGTCGACTTGCATATCTACCCGGTCACGGCGCAGACCTTTGACCTCGCCCAGGGCGTCGTCAACGCCGCGCGTGCCGCCGGCAAGCCCGTCGTGCTCGACGAGGCCTGGCTCTATAAGCTCGGCGCGAACGAGGGCCTCGGTGGTGGCGGCTTCGACCAGACGACCGAGTACTTCCGCCGCGACGCCTTCAGCTTCTGGGCGCCGCTCGACGCCCGCTTCCTGGGGCTGATCGGAAAGTTCGCGCGCGCGAACGGCATCGTCTACGTGGCCCCCTTCTGGACGACGTTCTTCTGGGCCTACGCCGACTACGGCGCGGACACGAAAGACTTACCTTACGCCCGCCTGGAGCAGCTGGTGAACATGGCCGCGAACCAGGCACTGCGCAACGGCAGCTTCACGCCCACCGGCGACGCTTATGGCGCAGGCATTCGCGGGCGCTAAGGCGCGATCCGCGCTAGATGCGGGCCTGGAGCCAACCCTCCAGGTCCTTCATGACCACGGGGTGCTCGGGCTCGTTGAAGATCTCGAGCATCAGCGCGGCGTAGAGCTTCAGTATCTTATCTTCTGAGCCGATGCGGTCGTAGACGGCCTGGCTACGACCGCCGTCTCCGAGCGGGGAGGCGGCGCCCGCCGTGATCAGGACGCAAGCGCGATCGACGGGACGCGCTCGGCGAGCTGCGTCCTGGGCGCGGCCAGTGCGCCGGCGCGGGGTTCGGGCGGCGGGCCGTGGTAGACCAGGGGGTCGTCCCGGTAGGCTTCGATCACAGCGGGGTCGCGGCTAAGCGTCGACGCCAGGTCGCCGGCGCCGGTGCGCGGCGGTGGCGGCGTGGAGCCCGGCGGTGCCGCGATGCCGCCTCCGGAAAGCACGAGGCCGGCAAGCTCTGGCTGATAGGTGACGGCGTAAGTCGTGGCGATTCCGGCGCCCATGCTGTGGCCGAGGACGAACACCTTCTAGTCGGTTTTCTCCCTGAACGAGGTCGAAGAAGGTCTTCAAGTCGTCGACATAATCGTTGTGCTGGTCGACCTGGACGCGTTCACCGTCGGAGCGGCCGTGGCCGCGATGGTCGAGCGCGTATACGGCATAGCCGCGGGGCAGGAAGTGTCCACGACGTTGGCGTAGCGCCCGCTGTGCTCCCCGAAGCCGTGGGCGATGAGAAGCACGGCCCTGGCATGCCCGTCGGGGAGCCATGCCTGGTAAAAGATGTTGCAGGCCTTGAGGCCTTTGAAGTTCCCTTCTCTGTGCTTCACGAGTGCGATTCCTCCGTCGGCTCGAACACGCGTAGTGCCGCTTCGGGAAGCGGCGCGACATGACGTGCCCTTTCCCGAAAGGGCACTACGCCGAGGATTTGCCTTTCCCGAAAGGGCACTACGTATGTTCCGGCCAGGCCGCCGGGCTCGACCCCAGCGGCACCGAGGGACGCGCCCAGCGCGGCGGCGTCTCCGACAGGCGCACGGCCGGCGCCAGGTGCGCCAGGCGCCCGAACGGGCTCTCCGACTCCATCAGCAGGTCGGGGATGTCCTCGAAACGCAGGTCGCGCGGCGTGTCGGCGCCGGGCGGCGTCCTCCCGAGGCTGGTGATCCAGCGGCCGGTCTGCGCCAGCGAGACGCGCACATGGTAACTGCCGCCCTCACGGGCGCGTCGCGCGAGCGCGGACATGGCGCCGAAGGCGATGAGGTAGCCCGAGACGTAGTCGATGGCCTGCGCGGGCAGGTGGCGGGGTTCGCCATCACCGCTGTGCTCGTGGACGATGCCGCTGACCGTCTGGACCAGGCTGTCGTAGCCGCGCCGGTCCCGCCATGGGCCTTCGCGGCTGAAAGCGCTGAGGGTGACGTAGACGATGCCCGGCCGCAGCGCCGCCAGCGCCTCGGGCGAGAAGCCGCGAGCGGCCAGCGAGTCCGGCCGATAGGACTGGGAGAAGACGTCGGCGTCGCGGACCAGCGACCGAAGCCGCTCGGCGTCCTCCGCCCGATTGAGATCGAGGTTGGCGGAAAGCTTGCCGTGGCCGGTGTCGATATCGACGCCGTCGGGAAACCCGGGCAGGTGCGCCGCCGTAATCCTCAAGACGTCGGCGCCGTGCTCGGCCAGCGTACGCCCGCCGATGGGGCCGGCGATCACGCGCGTCAGGTCGAGCACGCGCACGCCGGCGAGGGGCCGGTCGCCCGCTGGCAGCGGCTCCGGCGGGCTCTCGCCGATCTTGACTATCTCGAAGGCCGGCAGGGGCGCCACCGCCCGCCCCTGGGGGTGCGTCTCCCACTCCTCGCGGCTGCGAACCAGGCCCGCGCACATGGCCGCCGCGGCCAGCGCGTCCTCCAGCTTCTGACCCTGCCACTGCGCGACGGCACTCGCGACCGCCGCGCGTTCGCCGCCGCAGCCGAGCAGCTTCAGGACGCCGGCGCGGTGATGGGGGAAGTTACAGTGAAGCTGTATCCAGCGGCCGTCGCCCGTTTGATAGAAACCGCTGATGTCGGACCAGACGCCGGGCGGGGGCTTGCCGTCGATGCGCAGGTAATTGCCGCTGCGCATCGCCGCGCCGGCGGCGCGCAGGTCCACGCCCACGCGCTGGCGGCGTCCGGTCTGCAGCCGCCAGAGGTCCGCGGCCGTCACGCCGGCCGCCGCGATCACGGCCGCACCGGCGGTGCCGAGGAGGAAGCGCGTCGGGAGCACCGGGTCGGTCCCGGTGATCTCGACCTCGTCCTCGGCAGCCGGCTCGCGCCCGGTCAGGTCGAGGAGGCCGTTCATTGCCGCCCTGGCATCGGTCACAGGCTAAATGTAGCCGATTTGGCGGGGACGGGCGCTCCGGAGGGCCTGATTAGCTCGTCGGAGTTAATGGCTAGGCGCAGCCGGGCTCTGGTCTGAGAACGGGCGGATTCCCACCAGGGCCTGCAGCGAGTGCCTGAGAACTCGGTCTGCTGTTCTGGGCAGGCGACGCGGGGTTCTGGCGCGACTACGAGGCCGCCGCGTGCGACGTGGACAACGCGCCGGCTTGCCAGAGAGACTTGAAGGCTTCAACGACACCGGGGTCGAACTGGGACCCCGCGCACCTGACGATCTCCTCGTAAGCTTCTTCGACCGGCCAGGCTTCCTTGTAAGGACGCCGTGATGTCAGAGCATCATAGACGTCGGCGACGGCGACTATACGAGCGCTCAAGGGGATGGCCTCTCTGTTCAGGCAATCGGGGTAACCCCTGCCATCCCACCACTCGTGATGGAAGTGGGCCACCTCTCGCGCGACGTGAAGCGCGCGGCCGACCAATAGCCTCTCACCCTGAAGCGTGTGCGTCTGCATGATTGCGCGTTCTTCCGCCGATAAGGGTCCCGGCTTCAGGAGGATGGAGTCGGGAATGACGATTTTGCCGATGTCGTGCATCTCGCTGGCTTCGCCGATGACCTCTACAAAGGGGCCGGGCTGGCCCATCTCACGCGCGATCTCCTCGGTGTAGAGCCTTATGTTCTTGAGGTGCCTGGCCGTGAATTGGTCTCGCCCTTCGGCGGCGGCGGCGAGGCGACTAATGCTGTCCACGTAGGCGCGGCGTTCAAGTTCGTACGACCTCGCCTGAGCATTGAAGAGCTGGACTCCTCTGATCGCGGTGGCCACCACAGCGGCGATGCGTTCCAGCCGCCTGAGGTCGCGCGCCGTGTATTGGCGGGTCTGCCGGCTGGTGAACGAGAGAATGCCCACGAACTGATCCCGCACCCAGAGCGGGAACAGCGCGACCGTGTGAATGCCGGCCGTCTCATAGAAGGCGCGTTCTTCGGGGCCGGATCGACTGAGGACCGCCGGGTCTTGAAGGTCCTGGATGAGGTAAGGAGCGCGCCACTGCTGGATGGCTTCTCGCCCGTGGCTCCAGTCTCGCCGGCGCTGGATGGAGAGAAGCTCCCGCCAGCGGGCCGCCAGCCGCGCGGCATCCGGCAGGGATGGGTCAACATACAGGTTGCGCTCCATCTGCATGGAGTCGTCGTCTATCGAGTCGATCGCCACAACGGCCTCTCCCGTGGAGACGCCAATGCGATTTGCCAGCTTCCCAAGTAGTTCGTCGAGGGGCCCCGGCTCCAGGACGACGCTCAACAGGTCACTAACCACCGATGAGGCGCGCAGTCCTTCCTCGAGCCTGTCGTTAAACCGAGCGCCTCGCGTGGTCCGGACGATGAAGCGAGCGATCTGCTCGGCCGAGCGGGACTCCGCTTCGATCGGGTTCCCAGACGCTCCAAACGCACAGAGCACGAAGTCGCCAGACAGCCTCGAAACCCCTAAGACAGAGACGCGAACCTGTCTACCGTCGCGTTCGATCGACGTGACTCCGTTTGGACGCTGAGCGAGTAACAGGTCGAGGTGTGCGACCGCGGCGTCGTGCCAGCCCTGGCTGGCGGCAAAGAAGTGGTTCCCGCCGAGGTCGTCACGCCAGACGAGCGCGCAGCCCCGTGCTTTGAGGAGTGATGCGATCCCGGCCAGAGCTAAAGCGGCATCCTGCCGCACCTGTTCCGGGAGGTCATCTAATCCCTGGGGCTCGTCTCGGAGGTCGGCGATTGTCACCGATTCGTCTTGCGCCCCGGGGAATGAGCTGTTGGCCATGACATCTGAATTATCGGCGCGCAGCCAGAAAGCATGACTCCCCGGCTGGAACCACGATTCGTCTCGTGGTGTGCGCTTTCGCGTGGCGAGCCGGAAGAGGTTTCGCGTCTGGCGGAAGCAGCGGAAGCTATTGGCCGGTGAACCGGGGCTCGCGGCGCTCTTGGAAGGCGCGGACTGCCTCGTGGTGGTCCTCTTTGGTCATCGAGACCTCTTCGAGGGAGAGGGAGAGGGGGAGCACGAGGTTGGAAACCGACTTGATGAACTTGTTAACTGAGACCTTGGTCGACTGGATGGCGTAGGAAGGTCCGCCGGCCAGGCGCCTGGCCAATGCCACTGCCTCGGGCAGCGCCTGCCCGTCGTCCACCACTTTGTTGACGAGGCCAATGCCCAGGGCCTCCTCGGCCGACATGAGGTCGCCGGTCATGAGCCAATATTTGGCGCGAGCGGCGCCTATGAGCAGGGGCCAGATGACGGCACCGCCATCGCCGGCGGTGATCCCCATCTTCACGTGCGGGTCCCCGATGCGGGCGGACCGGGCGGCGATGATCACATCACAGAAGAGTGCGATGGTCGCGCCGAGGCCGGCCGCGGGGCCGTTTACGGCCGCGATCAGGGGTTTCTCGAGATCGAGGATGTTGTCGACCATGCGCCGCG
>CAYRCD010000050.1:0-18024 GCA_964422735.1 uncultured Dehalococcoidia bacterium | reverse complement strand
TGAACTCGACCTCGACGCCCCAGTCGCCGGCGGCGTCGAAGGTTACCTGGGCGGTATAGACGCCGACGTCGTCGCCGGCGTTGAGGTGGACGTGCTTCGTGCCGTCGGAGTGGGTGTGAACGATCTCCTCCGTAAGGCCGGCGTCGCGGGCGGGCACCCGCGAAACGGCGTCCACCTCGCTCTTGAGCGCGGCCTGCGAACCGGCCAACTGATAGAACTTGAGGTGGACCTTCGCGTCGACGATCGGGCTCCCGTCGGGGCCGAGGAGGCCGAGGACAAAGCGGTTCTGTCCGACCACGAGCTCGCTGCTGGCGATGACGGGAGTGACCTTATCGTCACCCACGACGACGACGTCGCTGAAGCCTTTCTTGCCCCCGCCGCAGGCGGCGACGACCAGGGCGAGCACGACTGCCAGTGAGGGGAGAAGCAGCTTCCGGCTTCTTGTGGGCATCTTCACTAATGATCCTAGCATCAGCGCCCGCCGCCGGCGAAGCTCGACCCCGCTAGAACCGCCCGCGAAGGGCTGAGGCGAACGATCAAACCTCTGAGTAGCAACTAGCGGTTCTCCATTAGCGTGAAGTCTGACTCCGCCAGGCTGGACTTGATGACTCCTTTGGTGAGCAGTCCAATGATTTGCACACGAGCGACCCCATCGCGGTCTATGAACCAGGTAACGGGGAGCCCCGCGACGCGGTACTGCGACGCAACGCTGCCGTCGCCGTCAATTACGATAGGGTACTTAGCCCCGAACTCGCTCGCGAACTTGCGCACGTTTGGGACCGTCTCCTGGAGATCGACGCCGAGGACGACCAGGCCGTTGTCCCTATTCTGTTCGTACAGCTCGACAAGCTGCGGAAATTCGCGGCGGCAGGGCGCGCACCAGGTGGCCCAGAAATTCAAGACGACCGTCTGGCCACGGAAGTCGCTGAGGCGCACGACTTTGCCGTCGAGGTCCCGCAATGTGAAGTCGGGGGCGGGTTGTCCTATCCTCGGCGCAGGGCCGCCGGAGGGACCGAGTCTGATTCCCTGTGACTCCAGGGAGAAAAAGGTACCGTCCGGCGGGCCAGCGTCGGCAGCACTGGTCCCGGCACGATTCCCGTTACCGGGGAGCGGCGAGCTGCCTGAGTCGAGATACCAGATGGAACCGACAATCGCACCGATGGCGACCAGTGGTAGAACGAGGCTACGCCAAACGCCCTGCCACTCGCGGCGACTCTGAGGCCGTTGGTCAAGCTCGGTTTCGTCGCTCACTTTTCCTCCACGATTACGACGCCATTCATCGCTGGGTGATGAAAAGTGCATTGGTAGCGATAGCTTCCCGGCTTATCGAAGGTGAAGCTGAAGCTATCGCCCGATTTCATCTCGTTGGGACTCAGGAACGCGCTTTGCACCTGCCGGACGTTGTGCACGATGGCATCTTTGTTCACCCACGTGACCGTGGTGCCCGGCCGCACCCTGATCCCCTGAGGCTGGAAGCGAAGGTCCTTCATGTCAACCGTCACGGACGCCGCGAGAACCACGACCGCGCGGGACTCGCCATAGGCGTCCGCGCCCGCCTTCGACGCGCCACACCCAACTGCCAGCGCCGCGCCAAAGGCGGCCAGCGCCAGGATGGGGAAGGCCGGGCCACCTTTCACTTCCTTGAGACCCGCACAGCGTCGAGGGCGCTCAAGATGCGATCAACGTTGGCCGGTCCCGCACCCTTGGCTTCGGCCAGCTGCAGGTCACTGGCGGCGACAAGACCTGACTTATCGATGATGAGGTAACCCATCCACGGCATTTGCATCGAATAGCTCCACAAGCCGATGTCCTTGGTCACCGCGGTATCGGCGTCATAGAGGAGGGTGAACGTGATTCCATAGTTGGCGATCCGGTCCAAGGCCAGCTTGTCGGACTCCGGCTTCGATCCGAGGACCACCAAGGTCGCATCCCTTTGAGCGAAGTCTCCCTGTCGTCCTTGCAGCTCAACGAGCAGCTCCTGACAACCCGGTCAGAACCAGCCCATGTAGCTGACGATCACGACCTCTCTCTTGCCGAAGTCATCAGCGAGGGAAAACGTCCGGTTGTGAACCAGGTCTGGAAGCTGGAACCGGCTGACGGGCTCTCCCAGGGCCGGTGTTCCGCCGCCGCCTCGGCGACTTGCCTCGAAGCGCAGCCAGGCCGTTCCCGCGGCGACAAACACGATGAGGCCGAGAAGCGCTACCCAGACTCGCATCTGGTTCTTTCGCTTACGCCGCCGTCCCTCCGCCTCAGGGCTTGCCTCGATAGAACTCGCGGTTTTCAACTCATTACCTCTGGGTTCACCTGCCCATCATCCCTCCGGACATCGACGACATCATCCGCTGCATCATTTCCTGCATTTGAGGGTCCATGCTCTTCATGTGTTCGTCGCATTGGCCGTCCACGCCGGTCGTTTCGGCCGCCGCCGCTGCATGAGTTGACGCGATTGGCTGAACCAACTCCGTGGCGCCAGACGCCCAGTACGCGAAAACGAGCACTGTGATCTATACCCCGAATATCGTTGCCTTTCTCGCCAAGGACTTCATTGATCTTCCCTCCTGTTGACCCGTCCTGTTGGTACCACCGGCCCGTCGGAGTCCTCGCTCTCGCGGGCTTCAGCGGGAAGACGGCCATCCCCGATCTGCGCCCGCAGAGCTTCGAGGTCGGCCCGCAGCCGCACGAGTTCGTCGGCTGACTCAGGCTGCACCGGCGACGTCAGTGTCGCCGCCTGGCCTGATTCGTGATGACCCCGCATCATCGCGCCACCCATGAGCAGCATGGACAGCGGACAGGCCGCCAGAATGAGCAAGGGAACGATCGTCGTCACGGTCCCTGGTGCGAACACGAAGACACCGAATCCTACGACGATCAGCGCCGCCACGACCTTCGGGTTAAGGCACAGCCGGAGAAGATTCCTGCGAGCGTTGTTCATTCGATAATCCTCCTACGAGGCGGGTAAGTCTTTCGTGCTGAATTGCCGCAGGCACGTCATACCAACCAGCGCCAGCCCCGCAATTAACGGCTTCCTGAGAGTCTGAGCCGAGCCGCCCGGCGACGGGATCGTGGTCGCGATGATCAAGCCGGCGACACCCGCGGCCAAGGCGAGGGCGGCTCGCCAGGCGAGTTTAGACGTCATACCTTTCCCCGGGCGTCACTCGACGCGAGATTTTGTGAGGCGAAGCCGGATAGGGAGGAACTAGAGCCGGGGAGGGGGTTTGGGTACCGTTAGGTCTGCAGATCCCATGCTCAGGGAGAGGCGCAAAGGTGAGCCCACCAGGGTGGACGGGACGCTGGGCTTGGTTGGCGCTTCCGGGCTGAACACCGGACAGGAAACGTTGCAGGCCGAGACGACGAAGGGGCAGTCAACATTGCCGCAATGGACCGCGTCGCCCATCTGATCGGCGCCGCTGGCAACTCGCCCCAAGGTCATCGCGGGTGGCGCGAGGAGCCCGATCAGCATGAGTGCGGCGACCAGGGTCACAGTCCTTAGGGGTCCGGCGAATCCGAGCACGAGCCTATTATCCACCATTCGCCCCTAAGCGGCAGAAGCACCTACAGCAGCCCCCCGCCCGTCTGAAGGCTCTTGACGGCACCTGGCCAGCTCACTAGTCTACGTCTAAACGTATTAGCAGGTGTTAAAAGATGGCAATTGACGCTCTCAACCAGCGCGAGGGAGACGCTTGCAACGTGCGCCAGGTCGACACGGCCCGCGTGAGCCTGGGTCGCGCCCTCCTATTGGACGACGACATCTATATAGACGTGGCCGAGATATTCCGCGCTCTCGGCGATACTTCGCGCGCCAAAATCGTGTTCTCGCTTCTGCAGCAGGAGCTCTGCGTCTGCGACCTGGCTGCGGTCTGTGATCTGTCGGAATCCTCGACGTCGCAGCACCTGCGCATCCTGCGCGGCCTGCGCGTGGTGCGGCTACGAAGGGACGGGAGAATGTCGTACTACAGCATTGACGACGACCACGTGCGAGTCCTCCTGGGCGTTTGTCTGAACCACGTTCGCGACCGCGCGCCGCTGGAAGGCCTCTCGTGAGCGCGATGGTCTCATGGGCCGAGTTGCGCGACCTCGAACGCAGGGGGATGGCTTTCGAGGTTTTCGGCATCGCCTACAACCTTGCCGAGGGAGTGATTGCCGTCATTGCCGGCCTGATCGCTGGAAGCGTCGCTCTGGTCGGGTTCGGCTTCGACAGCGCGATCGAGGTCAGCGCCAGCTTCGTCGTCCTCTGGCATCTGGCTCGCCGGACGGACGCGGAGCCGGAGTGGGAACACCGCGTGGCCACGTACGTCGGCCTGACCTTCCTGGCGCTCGCCGCCTATGTCGGCATCCGGGCCCTGCGCGACCTGGCGACGGAATCGAGGCCCGACGCGTCATGGGCCGGAATCGCCCTCGCGGTAGCCTCCCTCGTGATCATGCCCGTCCTCGCGCGTCTGAAGCACGACCTCGCCCACAGGATCGAGAGCCGCGCTCTCGAGGCCGAATCACGCGAGACTCTGGTTTGCAGCTACCTCTCGGCGACCCTTCTTCTCGGCCTGGGCGCGAACGCCGTCCTCGGCTGGTGGTGGGCGGACCCTGTGGCTGCGCTGGTGATGACCGCTTTCGTGGCGAAGGAGGGCTGGGAAGCCTTCAGTCGCAAGGAGCTGTGCTGCGTCGACTAACGTCTGACGCTAACCGCGGCCTCATGCATAATTGAGCGCGGGGCATCCCAGATGATCGAGTGGCCGGGCCGATGCGTCGAGTGCCGTCGCGAGATAGGCGACTGGTCTGAAGCGGGCCTGCTGAACAAGCGCTGGCTGCACAAGACCTGCTGGAGTGAGCGGTTGCGCGCGATCCAGGCCAGGGGCATGGAGCTGCCGCCACTGCGCTCGCCGGTCGAGCGCAGCTCGGTGCTCGAGCTGCCGATGCTCGTCTTCCTGCTCATGTTCCACTTCGGCCTGGGAGCGGCCGTGGCCGGCTGGGTGATGCTCACGCAGGGAAGCCACCACTACAGCGTACCCAAGCTGGCGTTCTTCACGAGTGACCCGGACACCTTCGCTACGGTGCTCCTCCTGTTCGGGATCGTCGTACCCCTGATCGGGATCACGGGCGTGGCAGCGAACATCCTCAGCCGGCGCCGGATCGAGGTGATTCGCCAGGAGCTGGACCTGCACGGCGGCTGGAAGCCCGGACGCTAGCGATGCCGCCTGCTTTGCTCCTTCACGCCGGCCACGGGGTGACCTGGAGCGCCTGGCATTTCGAGCCCTCCGTCGTTGCCGGCGCCTTCATCGTTTGTGGACTGTACCTTTACGCGCTGGGGACGGAGAGAGGGCGGACCCCGTGGCCCAGGGTGGCTTCGTTTTTCGCCGGCGCTCTGGTGATGCTCGCCGCGCTGGCGTCGCCGCTCGACGTCGCGGCCAATCGCCTGCTTTCAATGCACATGCTCCAGCACGTCGTGCTGTCCACGGTAGGTCCGCCACTGGTGCTCCTGGGCCTGCCGGCGACGATGGTGCGGCGGGCTCTGGGCGGGGGCGTTCTCATACGCATCGCGCGGGCGCTGACCCTTCCCTACGTGGCGGCCGTGCTTTTCATCCTGAACATGTGGGTGTGGCACGTGCCGCCGATCTACGAGACCGCACTCGACCACCTGCCGGTGCACATCGCCATGCACATCCTCTTCATGGGGACAGGGCTGCTGTTCTGGTGGCCCGTGGTCTCGCCGATGCCCGAGGTAAACCGCGTAGGGCCGGGCGCGCGCCTGCTCTACCTTTTCGTCACGGGCTTCCCGATGGGCATCCTCGCCCTCCTGCTCGTCAGCTCCTCGGCGGTGATTTACGACTTCTACGCCCGAGCCCCGAAGCTGTGGGGCGTCTCGCCCCTGATCGATCAGCAGGTCGCGGGCGTGATCATGGGCAGCCTCGGCGAGGCGGCGAGCTTCATCGCCTTCAGCCTGCTGTTCTGGCGCTACCTGGGTTCGGCGGAAGAGGAAGTCGGGCTGGAAGCCGGAGCCGGGCGGCGAGAGGCGGGAAGCGACGGCGCACGGGCGTCGTAAGCTACTGCTCCGGCCGCCCAGCCTGCCGGCGGTTACGGAAGATTGCCCCGACGAGCGAGCCGGCGATGGCGCCGATGAAGGCCAGGGGCAGAACGGCGTAATCGGGCAAGCCCGCGGCCGGACCGAGCAGGAGAGCAGGCAGGGCGAGCGCCGCCGAGGGAATCCAGAGGAGCAATCTGTCACGCATACGCGCAGTATGCCACGGCGTGGCCGGTTAGCACGCCGCATCGCCGCGAGACCGTCGCCTAGCGTCCGATGAAGACAGGCTCGCGTTTCTCGTGGAAGGAGAGCCGGCCTTCGCGCGCGTCCTCGGTGCCCTGGTTGCGCCCGGCCACGACGAGCTCGTTGGCCAGCGACTCGCGCAGGCCGTGGGACACCGAGAACTCGAGGGCAGACTTGAAGACGCCGGAGGCGATCGTCGGCAGGTCCGCGAGCATGTCGACGTATTCACCGGCGCGGAGATCGAACTGAGCCAGGGGCCAGAGGCGGTTGGCCCAGCCCCAGTCCAGTGCCTCGCTCGCGCTAAGGTGGCGGCCGGTCATCAGCATCTCGAGGGCGCGGCCCTGGCCCACGATGCGGGGAAGGAACCAGGACGTGCCACCGTTGAGCCCGATGGCGCGGGTGACGCGGTGATCGCCGACCTCGGCGTTGTCGGCGCAGAGGCGGAGGTCGCAGGCGCAGGCCAGCTCAAAACCGTGGCCGAGGGCCCAGCCGCAGACCAGGGCGACGACAGGCTTGGGCAACTCGCGGATCGCCGTGATCAGCTGGTGATGCACGGTCTGCGAGCTGTCCACGCCGGGCTCGCCCTCCATGCCTTTGAGGTCGTCGCCCGAGGAGAACGCCCGCGTGCCCTGGCCGCGAATCGTCAGGACGCGGACCTCGGGCGTCGCGCGTGCGTGCTGCACCAGGGCAAGCACCTCCCGCAGGGTGCGGAAGTTGACGGCGTTCAGCCGTTCCGGCCGGTTTAGCGTAATCGAGAGCACGCCCGCGGGAGTCACGTCCCAGAGGACGTGGCGCCACTCGCGTCCCTCGAGGGCAATGGCAGAAGCGCCCGTCGGTGCTGAGGTCAAGGGGTCGTTCCTCCTCTCATTTCGGCGCGGGGCGGCGACCGTGGCACCTCGCCCTCAAGGGGCCAGAATGATGGCACGGGCGCGGTGTGGCTAATAGAATACGCGCGGACAAGGAGGAGTTGGCAGAATGACATTGAATAACGTACCCCCGGAACTGATCGGCATCCTCCAGTCGAGCACGGTCTCCGACGAGGACAAGAACCGCATCGACGCCTTCTTCGCCAACCTCGACGCGAGCCGGCGCCCTGACGTGATGCGCGAGATCCGCAGCCGCGGGAACTGGCAGGACAAGATCAAGTACTGCCTGGAGCAGGTGAGGGCCGGTTAGAGGTCCTCCGGCAACGGGAAGCTGACGAGGGCTGGCTTGCCGTCTCTGATCGCCGGCGCATAAACCAGGCGGTTGGTCTGGTCGTAGGCCACCCAGCTCGCGCCGCGCGCCGTCGGCACGTTGGTAAGAAACCTAACGGGGTTCCCGCCGAATACGCCCATCACGGGACCGCCCGTGAAGCCGGAGGCGGCGAAGAAGAAGCGGTCGATGGTCGGGTCGTAGATCGCGCCGTCGCCGCAGCCGGACTCTTCGATCACGGAGGCGATCTCGCCCTTCGCCAGGTCCCAGATGACGGTGTGCGGCCGCTCGCGATTGCTGCAGGCCAAGAGCGCCTGATTGGTCTCGGGGTTGATCGCCAGCCCGTTCGGGTGGCAGGCGTCGACGATCTCAAACGTCTTCACGAGCTCGTCGGTCGCCGGGTCAATCTGATAGAGGACGTTGTCACCGTTGCCCGCGAGATAGACCATGCCGTCGGCCGGGTTGAAGCGCGGTTGCTCCAAAGCCCGCCCAAGACCTTCGATGCGTTTCAAGATCTGGTTCGAGACGGCGTCGATCGAGGTCATGAAGCCGTCGTTGCGGTTGGCCGCGTAGAGCTTCCTGTGGACCGGGTCGTAGTCGATCAGGTCGACGGCGCCCCGGCCGCCCGTGTTCAGGGTCGCGATGACCGTGTCCGCGCGGGTGGAGGCCGGGTCGATGTCGATCACTGCCAGTCCGCTGCCCGCGAGGCCGGCGAAGACCTTGCTCACGTTTTTGGCCACGCAGACGCCGAACAGGTTGCCGCGCGTTCGGATGGTCTTGACGTACTTCGCCTCGGGGGTGGAGATATCGAACACGTCCACGCCGCCGGACCAGTTGTCCCCGGCGTAGAGGCGGTGTGTCTCTTGATCGATGTCGACGGTGTCGGTGAATTTCGTCCCGACCGCGGAGTCGGGGAGGGTGACGAATTGCAGCGGGACAGCGGTGCCGGTGGTCACGATCGCCTGCCTTTCTACGCGGGAATACTTCTCGACGCTTGGGCGGATACCGTCAAGGATAGTAGCAGGCATGTCAACGGCCCGCGCGAAGGGTCGGGCTGAAGGCCTGACTTACGGCGCTGGCACTATTTCCGCAGCCGGTAAACCTCGATCGGGCCGTAGGGCGCGTTCGAGATCGAGGACTCGGGCGTGGCGTTCCTCTCGATATAGCGGGCGAAGTCGGCGCCGTCACGGGGCGAGAGCCTCATGAGTATCTCTTTCGTCAAAGGCGACAGCAGGAGGTAGTCGGCATCGATGCGGCGCATCGCGCCCTCGACGTTCGTGGCCTCGCCCCGCGAGATGTCAGGGTTTGTGAGGTAGAAGAGCAGATGGAGGCTCCTGACCTCACGGCCGTCGAGCGCGAGCCAGAGGCGGTTGTCGCCGACGACTACGGCGTCGGCCGGGATGGCGCGCTCGAGCGCGTCGCGTATGCCGGCGTAGTCGGGCGCGCGGCCGGCATCGCGCAGGTTCTTCAGGCCGACGGCCGTGCCTTCGAGCGCGAACACAAGGGTGACGGCCGTCGCCGCGGCCAGCGCCAGACGGCGCGCCTGGACCCGGGGCGGGCGCCAGCGCCAGACGGCGAGGCCGAAGTCGATGATGGCGAGACCAAGAAACGGCACGACCACGACCCAGTAAACGAAGCGCTTGGTCGACTCGAAGAGCGCGAACTCGAGCGCAATACCGACAAGCAGGAACGCGAGGAGGCGATGCGCCGGCGAGCCCCGGCGAGCCTGCAAGATGACGTACACCGCCGCCGCCGGACCGATCACATAAAGCGCGAGGCGGGCCGAGGGGCGCTTCAGAGCCTCGTGCAGACCATTCGGGAGGCCGTCGAGACCGGTACCGAGCCTGAAGCGGTCGGGCTCCTGCGCCAGGTTATCGAGGTAGAAAGACGGCGCCGTGAACGTGGTCTGCTGCTCGACGGTGCGCGACTGGCCGCGGAAGTCGTGCCAGTGGGGGAAAACGTAGGCGGCGTAAGGCAGTAAGGGCACGAGGGTCGCGGCGACGAGCACACCGGCCAGCGCGAGGCGCCGGGCCCGCGGCAGGGACAGGCTCAGGAGGTAGAGGGCCAGCGGGGCCAGAAAAAAGGCGCCGACAAACTGGGTGAGGCAGGCGAGACCCAGGAGGAGTCCGGCGAGCGTGGCATCGCGCGGACCAGGCCTGGTTTTGCGGGCCAGGACGAAGACGGCGCCGAGGGCGTAGGGCAGCGACACGAGGTCGTAGCGCACGGTGGCGCCGAGGTCGGTGAGCGTCAGGCCGGTGAACGGGGCCAGATTCAGGCGCAGGAGTACGAGGAGCGCGGCGGAACCAAGGCCGAGCGCCGGGCCGCCGAGGCGGCGTCCGATGGCGTACGTGAGGACGAGCGCGGCGAGACCGGCAAGCGCGCTGACCAGCCGCGCCTGCACCAGACCGACGCCGAAGACCTTGAAGACGGCAGCGAGCACGAGGTGATGCAGGGGCAGGTTGAAGTAGTAGTGGTCGTCGGCGCCGTAGAACCCGGTGAAGAGGTCGGACCCAAAGGTGCCCTCGCGCGCCAGCTTGGCGGAGGCGGAGATGATCCAACCCTCATCGCCGCCGACGATGGGGTTGTCGCCGATGTTGGGGAGCACCGTCATGAGGTAGAAGACCACCAGCGCGAGCAGCGCAAGGCGCTCGGCCCTGCCCGCCGGCGCCGGTGGGGAGTCTTCGATGGACGTCACGACCCCAAGACACTCCGAAGGCCAGGCTTCAGCCTGACCGGTGCTGCGGAGTGTACAGGGAGCTGCGCGAGTCGGGCGAGAAAGCGCCCGCCGTCAGACGGGGTGACCCTCCGTCGGTCAGACGACCACCGCCACCTTCGCGGTGTGGCGGCTGATCGCTTCGACGATCTTCCCGGCGAGCTGAACGGGAATGTTGTGGCCCATGCGTTCGAGGATGATCAGCTCGGCGCCGGGGACGGACCTCGCGGTGTCCTTGCCGCCCTCGACATTGACCAGGGGGTCGTCGGCCCCGTGAATCACAAGGGTCGGGACCTTGACCGACCTCAGCGCCTCCCGGCGGCTGCCCGAGGCGACGATCGCGAGCAACTGTCGTGCCGTGCCCTGGGGGTAGTACATGCGGTCATAGCTGCGGGCGGCACGCTCGCGCGCCGCACCTGTATCGAAAGGAAAGCCGGGCCCGCTGATGAGGCGGCTGGCATCGACCGCATCGCGGATCGCGGTCGCGCGATCGTTGGTGGGGGGCCGGAGCAGGGCCGCGGAGGCTTCCGGCGTGGAAAGCGGGATTTCGGGGGCGCCCGTCGTGGACATGATCGAGGTCATGGTTAGCAGACGCTCGGGGAAATGGATCGCCATTTCCTGGACGATCATGCCGCCCATGGAGGCGCCGACAACGTGGGCTTGCTCGATGCCGAGGGCGTCGAGGAGACCGATGCCGTCGGCGGCCATGTCCTTCATCAGATAGGGCGCCTTGATCGGCTGGCCGGTAAGGCGGGCGGCCATGGCTTCCGGGGCGGACATTCCCTGAAAGGACTCGAACTTCGTCGAGAGGCCGCAATCACGGTTGTCGTAGCGGACCACGAAGTGTCCCCGGTCGACGAGGCGGTCGACGAAGGCATCGTCCCAGGCGATCATCTGGGCGCCCAGGCCCATCACTAAGAGCAGTGGCCGCGCTGAACGGTCTCCCCGGGTGTCGTACTCGATTGTGATTCCGTTGGCGTTTGTGTTTGGCATGGCCGCATTATTCTCGGGCCCCTCGCGACTGTCAACTTAGTATGCTGGTCAAGCAAATGGCCTATAGCCCAACCGTCCGACCTTGCCGCGCCCAGCCTTGAGTGCATATAATTGCAGCTACGCACGATCTCCGTAACCACCGGACGGTGATGTCATGAGTTGTGAGAAAGAAACCGCCACCACCCTGCGCGGCGCCGGCCAGAAGATTACGCCGCAACGGATGCTCATCCTCTCCGCGTTGCGCCACAAGCGCGACCACGTGACGGCCTCGGCCGTGCTCGAGGAGGTGCGGCGCGCCTACGCCTTCATCGATATCTCCACCGTGTACCGCACCCTGGGCTCGGCGAAAGACCTCAACCTCGTCACCGAGCTGAACGTTGGTGGGGGCGACACCCAGTTCGAATGGACGGGCAAGGAGCGTCACCACCACCTGGTCTGCCGGGTCTGCGGCGGCCAGGCGTCACTCGATAGCACTTACCTGGAAAGCCTCGCGACCGCGCTGGTTGAAGACCACGGCTTCGAGGCCGACCTCGACCACTTCGGCATCGTCGGCGTGTGCCGCGCCTGTCGCGGCCGCCAGTCCTGACCTCCCCGCCAGGAGAGCTCAACCGTGGATAGCCACCTTCTCCCGGTCCTCGCCATCCTCAGCGCCGGCCTCGGCGGCGGCGCCGGCATCTATACCGCCGCCGTTGCACTCGGCTTCCGCCACGGCATCGACTGGGACCACATCGCCGCCATTACCGACATAACCAGCGCCACGGCCTCCGTAGAGGCAAGCGACGAGGTCTGGCTGATCGGCGAACCCGGCCTGCTCCTGACCGACGAGACGCATCACGAGCAGCACGGGCCACACGACGGCCATACCCACGAACCCGAGGACGGGGACGCTCACGTCCACGAGCACGAAGCCACGTCGGGGGCACAAAACTTGCCCCAGCCTTCAGGCTGGGGTTCTGGCCAGAACCCCACGGCCACGGCGTCGTCAGGCCGAGCCGTGGCTGTCCTCACCGGAGCCGCGACGGCGCCGCCGCGATCGGCGCCGCTGGTGACGCTTGCCCACGCGCACCGGACCGCCGTGTGGCACGGCTCGCTCTACGCCCTTGGCCACGGCACGATCGTCACCATCCTCGGGATCGTCGCGATCGTCGCCGCCGAGTTTCTGCCGGACTGGGTCGACGGCGTAATGGAGCGCGTCGTCGGTGTAACGCTGATCTTCCTGTCGGCCTACCTCTTCTATTCGCTGTACCAGTACTTCCGGGGCGGGGCCGACTTTCGCATCCGCAGCCGTTGGATGCTGGTCTTTGCCGGCGTGGCCAACGCCTGGCACTGGGTGCGCTCGCGCGTGGGCCGCCACGAGCACGTCCACGTCCAGCCCCAGAACTACACGGCGCGCACGGCTTACGCGATCGGCGTCATCCACGGCATCGGGGCCGAGACCGGCACCCAGGCGCTGATCATCGCGACGGCCGTGGGCGCGACGAGCAAGGGCGTGGCCATCGCTGCGCTCCTCTGCTTCGTGGTCGGGCTGCTAATCTCGAATTCGTTCGTGACGTTCGCTTCGACAACGGGCTTCGTCTCCGCCCGCCGGCGACGTCTGGTTTACGTCGGGGCCGGGGTGTTCGCCGCCGTCTTCAGCCTCGTAGTCGGCCTTGTCTTCCTGAACGCGTCCACGGGCCTGCTGCCTGACCTGGACAAGTACTTCCACTGGGTGGGCGGGCCAACGGCGTAAGACCGACAAGCGCCGAAACTCGGTCCGCAAGTCTCGCGGCGCCTCGATCCCCGCGCCTATCGCTAGTGTCCGCTGCCGCCGCCGTCTATGGCGATCTTCACAATTACGTAGACAACGAACGCGACCCAGAATATGCCGGCCCGGGCCAGAACATGAGAACTGAGATAGCCCCGATTGCGGATCGACATGTAGACGATGCCGGATGACCCGAGTGCTATCGCCGCCGACACGAGCGCCGTCTCGGTGAGCTCCCAGTCCGTGAACGTGATGCCGACGCCGACCGGTATGCAGCTCTGGAACACCATCGCCCCGGTGATGTTCCCCATGGCGAGGGTGTCCTTGCCCCGGCGCACCCAGATTACGCTGTTGAACTTCTCCGGCAGCTCGGTCGCCAGCGGGGCGATGATCAGCGCCAACGCCAGCGCCGGGACCGCGAGCTCCTCGGCGACGATCTCGAGGTTCGTAACGAAGAGCTGCGCACCAGCGATGATCATCCCCAGCGACGCCAGGAGCTGAACCACGATCAGGGGCGTCGGTGGGTGGCCGACACGCCCGAGGACGGCGTGCAGGCGCAGCGGGTTCAGCTCCTCGACATCACCGGCGCCGATGTCCAGCTCCTCGTCTCTGTCCGTAAAAGTCCGGTAGACGTAGAGGCCGTAAAGGCCAAGCAGGACGGCCGCGACCGCGAGCTTCGCCGCGTGCCAGGGCAGAAAACTCGCGGCGATGGCGAAGGCGTAGACCACAAAGAAGTAACCGAGGTCGCGACGGATCGTCTCGGCGTCGAGCTTCATGTCCGTGCCCGTGGTCCGTCGCGCGGCAAAGTAAATGACGCCGAGTCCGGTCACCGCGAACGCGGCCGTCGAGAGGAGAAACGGCGCGCCGAGGATGGCCCCCACGCCGATCTCGTGAGCATCGGCCGAGCCCACGACGAGGATCGCGATGAGGGGGATCATCGTCTCGGGCAGCGCTGTCCCGACCGCCGCCAGGATGCTGCCGACCGCGCCCTGGGCCAGGTTCAAGCGGTGGCCGAACCACTCAACAGCGTTGGTGAAAAGCTCTGCGGCGAAGAGGATGATTACCAGTGATAGGGCGACAAGGGCTACGGCTAACGCCAATTCAGATCGCTTGCCTCGCTGCCACGCCCATGCTCGCGCAGTATAAGCGCGGGCGTATCGTAGGATAAAGCCGGCCCGAGCCCTCCAGCGCCGGGCCATGCCTTATCCTTGACTCGATGTATTTCCCTAAGGAGCAGAAGGAGCCGGGCGGCTGTCTGCAGACGCTGATCATCACGCGGGCGATCTTCGGGATCCTCGCCGTCCCGGTGGCGATTATCGCCGGCGCAGTCCTCAGCCTGATGTTAACGCTCTATCTCTTCACGGTCAGCCCGGCGTTTGCACTGATCCCGATCCTGATCGGGGGCGGCGGCGTAATCCTGTTTGGCCGTTGGGAGAGAGGGCGCATAGCGAGAGACACGCCGCCCGAGGAATAGAAAGCACAGGAGGCGAGAAGCAAAGGGCAGGTGGTTCGGCCAATGCCCGAGTGCCGGCCCGCCGGATTGCACTATTCTCTGACCATGGAAACCATCTCGGCATCGATCGCCCAGCGTCTCGGCGAGGTCCGATCGCGGATAGGCGGGGCCTGCGAGAGGGCCGGCCGCGGAGCCGGCGAGGTCACGCTCGTGGGCGTGACCAAGGGCGTAGCGGCGGCGACCGTCGCCGACGCGCTGGGCGCCGGGCTCAACGACATCGGTGAGAACGTGGTCCAGGAGGCGCGGGCCAAGAAAGATTCTCTGGGCGCCGCGGGCGGACGGGCGACCTGGCATATGATCGGCCACCTTCAGACCAACAAAGTCAAGACAGCCCTCTCCACGTTCGACGCTATCCACAGCCTGGACTCGCTCCATCTCGCTCGGGAAATCGACCGGCGCTCGTCCGAGCGGGTCCGGGTGCTGATCGAGGTCAACGTCGGCGGAGAGGCCACCAAGTTTGGATTCGCACCGGACGAAGTCGGCGCCGCGGTCACTGCCGTCGGCCGCCTGCCGCACCTGGACCTCGTGGGTCTGATGACAGTACCGCCCGCTGTTGCCGACCCGGGGCTCGCCCGGCCTTTCTTTCGGGAACTGAGACAGCTGGCGCACGCCAACGGCCTGCCAGAGCTTTCCATGGGCATGAGCGATGATTTCGAGACCGCGATCGAAGAGGGCGCTACCATTGTCAGGATCGGCCGGGCAATTTTCGGGGAGAGAAGGCCATGAAGATCGGCGTCATCGGCTGCGGCGCCATGGGCGAAGCGATCGTCGCCTCGGTCCTGCGTGGCGGCCTCGTTTCTGCGCCCGAAGTCAGGATCGCCGACACCCGCCTCGACCGCGTCGAGGAGCTTTCGGCTCGCTACGGCGTGCAGGCGGCGGCCGACGATGCCGCCGCGGCGCGCGACGCCGACTATCTCCTGCTGGCGGTCAAGCCGCAGGACTTCGAGACCGCGGCCGCTTCCATGCGCGCCGGCCTGCGCCCCAAAGCCACAGTCGTCTCGATCATGGCCGGAGTCCCCCTCGACCGTGTCGCCGGCGCTCTGGACCATCCGGCCGCGGTGCGGGCCATGCCCAACACGCCGGCCCAGATCGGCCAGGGCATGACGGTCTGGGCGGCCTCGGCGGCGGTGAGCGAGCAGGCGCGCGCCGACGTCGCCCAAATCTTCGAATGCCTCGGCCGACAGGTCTACGTGTCAGAGGAGAAGTACATCGACATGGCGACAGCGGTGAACGGCAGCGGGCCCGGATTCGTCTTCCTGTTCGTGGAGGCATTCATCGATGCCGCGGTGCACATCGGCTTGAGCCGGGAACTGGCGACGGAGATGGTCCTTCAGACCGTGGCTGGGTCAGCGCGGTTCGCCCAGGAGACGGGCGAGCACCCGGCCAAGCTGCGCAACCTAGTCACCTCGCCCGGAGGGACGACGGCGGAGGGCCTCCGGGCGCTCGAGCGGCGCGGGCTGCGCGCGGCGCTGAGCGAAGCCGTGACCGCGGCTTACAATAAATCGAAAGCCCTCGGAGGATCATAGGGGTCCAGTGATCGCAGAAATTGTATCGGCCACGGCCTGGGTGTTGAGCATCGCGATTCTGTGTCGAGCCTTGATGTCATGGTTCCCGAATCTCAACCCCCGAAACCCGCTTGTGGAGTTCGTCGTAACGGTGACCGAGCCGATCCTGGCGCCGCTGCGGGCGATCATCCCGCGGATGGGCATGATGGACATCACGCCCATCATCGCGATCCTGCTCCTGCAGTTCATAGCGCAGGCCGTCATTCGCGCCTAAGGCCCCGCGCTCAGGCCAGCCGTTCCAGCACTGTTTCTTGATCTAACCCCTCGATTCTCACCGTCTTCGTCCGAGCGCCGGCGCCGGCAACGATCCGGACCGCGCCAGGGGACACTCCCAGCCCGGCGGCAATGAGTCGGCCGAGGGCCTCGTTCGCTCGTCCCTCAACCGGGGGCGCACGCAGGCGTACGCGAAGAACGTCGCCTCGCCAGCCCAAGATTTCGTCACGAGCGGAACGCGGCGCCACATGCACGCGGAGGACCGCATCCAGCGTCATCCACCGATCATAGCCGCTGCCTCGCCGCCATAAGCGCGGGCCCTTGGTCCGGTCGGGGACCCGGTGCGACTCTACGAACTGAGGTGGGGCTAGAAGGGCGCCTGAGACCGACTTGACAGGCGGCGCGAGAACCGCTCCTGCGCCCGAGCGTCACTCGCTCGCATAATGGCGCCTTACCATGTGTTGAGAAGCGGCCGTCCGGGGCGTAGTATGCCGTGGAGTCCGGCGGCCCGCCGCGGCGGGCGAGAGTGCGCCAGATGGCGGAGGCAGACGGGGCCCGGCAGATGTCGTCCTGGACCGCACCTCGACCACCCCGGCTCACCTGGCGCGCGCCGAACGTCGATCGCCGCCACGCCATGTGGCTCGCCGCGATCCTCGCCGCCACGGTCCTGCTGCGGATTCCGTCCTTCTTCGAGCCGCCCTGGCATTCGGACGAAGGGATCTTCGCCGCCGTCGCCCAGCGCGTGCTCCACGGCGGCCGCCTCTACGCCGACGCCTGGGAAAGCAAGCCGCCGTTCTTCCTGTTCCTGTACGCCGGCCTGTTTAAGGTCTTCGGCCCCGGCATCTTCGCGCTGCGCTTCGCTTCGACCACCTCGGTCCTCGCCACGGAGGCGGCCCTGTACTTCATCGGCCGGCGCCTGGTCGGGCCGAGGCGCGCGCTGGTCGCGCCGGCGGTCGCGGGCATGTTGCTGAGCGTGCCGTTCTGGGAAGGGACTCTGGCCCTTACCGAGGTTTTCACTATCCTCCCGACGACGCTCGCCGTGCTCTGTGTACTCGCCTGGGAAGACGGCATAGACCAAAAGCGGGACCGCGGCGCCTTGTTGGTGGCGGCAGGGCTTCTCTTCGGCGCGGCCTTCTTCTTCCGCCAGACGGCGGCGGGCGTGGCCGTAATAGCGGGGATCTGGCTGGTGCTGCGCGGGCGCCCCTGGGTCCAGGCCGGGCTGCTCCTGGCCGTCGGGTTTGCCGCGATCGCCGTACCCGTTTGTGCCGGTTTCGCCGTGTTCGGGTCGTTCAGCTGGTTCTGGGACGCGAACATTGGCTTCTTCTTCAAGTACGTCCCCTCAGGGCAGGAGCTGCCCTTCGGCACGCGGCCGCTGATCGTACTTCCCTTCCTGGTGACGCTCGGGTGCCTGGCCTGGCTGAGATGGCGCTCGTCGCTGCCGGACTGGGGACTGCCGGCGCTGTGGCTGAGCGCGACTCTTGCGGGCGCCCTCCTGACCGGGAGGCCATATTCACATTACATGCTTCAGGCGTTCCCAGCCCTGGGCCTGCTCGCATCGTTCGCCCTGCCGGCGGCGGCAGCCGCGGGCCGTGATCGCAGACCTGGCCCCACCTGGCGGGGGCTGCCCGCCCCCGGACTGGCCATCGCTGCCGCGATCGCCCTGACCTGGGGCTACGTGGTGACGCCGATGTTCGGTGGAAACGTGCTCGCGATGCGTTACACGCGCGGACCCAGCTACTACGGCAACTTCGGCGCCTGGGCCCTGGGCCTGCGCGGCCAGCGAGACTACGACAACTACTTCGACCGGCGCGTGGTCCTCACCCGCGAGCTGAA
>CAYRCD010000049.1:0-18114 GCA_964422735.1 uncultured Dehalococcoidia bacterium | reverse complement strand
GGCCACGCATGGCGTCCAGGGCGTCGAGCAGTCCCTCGGAGGTCTCCTGGCTGGCTACTATGTCGGCCGAAATGCCGTGGCGTCTGAGGGCGGCGGCGGTCGCCGCGCCGATGGCGGCGACGCGGCAGCCGACGAAAACGCGGGCGTCGAGGTGCAACCGCTCCAGCGTTTCGAAGAAGACGTCGACGGCGTTGGTGCTCGTGAAGGGACACCAGGCGTAGACAGCGGCCTTGAGGCGGTCCGAGTAGGTCTTGAGCACTTCCTCGGTTACGACCGGCACGATCTCGAGGGCCGGCAGCTCGACGGGCAAGGCTCCCTCGCGGCGGAGGAGGTCGGCGAGGGCGTCGGCCTGGTGGGCCGCTCGGGTCACCAAGACTCGTTTGCCGAAGAGCGGACGCGACTCGAACCAGGAGATGTGGTCGCGCAGGGAAGCGACGTCGCCGATCACGGTGAGAAGCGGTGTACCGAGTCCGGCCTGCTGGACGGCGGACGCGATGCTGCAGAGGGGTGCGCTCACGGTCCGTTGCCGGCTGGTCGTACCCCACTCCACGCTTATCGCCGGCGTTTCCGGCGGCCGGCCGGCGGCGATAAGCGCGGCGGCGACGCCGGGCAAGGCGGCGCCGCCCATGAGCACCACGAGCGTGTCTACCGCCAGCGCGAGCTTTGACCAGTCGACGGTGACATCGTCCTTCGAGTCGTCCTCGTGCCCTGTCACGACCGCGAAGGACGAAGCGATACCCCGATGGGTTACGGGCACACCGGCGTAGGCGGGTACGGCGACTGCGGAGGTCACGCCCGGTATCACGTCGAAGGGAACGCCGGCGGCCGCCAGGGCCAGAGCTTCCTCGCCGCCACGGCCGAAGACGAAGGGATCACCACCCTTGAGGCGGACGACGCGCTTGCCGGCGTGGGCCAGATCTATGAGAAGGGCGTTGATCTCGTCCTGGCTGAGAGCCGGGTTGCCGGGCTCCTTGCCCGCGAAGACGAGATCGACGCCCCGTGGGGCATGGTCGAGGATCTGGCGGCTCACCAGGCGGTCGTAAACGACGACGTCGGCCTCGGCGAGGCGGTCGCGGCCGGCCAGGGTCAAGAGACCGGGGTCGCCGGGACCGGCGCCGACAAGGGAGACGAAGCCGGCGCTCATAGCATTGCCTTCAGGCCGGCGGCATCCAGCAGACGCTCGCCGAGCTCGATGCCAAGGGCGTCGGCCCCGGCATCTTTGCGCTGCAGCTCGCCCCGGAACAGGCGTCCATCCTCGGTGGCCAACAGAGCGCGCAGCCGGAGGAGGGCACCCTGCGCCTCGCCGAAGGCGCCGACTGGCAGACGGCAGCCGGCGCCGAGCCGGCGCAGGAAGGCGCGTTCGGCGGTGATGGCCGTCCGGGTAAGCGCGTGGTCTATCCGCGCGAGCAGACTCAGGGTCTCGGCGTCGTCCGCCCGTGCTTGGACCGCGAGGACGCCCTGCCCGACCGCGGGGACCATTTCCTCGACGGTGAACGTCTGGGCGGCCTTCCCCAGGAGTCCGAGCCGTTCCAGGCCCGCCGCCGCCAGGCACACGGCGTCGTACTCGCCCGATTCCGCCTTGCGCACGCGGCTGTCGACGTTGCCACGGATGCCGACCGGCTCGACGTCTGAGCGTAGCGCCTGAAGTTGAACAGCGCGACGGCGACTGTCGGTGCCAATGCGCGCACCCGAGGGCAGACCGGCGAGGCCCTGGCCGCCCGTGCTGACGAGAGCGTCGCGGGCGTCTCCTCGTTCCAGCACGGCGGCTATAACCAGACCCTCGGGCGTCGCGGCCGGCATGTCCTTGAGGCTGTGAACGGCGAGATCGATTCCGCCCGTGAGCAGGGTGCGCTCGATGTCCTTGACGAAGACGCCCTGGCCGCCGAATTCGTCCAGGGAAACGTCCTGGCGGCGGTCGCCCTCGGTGTGGATCGTCTTGACCTCGATTGCAATGGAGGGCGCCGCGGCTTTGATCGCCGCGATTACGATTTCGGTTTGCCGGAGCGCCAGGGCACTGCCCCGCGTTCCGACAACGAGCGCTCGCATCGTGCTTCGATTGTAGCGGAGAAGCGGGAACGCGCGGCGCCGGAGGGTGATGTAAGTCACGTAGCGCCTCTTGCCCGCCAGGGCCGGAAGTCAGGGTCCTGACGGGGCGTTATTGCGGCGCGATCACTCACGCTCCCGCGGCTTGCGGGGCGTTGGACGGATCAACGGGGTGAGGGGCGGCCGTGCGCCCTCGCCGGCATGCCCTGGCCGGCCGCGGCGGCTGCCACGGGGGCAGGCTGGGCCGGCTTTTGGTCCTCGAGGGGAGTGTCGACGGACACGGCGCCATCCTTGAACTGCTCGTGGTAGAGGCGCGCATAGAGCCCGTTCAGCGCCAGAAGCTGGTCGTGGCGGCCGCGCTCGATGATGCGGCCACCGTCCATGACCAGGATCTGGTCCGCCGCCAGGATGGTGGAGAGGCGGTGGGCGATGACGATCGACGTGCGCGTTCGCAGCAGGGGATCGAGCGCCTCCTTGATCAGGCGCTCGCTGTGGCTGTCGAGCGAGCTTGTGGCCTCGTCGAGGACGAGGATGCGCGGGTCCTTGAGGATGATGCGGGCGATGGCCAGGCGCTGCTTTTCACCGCCGGAAAGGCGGTAGCCGCGCTCGCCGACCAGGGTGTCGTAGGCACGCGGCATCGCCGCGACCACGTCGTGGATGTGGGCCGCCTTCGCCGCCGCCTCGATTTCGGCGTCGGTCGCATCCGGCTTGGCGTAGCGCAGGTTGTCGCTGACCGAGGCGTGGAAGAGGAATGTCTCCTGCGTCACCATACCGATGTTCCGGCTGAGGCTGGCGAGCCTCAGGTCACGGATGTCGTGGCCGTCGATCGAGACCGCGCCGGCGTCGGCGTCATAAAGGCGCGGGAGCATGTAGGTCACCGTCGTCTTACCGGCGCCGGAAGGTCCAACGAGGGCGACGAGTTGTCCCGGTTCCGCCTCGAAGCTGACATCGTCGAGGACTTTTTGGCCGGCTTCATAGCCGAACGTAACCCGCTCGTAGGCGACGTGTCCCCGTGCCTGAACAAGGTCGAAGGCGCCCGGCTTCTCCTCGATCTCGGGCGAGCGGTCGAGGTACTCGAATATGCGCTCGAAGAGGGCGATCGAGCCGGCCAGGTCGACGTGGACGGTAAGCAGCTGCGAAACAGGCATGAACAGGCGGTTCACGAGTGCGACGAAAGCGACGATCTCGCCGACGCTCATGTCGCCGTTGATCGCCAGCCAGCCGCCGTAACCGTAGATCAGGGCCGGCGAGACCGACCCGAAGAGCGAGCTGAACATGAAGAACCAGCGCCCAACCATGCTCTGCGTGATCTGGCCTTTCGTGACCTCCTCGGAGATGTCGTCGAAGCGCGCGGCCTCTTCGGGCTCGCGGCCGAACGTCTTGATCAGGACGAGGCCGGAGATGTTCAGCTTCTCCTGGATGAGAGCGGTCATCTCGCCCATCGCGGCCTGCACCCTCCGTGCGACGCGGAAGCGGAGGCTGCCGACGCGCCCGGTGGCGACGACGAAGACGGGGAGGACGATGACCGACACAATCGAGAGGCGCCAGTCGAGCCAGAACATCAGGGCAACCGTCGAGGAAACGGTGACGGCGTTGGTCATGACGTTCGTGAAGCTGGTGGTGACGACCTGCTGGATGCCGTTCACGTCATTGGTCAGCCGGGTAGTGATCTCGCCGGCGCGGGTCATCGTGTAGAAGCGCAGGGGCATCCGCAGCATGTGCGCGAACAGTTGCTTGCGCACGTCGAGCATCATGCGGTTGCCGATGACGGTGTTGCCCCAGTTCTGGGCGACCTGGACCAGCCCAACGAGGATTGGCATGGCGACCATGCCGGCGATCAAGAGGACGAGCTCGTTCTTGTCGCCCTGGGGGATCGCCGTGTCGATCGCGCGGCGGATGAGGAGCGGCGGCATGAGGCCGAGGCCGGAGGCGGCGAGGACGAGGAAGAAGGTGGCAACGATGAGAGGCTTATAGGGACGGGCGTAACGCAGGATGCGCCGCAGCGACGCCCAGGAGATGCCATTCTTCTGGCCGTCGCCCCAGTCGGCGGCGCCGACGCCGTGTGCCATCATGGGTGGCTACCTCCCAAAACCCTGGAACTTATAGAAGCTAACACGTAGTGCCGCTTCAGGAACGGGCTCGATCGGGGCCATCCCGTCAAACCGTAAGCCCGCCCCCTGCCGCACCCGGTCTTGCGCGCGATGGCCAACTCTATAATAATCAGGATCGACTAGTCAAGGACGGAGTATGGAAGACGAGCTCCTTCTCCTCGGCCTCCTCTCGGGCTCGGCCATGCACGGTTACAAGCTGAACGACGTGATCGAGCGCCGTCTGCCGCGCCTCTCGCGCCTGAAGCCTTCGACGGCCTACAGCCAGCTCGACCGCCTGGCGGAGCGCGGCCTCGTCTCCCGCACGATGGAACGGGTAGGCCGGCGGCCGGAGCGGAAGGTCTACAGCCTCACGATGGCGGGGCGCGAGCGCTTCGTCGAGCTGTTGCGCGAGAACCTGCGCTCCGCGGACGTGCCCGCCTATGCGGGGGAGCTGGGCGTGCTCTTCTTTCGCGCCCTGTCGCGGGCGGATGTTCTCGCCCTGCTGGCCGAGCGGCGCGCGGCTACGGAGGCCCGGCTGCCGGAGCTGACGCGAATTCGTGCCACGCACTCCCCCGGAACGCCGGGCTATCTCACCGCGGACCACGCCCTGGCGCACCTGCGGGCCGAGATCGACTGGCTCGAGGGTGTGCTGGTGGAGGGTCTAAGGGCCTAGCGAAGCCGGCGCCAGCCGAGCGTCCCGGCGCCTCTGCATTGGTGCTCGCCTTCTCGGAGGGGACCAGGTCCGGATTGCAGACTGATCGGCAGAACCCACCGTCGACGACCGCGGTTGCCGCGTATTTCGACGACCTGCATACGACGCTGGCGCGAAGCCCGACTCAGCGCCGGACCGTTGCGGGCGTGCTCTCGGAGGAACTGGCCGGCCTCCTGGGCTACGCGGGGCCGGAAGAGCTTGGCTGGATCGCCGAGGCGGCCGGCATCCGCGCGCGGTCGCTGGTCCTGGACGTGTGCTGTGGCGCGGGCGATGTAGCGCGCTGGCTGGCGACCGATATGGGCGCGGTGAGCGTTGGCGTCGACCGCGCCCGCCAGTCCCTTATCCTGGGAACGCGCGCCGGCGGCGGGGCTGGGCTTGTGTCGGGCGACGCCGACACGATGCCATTTGCCACACTGGTTCCTTTGACGCCGTTGTCTCAGTCGACGGTTTCAGCTACCGCCCCTCGCTGCTCATGCGGGAATGTGGCCGCGTGCTGCGCCCGGGCGGGCGGTTGGGCTTGCTCCTGTCGCTGGCGGCGACTGCCGGCGCGGAAATCGCGAGAACCCTGGCCGATTCGGGGTTCAGGAGTGCTGCCGTCCAAGAGCTGACGCGCGAAGCGAGCGCGCTCCTGCGACGCCTTCGGGACGCCTACCACCGTCGCGCGCGCGCGCACGTCGCGGAAATCGGCGAGCGCTACCATCGGGCCTTGTTGGACGAGATCGGAGCGCTTCTTGAAGGTTATGAGAGCGGGCGAACGGTCAGAGTTCTGGTGACGGCCCAGAGTTAGCACGCTTTAAGCGCTTCGACGATCTTCTTTGTGTTGGTGTCCATCATGCCGATGTAGGTGGCGCCGGAGCTGCCTTTGGGGCCGAGCGAATCGCCGTAGAGGTCGTCGACGACCTTGACTCCGGCCTCGCGGCCCACCTGACGGATCAAGGCCGGGTTTATCGAGACCTCGGCGAAGATGGCCGGGACCCGTTCGCTCCTGATCTTGCGGACGATGTCGGCCACGTCAGACGCCGATGGCTTGGCCTCCGTGGATACGCTGGGAATAACGGCACCGACGATGTCGAAGCCGTAAGCGGCGCCGTAGTAGGCGAGCGTGTCATGGTTTGTGACCAGCTTGCGGCAGCCAGCAGGCATCTGGCCCACCTGGGTTCGGATTCTGGTGTCGAGGCCGTCCAGGCTCGCCAGGTACCGGCCGGCGTTTCCGCCGTAGAACGCGGCGTTGGCGGGGTCCGCGGACGCGAACGCGTCACGGATGTTCTCGACCATCCTCTGTGCGTTCTGGACCGAGAACCAGACGTGAGGGTCCTGCCCCCCCGCCTCTTTCGCCGCCTCCGGATTGCCGGCTTCCTCACCGTTTTCGGAAGCGTGGCGCAGGACGAGGCCGGAGGTGACTATTGTGACTCGCGCCCTGGGACTGTTCCCGACGGCCTTGTTCACGTAAGCATCGAGCCCAACGCCGTTGCGGAGGATTACGTCGGCGTCAGCCATTGCGCGCACTTGACTGGGCTGGGGCGCGAAGTCATGCGCGTCCTGATTCGGCTTCAGGAGGACGGTCAGGCTAATTTGGTCTCCGCCGACACTGCTGGCGAAGTCTCCGATCTGGGTCGTGGTGGTGACCACTCGCAGCCTCCCACTCGAGTCTGAGCCCGGTCCGGAGCAGGCGGCGATGAGGAGACCAGTGAGAAGGAGCGGGAGCAAGGAGAATCGAGACTTCAAATCAGTTGTCTTCGCAATTGAGACTATATGTCAGGTAGTCCGCCAAGACAAGACGCGTTTAGGGCACGCGTAGGGTCGCGGCCCTTAGCCCCGTGTGGTGGGGCGATCGCGCGAGGACGGTGCGCGAACGCCGGCCGGCGGAATCTGGAGTTCGGCTCTGAGCCCGGTCTGGCTTCCTGGATACCCCGGCGGAAGTGAGCGGAGCTGAAGGTTCGTCTCTACTGCCGACTTGCGGCGTCCGACCTCTCGGCGCCGCTCAGCGGCAGGCCGGACAGAAGCCGTAGACCTCGATGCGGTGGCCGACGATCTCGTATCCAGAGGCTTCGTGGACGGAGGCCAGCACCTCCTCGACGCCGCAGCGGCCGATGTCCTCCGTGGCGCCGCAGCCGACGCAGACGAGGTGGTGGTGATGGATCTTGTCGCTCAGGCGGTAGCACACCGAGCCGTCGCCGAGCACCACCTTGCAGACGAGGCCGCGGTCGAGGAGGAGCTTCAACGTGCGGTACACCGTGGCGCGGCCGACGTGGGCGAGCTCGGCGGCGAGCTCTTCGGCGGTGAAGTTACCTTCACGGTCGCTGAGCCACTCGATAACGCGAAACCGTGGAGTGGTGATCTTGAAGCCCTGGCCGCGCAGGTCTTCGACCAGGGCGCCGGTGGCAGGTGCGGTCATGGGGGCATTATACGGAGGGCCCGCTGCTCGACGCTGCGCCGCTTCCGACGACGCGTTAGAATCCGGCCTGTAAGCCTGCTGAAGCGAGGACGGCGATGCCCCTGTATGACTTCAAGTGCCCGAAGTGCGGTCTCGAGTTCGAGGTGTCACGCCCGATGAGCCGGGCCACCGACCCGGTAGCGTGCCCTCAGGACGGCAGCGATAGCGAGCGCGTCTTTCGCGCGCCGATGACCTTCGTGCGCGGTGGGACTGCCGCGCTGGAGTCCGAACCATCGGCGCCCGCTGGCGGCTTGCCCGACGTCGAGCACGGTCACAGTCACGGCCCCGGCGGCGGACACTCGCATTGACTCTAGGCGGTTAATGACGCGGCAGCCGAGGCAAGTCTCGGCCAGGCCGGGAGAGGAACGAAATGACCTACGACCACATCATCTACGAACCGGGTCCAGTCGCCCGAATCATCCTGAACCGGCCGGAATACCGGAACGCGCAGAGCCGGGTCATGATCGAGGAGATGGACGACGCCTTTCGCAAGGCGGAGCAAGACCTCGAGGTGCAGGTCATCGTCCTGTCGGGAAACGGCAGCTGCTTTTCCGCCGGGCATGATCTCGGCTCGCCACCGGAGATCGCCGATCGCCAGCGAAGGGCCGCGCGCAGCGACCGCGCGGCGCGCTACGCGCGCTCGGAGGAGCTGTTTCTGAATGCCACCCTGCGCTGGCGCAACATCCGCACGCCGACGATCGCGATGGTCCACGGCTACTGCATCTACGGCGGCTACATGTTCGCAGCCGCGATGGACCTCGTATTCGCCTCGGATGATGCGCTCTTTCTTCCCTCACAGCTGCAGTACTTCTCGGCCCCCTGGGACATCGGCGCGAAGAAGGCGAAAGAGATTTTGTTCGAGAACCGCTTTGTTCCCGCAGCGGAGATGAAGGAGCTCGGCTTCGTTAACCGAGTCTTTCAGACGCGTGAGGAGCTGGAGCGTGAGACTCTGGCCTACGCCGGGCGCGTGGCGGAGAACAGCCCGTTTTCGACCCGGATGTACAAGTTCTCGATCAACCAGATGCTCGACGGCCAGGGCTACTCCACGTCGGTCGCGAGCGCTTACCACACCTACGTCGTTAGCTCTTCGGGCTTCTCCCAGGCCGGCGGCGGCGAGGTGCGCGACGAGCAGGGACGGCGGCGCCTTGGCGGCGTCGGGGCCGCCTTCAAGAAGCTGGAGGCCGGTCCCGCACCCGCCGAGGACCAGAGCAAGAGCTGATGCCCGAGTCCCGGCCCCTCGGCCATCTACGGGTCGTAGAGCTCACAGACGACCTGCCGGGCGCCTATTGCGCGCAGCAGTTCGCCTTCTGGGGTGCCGAAGTCGTGACGCTCGAGCCGCAAAGGGGCTCACCTCTGCGCCGGCGGCAACCCCTGGTGAGGGACGGCAGGAACGCCGTGCGATCACTGCTCTGGGAGTACGTTTCCCTGGACAAACGACAGGAGAGGATCGACCTCGACGGCCCAGACCTGCGGCGCGACGTCGAATCATTTCTGGAGGGAGCGGATGTCCTGGTCTGCGACTTGCGGCGGTCGCGTCTCGATCGGGCTGGTCTGGACCATGCGTCGCTGGCCCAGAAGTTCCCACGGCTCGTATTCGTATCGACGACTCCGTTTGGCCTGCAGGGGCCCTACGCGGAGCTGCCGGCAACGGAGATTATTCTCGAAGCCGTTACCGGCTTTCTCACGCTCAACGGTCTCCCCGGCCGGGAGCCCTTGAAGGCCCCGGCCAACGTCATGCCGTATGCCTGCGGGGTCAGCGCCTTCGTTGGGGCCCTGGCGGCGCTTCACGAGCGTAATCGCGGCGGCCGCGGCCAGTTGGTCGATGCCTCCAACCTGGAGGCCCTGGCGTCGCTGGTCGTCTACCTGCGGACCGAATACACCGGCGAGCCGGCGCGGCGCCAGGGCGGCCCCGTGGCCGGCAGCTGGAGCATGATCCGCTGCCAGGACGGGTTTATCGCCTATAGTCCGTTTACCGACCGCGGCTGGGATGCGCTCGTCACGGCCCTTGGCCTCGGGGAGAACGATGCGCCGGAAGGTCTGCGCACGGCGGACGGCCGCCGCGACCGCTCGGCCGTGCTCGCCTTCGTCGAGACCAAGACCGCATCGAGACCGGCCAGGGAGTTGTTTCTCACGCTTAGCGGGCTTGGTCAGGTCTGCGGTCTTGCCCGCAGTGCTCACCAGCTTCTCTCCTGCGACCACCTTGCCGCGCGCGGGTATTTTCGCTCCGCTGAAATCGCGGGGTTGGGCGCGGTCACGGTCCCGGGTCCGCCGGGTCAGGTCAGGGAAGGAGAAACCACCCGTCTCGAGAGTGACCGCGGTGACATGCCCCGGCCTGAAGGCCGAGGCGTGGACGGCGTGACCATGCTCCCGCCTTCAGGTGGAGATACACTCGGGCCACCCCTGGCGGACGTCCGTATCCTGGACCTGACTGCGGCCTGGATCGGGCCTTATGCGACGTTGCTGCTCACCCATCTGGGCGCACAGTTGATCAAGATCGAATCGCCGAGGCGCCCGGACGTCTGGCGAGGTATTGAAGGTCGCTTGGAAGCGAGGGGCCTGGCCAACCCCGACGCCCATCCCTGGAACACGAACGCGAACTATAACTCGGTCAACATGGGCAAGCCTTCCCTGGCGCTGGACCTTGCCAGCGACAACGGCAAAGAGCTCTTCCGCCGCCTCGTCACGAAGGCCGACCTGGTGGTGGAGAACTACACGCCCCGAGTCATGGACAACTTCGGGCTCGGCTACGAGGCGCTGCGGCAGCTGAAGCCCGACCTGATCATGGTTTCGTTCTCCGGCTTCGGCGCTACGGGACCCTTTCGCGATTTCAAGACCAACGGCGCCGCGACGGAAACCAACAGTGGCTGGGACATGCTCATGGGCTATCCGGACGGTCCGCCGATGATGATGGGCATTATGCAGGCCGACGCCATCACGGGCCTGCAGATGGCCGCGCACGCCCTGGTGGCGCTCCTGCACCGCGAGCGGACCGGCCGCGGCCAGCGCGTTGACGGCTCGATGTACGAAGCGGCCGCGGGCTACGTCGGTGAGGAGATTATGCTCGCCTCGATCAACGGCGAAAGCGCGCGCCGCCGAGGAAACCGCGACCGCGACATGGCGCCCCACGGCCTGTTTCCGTGCGCGGGTGAGGACCGCTGGGTCGCCGTCGCGGTCCGCGACGACGCCGACTGGGCCGCGCTACTCTCGCTGGCGGGGGAGGCCGTTCCCGCGCTCCGAGATTCGCGCCTTGCGACGGCCGCGGGCCGCCTGGCCGCCGAGGGCGAAGCCGAGGCCCTGGTCGCGGATTGGACGAGGAAGCAGACGCGAGAGGCGGCCGCGACCGCACTCCAGGCCATGGGCGTTCCGGCGGCCGCCGTCCAGAGGACCGACGAAGTCCTGGGCGACGCCCATTTCGCCGCGCTGGACTGGTTTCGCACGCTGACGCACGCGGACATGGGCACGCACAAACACAACGGCCCTAACTGGCGCTTCTCACGCTCGCCCCTGGCACGCATGACGGCCTCACCGCGGCTAGGCGAGCACAGCGCCGACCTGCTGCGGCGCGAGCTCGGTCTGGACGACACGGAGATCGATGCGCTGTTTACCGAAGGCGTTACCGGCTACGTATTCGGAAGGCAGCCTGAGGAAGAGGCGGCAGGATGACGTGCCTGGAGCTGGAAGTTCGGGCTTAGAGGTTCTCCCCCGAATCGCAGTCTCTAGGCCAACCCGACTCCAACTTCCTTCATCACTTCTTCCAACATCTGGACGTGGAGGGCCGTGCGGCGCTCGAGGGCCTGCTGCTGGCCCATTTCCACGAGGATGGGCACAACGCCGGGGAAGAAGCGGTTGAGGCCCAGGCTCGAGGTGCCGCGTCCGGACGGGGGAACGTTGGTCTGGCGGGGAAGCGTGGCCCCGTCCTGATTGCTGGCGTTTCGAGGCTGGCCGGCGGCGTTCTGGCCGCCGAAGTCGCGGAAGAAGAACTCCTCCTGCGTCGCCAGCACGCGCGCATTGACGGCATCGACCACAGAGCGCACGAGAGCGGTGCCCTCATCGCCGTTGGTGGAAACCGTCTGACCGAGGAAGGCCGTGCCGTTCGTGGTGCGGTCGCGGTAGAAGGCCCAGGACTCATGCATGTCGTGGACCAGGTCGACGCGGAACTCGCGGATGGTCTCCACGATTTCCACGGCCATGCGTTCCATGGGCAGGCCATCGGCAAATCCCGGGTACGAGCGGTTGAGGTCGGCCAGCTCGGGTGTCGTTCGCTCGAAGAGGCTGTCGGCGACTCTGTTGGCCCGCGGGATTACCAGAAGGGCGCCGTTCTCCGGGCGGACACGGTCCACGATGCGTTCCGCGGCCAGCCAGCCCGCCGGCTCGTTGCCGTGAACGCCGCCCAGGGCCAGGATGATACGTCCCGGGCGGCCGCTTCCGAAGACGTACAGCGGCGTCTCGTAGCGGGTGTCGGACATGAGCAAGCGTCTTTCTTCGCCGGCGGCAACGACGAAGGGCGGCTCTGGCGTTGATGCCGGAGCCGATTGGGGCGCCGGAGCCCGCGCGGGCCCTTCTTCGGTGTCAGCGCTGGCCCGAGGCGCCGAAGACGCGGCAGCGCCACCGCAGGCGGCGACCAGGTAGCCGAAGGGAGCCAATGCCCCCCAGCGCAGGACCTCACGTCGCGAAACACCGCGCGCGTCTCCGCTCACGCCTAGATTCTACATATCTAGGGGCTATCTGTGATAGAAATTCGTCATGGCGCCACCAAGCGTCGACCACCTGGCGGGCCGGCCCATCTGGAGCGAGTCGGCATACCTGGATTGCGTGAGCGAGGACGGATTGACCGGCTTCGTGTTGCGGCTGTCACGCTATCCCTCCGCCGGGACCGGGTGGCTTTGGTGCCACGTCTTTCTTCCGAACGGCGTTTATGCCTATACCGACCACTACTTGACCTGCGGGGCGGACCGAACGGCCGTGGAATCGGCCGGCGTCCATTACGGCCTCGACGGGACGGCTGACGCGGGCATGACCAGGTCTGGTGAGCGCCGGTTGCCGGAGTTTGCCCGCGCGGCGGTGTCGGTTCGGGCACACGCCGATCCGAATCCCGGCCACGGGCCCGGCGACATTCCCGTGCGAGTTGCCGCCATCTTTTGGCCGTTGAGCGCCTCCAGGACCGCCGTGCCCGGCCGCATCGAGCTGCTGGGCAGGGTCGAGGGCAAGATCAGCGTCGGTCGAAGCGAGGTTGACATCGTTGGTCTCGGACAGTGGCACGAGCAGCACCAGGAAGCGCCGCGGTTCCAGGCCCCGTTCACCTACATGACGCTCCGCGGTCCAGACCTGGCCCTCGTCGGCACCATCGGGCCGCGACGCTCAACAGGCTACGTACGCCGTGGCAACGAGCTAACCCAGATCGACGCCCTCGCGGTCTCACCACGCGCCCCGGCAAGGGCCATCCGAATCAGCCTTCCTGACGGGTCGGTGCTCGCTGGCAGCCTCGAGACGACTCATGAATACTCGGTGCCCATTTTCGAGCGCAGCCGCCCCGGCACGCTGGTTCAGGGCAGCATCGACGGGCACTCGGTGTCGGGTTGCGTGAACGACTACATGAAGGACTAAGATCGACGACGTTCTCAGGCCGAGGTGATCGCCTCCAGGAGACGGCGGGAGATCGCGGCCACGTCGCGCACGGCATCCTCGAAGGGCTCCTCGTTCTTCTTTGCCGGGCGTTGAAAGCCGCTCACCTTGCGTATGAACTGGCGCGCCGCGGCCTCGATTTCGGCTTGCGTCGCGATCTCGTCGCGCTCGCGCAGGCGTTTGATGCTGCGGCACATTGCTAGTATTGCTGTTGACCCGGCCGGCCCTGAGCATGGATGTCCGGGAACTCCTTGCGCGCCTTTACCTGACCGCGTGTTCGCCCATCGCCGAAGGGGCCATCGCGCCACTCGAGGGCCTCCTTGAGGCCGTACTTCTGGCTAATTCGGCCGAAGACGCCGCCCATCGGCCGCATGGCAGACAGGGCCTGGATGTCGGCGCCGGCGTCGAGCGCGGTCTTGATGCCCATAATCTCGTACGCGCGATTTACAGAACGCTTCGAGAAGGTGAGCATCTCGTGGTCGATCTGCGCCAGGCGCCCGGCGAACCATTCCACGGTCTCGTCGAGCTCGCCGGCAGGGACGGCGCGATTGGCCCATCCCCAGCGGGCCGCCTCCTCGCCGGTCATGGTGTCGCCGAGGTAGGCCATCTCGCGCGCCTTGGCCATGGGCAAGTGCCAGGGAGCCCACATCATGTCCATGGTCGTCATCGCGCGCACGGGCGGGTAGCCGATGCGCGCGTCCTCGGCGACGAGGCGGAAATCGCAGATGGAAGCGAGCTCGGTGCCGCCCGCCAGGCAATACCCGTGAACCTGCGCGATGACCGGCTTGTACAGGTTCCAGATCAACCAGTTGGTCTCGTTAACGTGGTGGGCCCACTCCGACGGCCCCGGGCGTGTCGAGCCGACGTCGGGCAGCCGTGACCTGTGGTGGACGAACGGGCTCGATTCTCCGGCCGCGCGGCCGCCGCCTATGTCGTAGCCGGACGAAAATGCGCGGCCCGCGCCGCGGATGACGACGACACCAACGGCCGCGTCGAACTCGGCCTCTTTGAGCGCGTGCACCATCTCGCCGCGGAGCTCGTTCGAGAGTGCATTCAGCTTCTCGGGACGGTTCAGGGTCAAGTAGGCGATAGGGCCTTTGGGTTCGTACAGGATCTGTTCGTACTCTGGCATCGCGCATCTCCTGGCGGAGAGGAATCAGGGACCAGGCGGGATCTGGGCGGTTTGAGGGAAGGATAGTCCGGTGCGAAGCTCGCCGCAATTGGGGTCGCTAACCGACGAAGACCGCGGGCGCCCCTTCGCGCTCAGATTCGGCTTTCCTCTCCGCGCGGTCCGCTCGGAACCAGACGGCCATGGCGATGGGCAGGAGCGTGATGCCGACGGCGGCACTCGCGGCGAACGAGGTGCGCAGACTGAAACCGTCCGCTACGGCCCCGAAGACGGGCGCGATCATCGCCATCGCCAGGGACATGACGAGGTTGGCCGCCGAGAGCACGGTCGCCCGTGTCTCGCTGGGGATTCTCAAATTCAGATAGTTGAGCAGGAGGACGTTTCGCGTCGAGTTCACGAGGAAAACGCCGGGGAGTACCGCAAACGCGTAGAGCGAGTCCCACCCTGCCAGCGTGAATCCAGCGGCCGCGGCCAGCGGTGGGGCCAGGAACAACATCGGCCAAAGGCCGAGTTTGGACTGCGCCCTGGGCGCGGCCAGGTTGCCGGCGATGCTCATAAGCCGTAATGGGACCATGAACAGGCCCAGGCTCGCGATGGAGGCTCCGTGACCTTTGAGGAATGGCTGTACGAAGAAGTTCGGAGCATAGAAAGAGGCGGCAACGATGGTCGTGAACAGCACGCCGTAACGGACCGTGGCCCGGCGCCAGGTGTAGGCCAGGCCGCCACCCATAGTCTTCCAGTACGATGGCCTGCCTGCTCTGTCGGTCGGCGGCTCATAGAATGACATCGCGATCGGCGCTGAGGCGGCGACGATGGCCGCGCTCAAGAGCACCGGCGTGGCCAGCGAGGTCGCGGCCGCCAGAGGCGCTCCCACGAGCCCGGCGACCAGCACCGCCCCCCAGTTCAAGGCCAGCTGGCGCCCCTGCACGGTCGCGAAATCGACTTCACGGCCCAGTGCCTTGAGGCTGTCGTAGAGCAGCGCTGTGTCCGCGCCCGAGCGGAACGACGCGCCGATGCCCCAGACGACGTAAGAACCGAGGACGAAAAAGAAAGTCGTCGCCATCCCAAACGTGAGGACCGCGACGGCGGTGACCAAGCTGCTCAGAAGCAGGGAAGCCTTGCGTCCGAAGTGGTCGGCTATGGCGCCCGTTGGCACTTCGGTCAAGACCTGGGTCAGAAAGAACGGAGTCTCGAGAGCTGTCACTTCGGTGAGCGAGAGGCCGCGCTGGTCGGTGAGGTAGACGATCCAGATCGGCATCCAGAGCTGAAAGTTGTTCAGCAGGCTGAAGGCATAAGACTTGAGGACGTTCGCCTCGAGGGCACGCCGCTCGCTCGGGTCCAGAGTCGCGGCGTCGTCCACGCGTTTCGACCTCGGTCGCTCAGGGCTGAACGATGTTCTTGATCTCGTTGATCTGGTCGACGAGGGCGCCTGACAGCTCGGCGGGCCAGTCGAAGACGAAGATGCCGGGTCCATAGACATGGTTGGAAGATACGAAGATGGTCAGAAAAGCGGCCCACACGGCGAAGCCCGCCACGTTGGCGACCACGATCTTGAGCGGGTCGGCATTGGTGACGCTCTGAATCGCGATGCTCGTCAAGCCGAAGGTCAAGACCAGCGCGCCCAGCGCGATAGCGAACGACACGCCCGGTATGACCATGAATACGGTGAGAGCCATCGGAGCGGTGGCGAGACCCATGACCCGCAGGAGCTGCTCGAGGAATACCCTCTCCCGAAAGAACTGGGTCAGGAAGAAGTAGACCAATCCGACCCAGATCACGCCCCACAGCGCGACGGCGATCAGCGAGCCGATCAGAGCCGAGTCCCGGAAGGTCTCCCACTCACCCCCGTAGCCCTGCGTGATGGACCACCAGAGCCATCCACCCAGGCCGGTAAAGAGCATCGAGACGACCACGAGCAGGACCGCCGGGACCGTCGCCGTGGGGTTACCGCGGATGTCCTCGAAGACCTTGCTGTCGAAAGCAATGAGCCGGCGCACCCAGCCCACGATCGTTTGGTGATCGACGGCCAACACGGGACCTCCTGGTGCGAGGTTCGAAGGGCGGCGAGGACGGGGTGGGGTGCGGGGCGCCGCCGAATTCTAGCACGCGATTTCTCAACTCCTGGTCAGGCGAGCGGGCGTTTGCGGGGCGTCCCCGGCCGGCGCGGATAGCGGTCGGGCGTCGGCCGGATCTTTCGCACGAGGGAGATCGTCTGCTCGCGGCCTCCGGGCGGAGTAAAGGGCGCCATGACCACCAGCTCGCCACCGAGCTCCTCCAGCGCGCGGGCCGCCCCCTCAGCCTCCCGCGCCGCCGACGAGCCTTTAGGCGCCGCGAGCAGCCCGCCGAGGCGAAGGAAGGGCAGGGTGTATTCGAGCAGGACCGCAAGCGGCGCGACGGCGCGCGCGAGAACGAGGTCATAGGCCGCGCGGTGTTCCGGATGATGGCCCAGTGCCTCGGCTCGGCCCTCAAGGACATGAGCGTCCGCGAGGCCAAGCGCCGCGATCGTCTCGCGAAGGAAGCGGCAGCGCTTCTCGTTCGCATCGGCGAGAGCGAGGCACCAGCGCGGCCAGGCGATCTTGAGCGGAATACCCGGGAATCCGGCTCCAGAACCGACGTCCAGCGCTCGGAGCACCGCGTCGCCTGGGACCGCTTGCAGGCGGACCAACTCGCGGCCGAGCGCCAGGGACTCCAGAAAATGGCGCCGTTCGATCTCCAGCGGCGCGCGTATCGCCGTGAGGTTGAAGGCTCCCGCGGCGTCCAGGATGCGGTCGCGGTAGAGTGTGAAAGCCTGCAACTGCTCCGCGGTCAGATCGAAGCCCAGGTGGCGAGCAGACTCGGCGAATGCCGTGGCTGGCGTGTTGTCCTCAGGCCCGCTCGGCGACGATCTCCAACCAGTTGCGGGCCAGGAGCCTCATGTGCAGGTCGTTGAAGGCGCGCTGGACGGTGACCTGGAGGGCGCGAGATGCCTCCTCCGCGTCGTCGTCGGTGGCGTGGAGGGCACCCTTCGCGAACTCTTTGTAGCTGGAGATGGCGCGCACGGCGGACTGACTGAGGAGAACTCGACGCTCGCGCATCTCCACAATACGAAAGCCGCCGCACTCGATCAGCTGCCGATAGCCCTCCGCCGTCAGCCACTCCATGGCCTGCGCCCGCTCGCCCTTACTCCGGTTGGGAAGACGCTGGTTGATTTCGGCGATGGCTCGGCGGATCCAGCGGCTGTAGAACGGCTTGCTCTCGTCGGGGTAGGCCCCCTCGTAGAAGGTGGTGTTCGCGGAAAAGACTCCGCCCGGTTTCAGGACTCTGTGAGCTTCCTTCAGGGCGCTCTGCTTCGCTCCTTCATCGAGCAGATGCAGGGCGTTGGCGAAAATGACGATGTCGAAGGTCTGGCTGAAGGGCAAATTCGCGGCGTCTGCATAGGCGTACGTGGCCCCGTTGGCGTTGACTTCTTGCCGGGCGATGCGCAGCGCCGCCATGTCGAGGTCGATCAGCGTGGATTTGAGTTCGACACCGAGAGTCTTGGCGCGGTGGTAGGCGAGGTTGGTCTGCAAGCCGCTGTTCGCTCCGACGTCCAGCATGCGTACTTCGCGGCAGCCGGAAAGGCGCTTCAATGTGCGTTCGATCAGCCGTTCGTTAACGCGGACGTAGGCCAGCTCTTTTGCGAAGGGGTCGAAGGTCTGGAGCTGATTGGTCACTTCGTGAGAGGCAGGGGCCCTTCCTGTGGCAGCCTGGCCGCTGTCGATCTTACGCGCCGTGGCAACCAACCGCTAGACCCGGTGACAAGCCACCCAGTGGCCGGGGGTCACCTCGCGCCATTCGGGCACAGCCTGACGACACTCGTCGATCGCGATCGGGCAGCGCGTGTGAAACACGCAGCCCCGCGGCGGGCGCAGCGAGCTGGGCACGTCGCCGGTGAGAATGATCCGCTCGCGCTTGCGTTCCAGGATCGGGTCGGGAATCGGGACCGCCGAGAGCAGAGCCTTCGTGTAGGGGTGAAGCGGATTCTCGTAGATTTCGTTGCGGTCGGCCAGCTCCATCATCTTGCCGAGATACATCACGGCGACGCGGTCGCTGATGTGGCGCACGA